>DATEKT010000097.1:0-20164 GCA_035277305.1 Steroidobacteraceae bacterium | reverse complement strand
GTCATTGGCGGCGCATGTTACCGTACCCGCGTCTCTCCGATCTCTCCCCATCCGCATGTCACACGAGTATCTCGAACGCATTCTCAAGGCGCGCGTGTACGACGTCGCGATCGAGTCGCCGCTCGAAGACGCGCCGCGGCTCAGCCGCCGGCTCGGCAACGCCGTGCTGTTCAAACGCGAGGACCTGCAGCCGGTCTTCTCGTTCAAGGTGCGCGGCGCGTACAACAAGATCGCGCACCTCTCCGAGACGATCGCCCAGCGCGGCGTCATCTGCGCCTCGGCCGGCAACCATGCACAAGGCGTGGCGCTCGCTGCCCGGCGTCGCGGCATTCCGGCGACGATCGTGATGCCGCAGACGACGCCACGAATCAAGGTCCAGTCCGTGATCGATCTCGGCGGCGAAGTGGTCCTGCACGGCGACGAATACGATCAGGCTTACGAGCACGCGCTGGAAATCGCGCGCGAGCGCCAGCTCACCTTCATCCATCCGTTCGACGATCCGGACGTGATTGCGGGGCAGGGCACGATCGGCATGGAGATCCTGCGGCAGCAACCCGGCGAGAGCATCGACGCGATCTTCGTCGCGGTTGGCGGCGGCGGGCTGATCGCCGGCGTCGGCGCATACGTCAAGTATCTGCACCCGAAGATCCGCGTGATCGGCGTCGAGCCGGAGGATGCGGACGCGATGTACCGCTCGCTGGAGGCGGGCAAGCGCGTGACGCTCGAGCGGGTCGGCATCTTCGCGGACGGCGTTGCCGTGCGCCGGGTCGGCGAGGAGCCGTTCCGGCTGGCGCAGGAATACGTCGACGAGGTCATCACCGTGACCACGGACGAGATCTGCGCGGCGATCCAGGACATCTTCGAGGACAACCGCTCGATCGTGGAGCCGGCCGGCGCGCTGTCGGTCGCCGGCATCAAGCGTTACGTCGCGCGCGAGCAATGCCGCGACCGCAAGTTCGTCGCGATCAACTGCGGCGCGAACATGAATTTCGACCGGCTGCGGCACGTCGCCGAGCGCGCGGACATCGGCGGTCAGCGCGAGGCGCTGGTCTCGGTGCAGATCCCGGAGCGCAAGGGCAGCTTCCTGCGCTTCTGCGAGATGCTCGGTAAGCGCAACGTCACCGAGTTCAACTATCGCTACCACGACGACGCGGCGGCGCAGCTGTTCGTCGGCCTGGGTCTGGCGGAGGGTCGCAAGGAGAAGGAGGCGTTGCTGGTCTCATTGCGCGATGCCGGGTACCCGGTGCTCGACATGAGCGACAACGAGATGGCGAAGCTGCACGTACGCTACATGGTGGGCGGTCACGGCCGCGGCATCGCGCACGAGCGGCTGTTCCGTTTCGAGTTCCCGGAGCGCCCCGGCGCGCTGCTGAAATTCCTGAACGCAATCGGCACGCAGTGGAACATCACGCTGTTCCACTACCGCAATCACGGTTCGGATCACGGCCGCGTACTGGCGGGCGTGCAAGTGCCGCCGGAAGAGAGCGTGGACTTCGACCTGCACATGCGGGAGCTGAAATACGCGTACGTGGAAGAGACCGAGAATCCCGCCTACAGGATGTTCTTGTAGGAGTCAGCGGTCGAGCTGAGCGATCGCTTCCCGCGCGCGCTGCGTGATCACCGCGTTCTCGCCCTGCACCTGCACCAGGATCGGGTAGCTTTCGCGCAGGAGCGGCGCGGCCTCGTCCTTGCGCCGCTGCGTCATCAGCACGCGGCCCAACGAGCTGTTCACCGCTGCGACCTGCGGACTGTTCGCTGCGAAGGACTTCGCCGCGATCTCCTTCGCACGTCGCAGCGTCTGCTCGGCGTCGCTCAGACGATTCTGTTCGAGCAGGCTCCGGCCGAGACCGGACAGCGCCGACGCGACGTACGGATGATCGGCCGGCAGCGTTTCCGCGTAGATATCGAGCGCGTCGCGGAAGTCCTTCTCGGCTTGCGCCTGCTCCTGCGTGTCCAGGCGCACCATGCCGAGATTCACCAGGTCGTGGGCGACGAACGCGTGGCGCGGCCCGCGGGCCTGCCGGTCGAGATCGACGACCTTGCTCAGCACTTCTTCGGCGCGCGCCAGCTCGCCGCGTCGATGCAGGAAGCGGCCGTAGTTCGCCGCGGCGTCGATCGTCTGCGGATGGTTCTCGCCGAGCACGCGCCGCAGGATCTGCATCGACTCCTGGTACAGCGGCGCGGCTTCCTCGAGCTTGCCTTGCTCGTGCAGCGCGACGGCGAGGTTCTGCAGATGCATGCCGATCTGCGGATGGTCATTGCCGAGCGCCTGCCGATCGATGTCGAGCGCGGCGCGATACAGCTTCTCCGCCTGGTCGTGCTGGCCGCGATACGAGTACAACCCGGCGAGCTCGTTCATCACCGAAGTGGCGTCGGTCGTGCGCTCCTTGCCGTGCGCGCGATACATCTGCAGGCTCTGGTCGTACAGCTTCTGCGCGGCGTCGAAATCGCCGCGCAGCTGCGCGAGCTTCGCCTGCGCGGTCAGAGTCGGCGCGATCTCGAGTGAATCCGCGCCGAGCAGTTGCCGCTGCATGTCGAGCGCGGCGGTCAGGCGCGCTTCGCATTGCGCGAGATCGCCCCGGTCGCACAACGCATCGCCGAGCTCGCGCAGCGCTTCAGCGACCGCCGGATGCCGCGGCCCGTGAATCTGGATGCGCGATTGCAGTCCCTGCTCGAGCAGCGCGATGGAGTCCGGGTACAAGCCGAGACTCTGATACACGGTGCCGATCGTGCCCAGCAGCATCGCGCGCGTTTCGGGTTGGTCGGTGAGACCGAGGCTGACGCGGCGCGCGCCGATATCGAGCAGCTCGCGCGCGGTCACCTGGTTGCCGCGGCTGCGCGAGGGATCGGAGAGCTCGAACAGCTCGACGAGAAACGAGGAGACTTGTTCCGCACGCGTGCGCTCCGTCGTGGCGACGTCGCGCTCATACGCGATGCGTTGTGCCTGCACGAACGTGATGGTCGCGAAAGCCGCGAGCGTGATCACAGCTGCGGTCGACGCGGCAACAGCCAGCGTGTGACGGCCGATGAACTTGCGCGTGCGATACAGCCACGTGTCTTTCGAGGCGACCACGGGTTTGCCGCTGAGATGACGCTCCAGATCCGCCGCCAGCTGCTCGGCCGAGCTGTAGCGCCGCTCCGGATCCTTGCGCATCGCCATGCCGACGATGTTGTCGATGTCGCCGCGCAGATATTTCTGCAGCCGCGCCGGGGTCGTCGAACGGCACGCGACGATGTCCGCCATCAGGTCCGGCGATTCGCGCCCGGTGCGCGCGCTCATTTCGCTGGGGCTGGGCGCTTCCTGCTCGCAGATGATGCGCTCCATCTCCAGCAGGCTCGCGCCGACGAGATGGAACGGGCGCCGCCCGCACAACAGCTCATACAGCAGCACGCCGAGCACGTAGATGTCGCTCGACGTCGTGATCACGTCGCCGCGCACCTGCTCCGGGCTCGCGTGCGCCGGCGTCATAACGCGGTACTCGGCGTGCGTGACCGTGAGCGTCTGCGCCGATTGACGCGTGTCGAGCAGCTTGGCGATGCCGAAGTCGAGCAGCTTCGGCACGCCCTGCGGCGTGATCAGTATGTTGTTCGGCTTGAGGTCGCGATGGACGATCAGGTTCTGGTGCGCGTACTGCACGGCCGTGCACACGGTGCGCACGAGCGCGATCCGCTCCTCGGGCGCGAGGCGGCGCCGGTCGCAGTACGCATCGATCGGCTCGCCGTCGATGTACTCCATGACCAGGTATGGGGTGCCGTCGGGCGCGCGACCGCCATCGAGCAAGCGTGCGATGTTCGGGTGCTGCAAAGTCGCCAGGATCTGCCGCTCCATCCGCAGCCGGCCCTGCACCTGGCGCGAGAACACGCCGCTGCGGACCATCTTGATGGCGACCTGCTGCTGGTACTCGTCGTCGGCGCGCTCGGCGAGATAGACATCGCCCATGCCGCCGGCGCCGAGCTTGCGCACGATGCGATACGGGCCGAGGCGCGTGCCTTCGAGCGCGCCCGCGACTTCGTGCGAGTCGCTCTCGCCGGCCGCGACCTCGTCCCAGAATCCGGACTGCGAAACGTCTTCGCCGAGCCCGAGCAGCACCTGCGACAACAACGTTTCATCCGAGCCGCACGCGTGCCGCACGTACTGCGAGCGCTCGCGCGGACCGAGGGCGCGGGCGCGCTCGATGATCGTTGCGGCGGCAGCGGGGGCGGAACTCATGGGCGGCAATCATGCATCAGGGGCCGGCTCGCGTGTAATAATGAAATCGGCGCCGGGGCCCGGAAAAGCGCCACGTGAACCACAATCGGAGGCCATTTCATGGCAATGAAGAAGAGGAAGGCAGGCAAGAAGAAGGCGGCGAAGAAGAAAGCCGCCAAGAAGCGCTCGCGTCCCGTCGGTGCGCGCGTAGTGCGCCTGCCGCAGACACAATAGCTTGACCTATCGGGTCCGCCGCGCGGCGCAGAGCGAGACGCTCGCGCTGCGCGGACTCAAGTTTCAACTCTACCGCTGGCCCGGCGCGGATCCGCGACCGGTCGTGCTCGTGCACGGCTGGGGCGATACCAGCGAGACCTGGCAGTTCGTCATCGACCAGCTGCCGCCGACGCGGACCTGGGTCGCGATGGACATGCGCGGCTTCGGCCGCACACAGCGCCCGGACGACGGCTACTGGTTCCCCGACTACCTGGCCGATCTCGACGCGTTGCTCGATCACTTGTCGCCGGACGCGCCGCTCGATCTGGTCGGACACAGCATGGGCGGCAACATAGTGATGCTGTACGCGGGCGCGCGGCCGCAGCGCGTACGCAGGGTCGTGAGCCTCGAAGCGTTCGGCTTGCCGCGCACGAATGCCGACCAGGCGCCGGCTCGTTACGCGGAATGGCTCGACGAGGTGAAGCACGGCAGCCGCTTCGCGACCTACGACACCTACGAGCAATTCATGCGCGTGCTGGCGCGGCGCAATCCGCGCACGCCGCCGGATCGGCTCGAGTTCGTCGCGCGCTCGTGGGCACGCGAGGGCGCGGACGGCCGCGTCGAGTTGTGGGCCGACGCGAAGCACAAGCGCGTCAATCCCGTGCTGTATCAGCGCGATCAGGCGGAGGCGTGCTGGCGTGCGATCGTCGCGCCGCTCCTGCTGGTGTTCGCGGAGGATTCAGAGCTCACGAAGCGCATGGGCGAGGAGATCGGGGAGGAGCGGCTGCGCGCGAGCTTCGCGAACCTGACGACTGCGACGATGCGCGGGGCTGGGCACATGGTCCATCACGAGCGCCCGGAGGAAACCGCGGAGCTGCTCACGCGCTTCCTCGGCTGACTACAGCCAGTACGAGAACAGGCTGCTGGTGAATTCCTTGAAGCGATCGAGCCACGGCCGCTTGCGCCAGCTGTCCAGTTTCAGCTCGCGCGTGTCGCGCAGATCGCGCTCGAACAGCGCTTCCATGCGCTCGGCGAACGCGCTGCCGACGATCACCGCGTTCACTTCGTTGTTGTGCAGGAAACTGCGGATGTCGAAATTCGCCGAGCCGACCATCGATAGCGCGGAGTCGATCACCATCGTCTTGGCGTGCAGCATCGCGTAACGCTGCTCGTAGATGCGCACTCCGCCCGCCAGCAGTTCGTCGTAGTCGGCGCGTGAGGCGTGAAAGATCAGCGCCGAGTCGCTGAAGCTCGGCACGATCACGCGCACGTCGACACCGCGTCGGGCCGCGGCGATCAGCGCCTTGCGCAGCGCCGGATCCGGCGCGAAGTACGCCTGCGTCATCCACAGGCGGCGCGACGTATGGCCGATCGCAGCGGTGTAGGTGTCGTAAATCGTCGTCTCGTGGCGATCGCCGCCGTTGGTCGCGACGGCCGCGACCAGCTCCGCACCGCTCGGCGCGAGCGGCGGGAAGTATTGCGCCATCGCATCGCCGGGATCCCCACCCGCGCGCTGCCAGATCTCGAGGAACAGCTTCTGGAATTCGGCGGCGACCGGCCCTTCGATCTCGACGTGCGTGTCGCGCCACGCTTCGTCCTGGCCGCTCTTCGGGCCGGGCCTTGAAGTCGACGCGCTTGCATACGCGCCGCTGATGTTGATGCCGCCGGTGAACGCGATGCGGCCGTCGACGACGACGATCTTGCGATGATCGCGGTTGTTGAGCTTCCACAGCATCGTGCGCGCGGGGTTCAGCGGCCGGAACTGAAGCACTTCGACGCCGGCCTGCCGCATGGGCTCGAAGAACGCCGCCGGGGTCGTCACGCTGCCGATAGCGTCGTACAGCACGCGCACTTCGATGCCTGCCTGGCGGCGGCGGATCAGCAGGTCGCGCAGTGCGCGTCCGATCTCGTCGTCCGCGAAGATGTAGGTCTCGAGATGCACGTGATGGTGCGCGCTTTCGATCGCGTTGCGGATTGCGGTGAGCGTCTGCGGACCGTCAACGAGCAGCTTGACGCGATTGCCGGCGACGAGCGGCGCGGCCGCGGTCTCGCGGAACGCATCGATCATCTCGCGCACGTGCTCGCTCTCTTGCAGGTCTGCGAGCCGCTGCTCGACGACGCGCTCCGCTGCGCTCGGCGGCAGTGCGCCCTTGGCTGTGACGACGGGAGCCTTGACGCGCTCTGACTGCGTCGAGCGAGAAGAAAGTGCGGCAGGAGATGCGCACGAAGCGCAAATCAGCAGGGTCAGCAGGCTGTAGAGACAACGGCGATGTCGCGGCACGTCCGTAAAACGTGCACGCATCCAGCAGGGTTCCACGCAACGCAAATGCCCGTGAATAACCGTAGGGAGCGCGGGGAACCCGATGAATGGTGGCGCGTTTCAGCTTCGAGTCGGGGCAGGAGCGCGGAAGCACCGGGCTTCCGGTCGGAACTGTACTGAAGGCGACGGAGGTTTTTTATGCTCTCTTGGGCATTGACGTTCTTCATCGTGGCGATCATCGCTGCGGTGCTCGGGTTCACCACCATTGCAGGTGCGGCAGCCGGGATCGCGAAGATTCTGTTCTTCATCTTCCTGGTGCTGACACTGGTCGCCCTCGTGGCGGGCGCATTGCGCGGCCGTCCACCTGTCTGAAGCGCGCGGACGCGCTTCGACGACCAGACTCAATGAAAGCGGGGCCCACGGATGTGGGGCCCCGTTTTTTTCGTCCTTGCTCTAGGTGAAGAGCAGCGCCTGGCTCACGGCCACGCGCACCGTTTCCGGCACGAACGGCTTCGTCACCAGGAAAGTCGGCTCCGGCCGCTCGCCGGTGAGCAGGCGCTCCGGATAGGCCGTGATGAAAACGATAGGCACCTGCACCTCGCTCAGGATCTGGCGCACGGCATCGATGCCGGAGCTGCCGTCGGCGAGCTTGATGTCCGCGAGCACTAGGCCCGGCTCTGTCTTGCGCGCCGCGCTCACGGCTTCGTCGCGCGTGGTCGCGATTGCGGCGACCGTGTGTCCCATCTCGCGCACGATGCTCTGCAGGTCGAGCGAGATGATCGGTTCGTCTTCGATGATGAGCACCTTGGTGCTCGGCTGGTCGGAGATCTCGCGCACCGCCTGCGCGACCATCTGTTTCACTTCCTCTTCGCCCACCGCAAGGATGCGGGCAGTGTCGCTGACGTTGAATCCTTCCATCGCGGTCAGCAGCAGGGCCTGGCGCCGCGCGGGGGTCAGCTCGCCGAGCTTCCTCTCGACGCCGGCGGCCGCTGTTTGCGGGCGGGAGCCGCCCGCCGAGCGCAGGTCGACATTGGCGCTACCCCACAGCTTGTGGAACAGCCGATACAGGGCGACGCGGGGCGTGGTGTCGCTGCCGACCACCGAGGGGTCGGCGACGATGGTCTCCAGGCAGGCGCGTACATAGGCGTCGCCGCTCTTCTGGGTCCCGCACAGCGCCCGGGCATACCGGCGCAGATACGGCAGATGTTCGGCAATAGCGTGAGCCAAAGCCATGAGGGCACTCCTTCAATTCTTTATGGGCGCTGCGTTGCGCGCGCCGATAATGGCCGTTGTAGTATGTGCGAGAGGGGAGAAAGGTTCCTTCCGACTTGGAACTTTTTCAATCGTGGGGCGTTCGGGCTCGACATGCGAAATCCATGCGTCGCGCGGCGCGGCGCTCCGGTTCGAGCCCATCCATGGTCATGAGCGAGAAAATCAAGCCAGGCGACCCGCCTGAAACGGCGGCTGCGAATCCCGGTGAGCCCGTCCCAGACTGGCTCACGAACCGGCTGCGCCGCATGTTCAGCGAGGTCATGGACGAGCCGGTGCCCGACGAGTTCAAGGCGCTGCTGAAGCAACTGGAAGACAAGGAGCGTGGCTCCTGATGGGGCTGCGTGCCGGTCTTCTGCCACCTCTCCCGGCGGGTTCATGACAGCAGGTCACGATAAATTCCTGGAACAGGTTACTGCGCTGCTGCCAGCGTTGCGCGCCTTCGGCCGCTCGCTGTGCGGAGATCCTGCGCGCGCCGACGACCTGGTGCAGGACACCGTGCTCAAGGCCTGGACCAATCGCGAGCAGTTCCAGTCCGGCAGCAACCTCAAGGCGTGGTTGTTCACGATCCTGCGCAACTGCTACTACTCGGAGCTGCGGCATCGCAAGTTCGAGATCGAAGACCCGGATGGCGTCTGCGCCGGCCAGGTCGCGATCGCCCCGGACCACGACGCGAAGCTCCACCTGCGCGATCTCAGCCGCGCGCTGCAGCAGCTGCCCGTGGACCAGCGCGAAGCCCTCATCCTGGTGTGCGCCACCGGCCTGTCGTACGAAGAGGCAGCGGATGTCTGCCAGGTGGCCGTCGGCACCATCAAGAGCCGCATCGCGCGGGCGCGCGACCGGCTCGTCGAGCTGCTCGGCGACGATGCCGCGCTCGTGACCGGACACCCAGTCGTCGGCGCGCTCGCCGACAACGAGGGCGCCACCGAACCGCGCTCGGGCGGACTCTAAAATACTGCTCAGCGGATCGCGCCGCTGCGGGGTCCATTGAAGACTCTCAAGACCGCACTGGCACCGCGCACCTGGTTCGGCCGCAATGCCGGCCTGCGGCCGCGGCTGGTGCTGATCGTCGGTATCGCGATGCTCGCGCCCGGCGCGCTGGCAGTGCTGCAAGCCATCTCCAGCTACGGCAGCAGCATGCGGATCATCGAGCAGAACCTCGCGCAGGCGGCGCAGCTCGCCGCGAGCGAAGAGGTCAACGTCATCGCGGCCTCACGCGAAATCCTCACCAGTCTTGCCGCGCAGCCCGACGTGCGCGCCGGCACCGGCCTTGCGTGTCGACGCGCTCTGCAGCGTGCGATCGGCGGACTCGATCAATACGAGGGTGCGCTGGTCGTGAATGCGGAAGGCGTCGTGACGTGCGCGTCGGGGCCGATGCCGCAGGTCGTGAAGGTCGACGACCGCGTCTGGTTCCGCGACATCATGGCGGGCGACGGCTTCGTCGTCAGCGACCTCATCGTCAGTCGCTGGCTCGGCAGCTGGGGCATCGTCACCGCGGTGCCGCTCGTCGACGACCAGGGACTGATCCAGGGCTCGGTTGCGTTGTTCATCGGTCTCGACTGGCTCGCGCAGCGCTATCAACGCGGCGCGCGCACCGAGGATGGCGCGGCGTTCGCACTGCTCGACAGTCGCGGCGAGATCATCACGCGCGATGCGAGTCGCACGCCGTCGAAGTCGCCGCTCCCGCGCAACAGCCTCATCCACGAACAGCTGCGCGAGCAGCTTCCGACCGGGCAGACGCGAACGTTCCGTTCGCGAGGTCATGACGGCATCTGGCGGCTGTACGCGGTCAGTCCGCTGCTCGGCGGAAGGATCTTCGTGATTCGCGGTACACCCGTGCTCACTGCGATCGGTCCGCTGGCGCTGCAGGTTGCGTGGGGCGTGCTCACACCGCTCCTGATGTGGGCGCTCGCGATCGCGGTCGTGTGGTTCGGCATCGAACATCTGGTCGTGCGCTGGATCAGCTATCTCGAGCGCATCACCTCGGCGTACGCAGCCGGTCGGCACAACGTGCGGCCGGAGCGCGTGAGCGCGGCGCCGAAGGAAATTCGCAGCCTGGGCGAGACGTTCTCGCGCATGGCCGATCTCATCTCGGCGCGCGAGTCCGAGCTGCGCGAGTCGCTCGCGCAGAAAGAAGTGCTGGTGCGCGAGATCCATCATCGCGTGAAGAACAACCTGCAGCTGGTGATGAGCCTGCTCAACCTGCACGCGCGGCGCATTCGCGATCCGCGCGCCGAGCTGGCGTTCGCGGAAGCGCGCAGCCGCATCAACGCGCTCGCTACGCTCCATCGCCGGCTCTACGAATCCGAGAGCCTGCAGGAGATCGATCTCAAATGGTTCCTCGACGATCTGTGCGCGGAGCTGCGCCGCGGCGGCTTGTCGCGCGGCCGCCAGGTGGAGCTGATCGCAAACTCTCCGAACGAAGTGATCGGTCCGGAAATCGCGGTGCCGCTCGGCCTGCTCGTCACCGAGGCGATCACCAACGCATACAAGCACGCTTTCAACGAAGGCACCGGCGGTCATATCTATGTCGACGTGAAGCGCCCGTCGGATGCGACCCTGGAGCTCGCGGTTCGCGACGACGGCTCCGGCTTCGACTCCGCGTCCGGCGAGGACAGCACGGGACTCGGCCGCTCACTCATCGAAGCATTCGTGCGGCAGTTACGCGGCGAGCTGGAAATCACCGGCGATGCAGGCACCTCGCTGGTCGTGCGCTTTCCCGCGCCCGCGCGACATTCGACTGAGGGTACGGCGCCCGCGCCCGGCCCGTCGGTTACGCCGACGATCGGGCCGGAAACGCAAGTCGCTGCGCCGCTGCCGAAGACGGAGTCGGGCTGAAAACGGCGAGGCTGGCCAACTGGAAGTATATCCAGTAGCATCGGCTCATGACGTCTCCCACGCGACCCGCAACGCGCGCCGGGCGCGGCACGGTGTCGAATCCCGCAGGCCGGTTCGAATCGACGCGCACCGAAGCCGTCGACGACGGCTGGGGCAGCCTCGACGAAGAGCTGCCGCCGCTCGCGACCGTCGTGCAGCCCGAGCCGGCGCGCTCGATCATCTCGCGCAACGACTCGCCCGACATCTCGTTCGATCAGTCGATCAACCCGTATCGCGGCTGCGAGCATGGGTGCACTTACTGCTATGCCCGCCCGTCGCACGCGTATCTCAATCTTTCGCCCGGTCTCGATTTCGAAACGCGGCTCTTCTACAAGCAGGACGCGGCGCGGCTGCTCGAACAGGAGCTCGCGGCACCAGGCTATCGCTGCTCGCCGATCACCATCGGCGCGAACACCGATCCTTATCAGCCGATCGAGCGCGAGTATCGGGTCACGCGCAGCATCATCGAGGTGCTGGCGAAGTACCGACATCCGTTTTCCATCATCACCAAGAGCGCGATGATCGAACGCGATATCGATCTGCTCGCACCGCTCGCCGCGCAGCAACTCGTGTACGTGATGGTCAGCGTCACCACGCTGTCGAATGAACTAAAACGCACGCTCGAGCCACGTACTGCTTCGCCAGCTGCGCGCTTGCGTGCGATCCGGCGGCTGCACGAAGCGGGCATTCCCGTCGGCGTGATGGTCGCGCCGATCATTCCGGTGCTCACCGACGCCGAAACGGAACGCATTCTCGCCGCGGCTGCTGCATCCGGTGCGCGCTCGGCGGCGTACGTATTGTTGAGATTGCCTTACGAGCTGAAGGATCTGTTCCGCGAATGGCTGGAGCACAACGAGCCGCTGAAAGCGAAACACGTGATGTCGCGGCTGCAGGCGATGCGCGGTGGACGCGACAACGATCCGCGCTTCGGCATTCGCCAGCGCGGCGAAGGCGAGTACGCACAGCTGCTGGCGCAGCGCTTCGCGGCGGCGTGCACGCGGCTCGGGCTCAATCAGCGCGAGCGCTTCGCTCACAATCGGGCGCTGTTCCGCCCGCCCGTGCTCGGACCGGAACAGATGTCGCTGCTCTAAGGCGATGGACCCATGGACGCCGCGCTTGCGCGGCGTTATTTGACATCTGGAGCTGAGCGGAACGTTGTGCGCTTTCCCGGCATTGACTGCGAGACGGTTGGCGTATACTCGATTCGCATTCATTTCGGCCTCACGCCGAAATTTCGCACCGGGGATTTCGCTCGAGCCTCCTTGGAGAGAGTCAGCATGCAATCCGTCTCAGGTCGTAGCGCCCTGCGCGTAGTCGTCGCCGCCGTTTTGTGCTCGGGGCTCAGCGGTTGCATGACTGCCAAGATCGAGGAGATGCGTGAGGCGCCCACGCAAATCAAATCCGACGAAGCGATCGTGCTGCTGGCGAAGCCGCATCTGGAAGGCACGGGCACCGAAGACAAATTCCTCGACTGCCTGGAGCGCGAGCTGGTCGGCGAGAGCGTGTCCGCGGACGTTGCTGACCGGCAACGCGCCGGCAAGAAGGCCGAGCCGCGCAGCGCACTGAAGGACGGACCGTTCCAGATTTACGCGGACCACAATTTCGTCGACGCCCTGTATCCGTGGCTCGAGCCGAGCACCGCGCCCGCCAACGCGCAGGGTTTCACCACTTTCCTCGCCCGGCCCGGCGTGACCGAGCGTGTCAATTCCATGGGCGTGCGCTACATCGTCTGGGTCGACGGCGTGACGCAGAAGACCGACGGCGGCGGCAGCATCGCATGCGCGGCCGGTCCGGGCGGCGCGGGGTGCCTGGGCCTCGGCTGGTGGGAAAAGACATCCGATTACGAGGCGACGATCTGGGATCTGAAGCAGGGCGTGAGCGCTGGAAGCCTGACGACCGACGTGAAAGGCACGTCGGTGATGATCGGCGCCATCGCACCGATCCCGCTGATCGCGCCAGTACAGAGTACAGCCTGCGACCGGCTTGCCGGGCAGCTCAAGGCATTCCTGCTCGGCTCCAGCGCCGAGGAGAACACGGTGGTCTCGCGACCGCAGTAGTCGAATCTCCTTCCCCCGCGCAATTGAACCTGCGGTGGGCGGCGCGGATCGAATGTTTGCTGGGCAGGGCGGTCAGCCCGCGTTCAGCTGACGCGTCGCAGAGTCAAATGGCGGCGGCGGCCGCCGGTGGCAGGCGGCACGGGGAACGAGGAGAAACGATGCAAATTCAGCGCTCGCGCAGATCTCTGCCCGTCGTCGCCGTACAGGCGACAGCCGTCGGTGCCGTCTGTGCATTCTTGATGGGCGGCTGCCCGCAGCAGCAGCAGTCTTCCTCTTCCATGCCGTCATCGCCCTCGATGCCTTCGTCGCCGTCGAGCGGCTCGTCAGGACGCAGCTCGCCGAGCATGCCGTCGCCGTCGTCGGGCCGCAGCGGCGGTTCCAGCTCATCGATGCCTTCGCCTTCGTCGGGCTCGCAGTCTTCTTCTTCCGGCTCCTCCGGCGGCAGCAGCGGCGGATCGTCCGCGTCCGTTCCGGGACAGAGCGGCGGGGGTCAGAGCGGCTCGAGTTCCGGCAGCTCGGGCGGCGGCAGCTCGGGTGGCTCCCAGGGCGGCTCATCGGGCGGCGGACAGAGCGGCGGCAGCCAGGGTCAGAGTGGCCAGAGCGGCGGTCAGAGCGGTCCCACCGTGTCGGGTGGCGTGAACATGCCGGGCGGCTTGCCGACCATCGGTATTCCGATGCCGAGCACGGGCATGCCGAGTGGCGGCGGTGCCCAGAGCCCGCAGCAAGGTGGCAGTCCCTCGCCTGACTCCGGCAGCGGCGGCTCGTCGGGTGGCGGAAACAGTCAGAGCGAAAGCATTTTCCGCGGTTCCAGCGGCGGTGGCGGCGGGGCGCAGTCCCAGAGCGCCGGCGGTGCACAAGGCGGTGGCGGAGCCTCGGGCGGTGGCGCTCAGGGCGGCGGTTCGGCTGGCGGTGGCGCGGCAGGCGGCGGTGGCCAATCAGGTGGCAGCGGCGGCGGCGGATCGGCCGGCGGTGGCGGTGGCTCTGCAGGCGGCTCACCCAATGCGGGCGGTGGCGCCTCTGGCAGTGGTGCGGGCGGTTATCCCTCTTCCGGCAGTGCCAGCGGTGGCGGTGGCGGCGCAGGATCTCAGGGCGGCGGCGGTCAGCAGGGCGGCGCAGGCGGCGGCATGACGACCGGCGAGCGCACTGCGCAGATCGACCATGAACTTGATGCCTCGCTGGGCGTTTTCGATGGGCGGATTCGCGACGAGCAGGCGGTCATTGCCGGACAACGCGGTGGACGCGGCGGCTCCGGTGGCGATGGTCCGAACGGCGATGAGAACGGCGGTGGCTCCGGCGGCGGCGCGGGCGCGAACGGTAAAGACGGCGGTGGCCAGGGTGGCGCTGCGGGTGGCGGCCAGCAAGGCGGTCAGCAGGGCGGCCAGGGTCAAGGTCAGGGCCAGGGTCAGGGCAATGGCCCCGGCGGACGGCAGCAGGGCGGGGGCGGTGGCGTAGGCGGCGGTTCAGCGGGCGGCAACGGGCCGAACACTGTGCCGGCCGATATTCCGGACGGCAGCGATGACGACATCGTCGCGCGCCAGCTGCGCGAAGCTGCGCAGAAGGAAACCGATCCGGAGCTGCGCGAGAAGCTGTGGCAGGAATATCGGGACTACAAGAAGAACACGGGCTGAGCGGCGGCGAATATTTAGGTTGCAGGTTGGGTCTAACGCACATGAATCGCTCCATCGCACTCGTCGTTCTGGCCGCGGCCGCGTTTGGCGTCACGGGTTGCGTCACGCACGAGACGCGGCCGCAGACGCGCATCAATGCGATCCAGGCCTCGCAGGAGATTCCGCAGGAACAGCTGCTCGACGTCGCGGTGAAGCTGTTCGAGGAGAACACGCCGACGGATGAGAAGAAGCTCGAGAAAGAGCACATCTTCCCCGAGGTACGCAAAGCCGAGGCGCGCTACTTCCCGATGCAGATCCGCAATACGCTGGAAGGCAGCGGCCAGTGGGGGCAGGTGCGCGTGATCCCCTCCGACACCAACGCGCTCGACGTGCAGATCACCGGCAAGATCATCGAGTCGAACGGCCAGCTGCTGCGCATCGACATCACGGTCGCCGACGCGACCGGCCGCTTGTGGTTCAAGCGCGAGTACCAGCAGAACGCCGATACGCGCTCGTACAAGGATCAGAGCGGCCAGCCGCGCGATCCGTTCCAGAATCTCTACAGCACGCTCGCGAACGACATGCTGACGTATCGCCAGCAGCTGGTGGGCACGGATCTCGAGAACGTGCGGCGCGTCTCCGAGCTGCGCTTCGCGAAGGACCTGGCGCCGTACGCGTTCCAGTCGTACCTCACCGAGGACAAGAAGAAAGGCGTGTACCAGGTCGTGCGCCTGCCTGCCGATGGCGATCCGATGTTGCAGCGGATGGATCGCATCCGCGAGCGCGACTACGCGCTGCTCGACACCGTCGACGAGCACTACTCGCTGTTCGCCGAGAACATGGCGGAGCCGTACACGAACTGGCGGCGCTACAGCTATGCCGAGCTCGAGGCCGAGGATGAAGCGAAGCGCTCGGCGCTGACGCGCAAGCTCCTCGGCGCCGCGGCGATCGTCGGCGGCCTGGTCGTCGGCTCGGAGGCGAACACTTATGCCGGGCAGGCTGCGGCCACCGGCGCGATTTTTGGCGGCGCGTATGCGATCAAGAGCGGCTTCGACAAGGGCGCGGAAGTGAAAATGCACTCCGACTCGCTCAAGCAGCTCGGAGAATCCTTCCAGGCCGAAGTCCAGCCGATGGTCGTCGAGGTCGAGGGCCGCACTCTGCAGCTCAAAGGCACGGCCGAAGAGCAGTACCACGAGTGGCGGCGGCTGTTGAAGGAACTCTACGAGAACGAGACCGGCACGCCGGTCCAGACGCCTGCAGCGGCCGAACCTGCTGCGCCCGCCCCGACCCCGAACGGCGGCGGGTAAGCGCACTCGATTTCTTTCGACACGAAACATCGCACCATGCTGGAGAGCGGGCAGGAACTGTCTGCGAGATTCGTTCTCGTCCGACGTCTGGCGACAGGCGGTAGCGGCGAAGTCTGGCTTGCGCAGGACCGCGAGCGCGGCTGCTTCGTCGCGCTCAAGATCCTGAGCGACGAGTTGATGCAGGACGTCGCGGCGACCGCCGCCGTGCAACGCGAATGCGAGCACGTCCGGATGCTCGATCATCCGAACATCCTGCGCGTCGATGGGTTGTATCGCTCGGCGCGGTACAGCTGGATCGCGATGGACTACATGTCGGGCGGCGATCTGTCGCAACTGCGCGGGCGCGGTTATGTCGAAATCCTTCGCGCAGCCATGCCGATCGCAGCGGCGCTCGCGTACGCACATCGCGCAGGTGTCGTTCACCGCGACGTGAAGCCGACCAACGTGCTGCTGACGTCCGACGGTTCGCCGCGGCTCGCAGATTTCGGCATGGCGCTCGTGATGGCGGCAGCGCCCGCGGCAAATGCCGGGCGCGGTTCGCCGCATAGCATGAGCCCACAGCAGGCAGCAGGTGAGGCCGCGAGTGCTGCCGACGACCTCTACGGTTTTGGTGCAATGCTGTACGAGCTGCTCTCGGGCTATCCGCCGTCGTACGGCAATGGCAAGCTGAACACAGCAGGCAAGAACATTACGGCATTGCCAGCATCGGTGCCGGAGCCGCTCGCGCAGCTGATCGCGCAGTTGCTCGCAGCATCACCGGCAGACAGACCGGCCGACATGGCGAGTGTCGAGCGCGAGCTGGCTGCAGTGCTGGCGACGCCACCCGTTGCAACGGTCGAACGCGTGAACTCACCCACCCCGACTCCGAATCAGAATCCGGTCCGCATCGAGCCTCCGAGCATCCGCGCGCCCGCGCAGGGTGAGCCATTGCGCGGCGAATGGCGGCGTTCGACAGCCCCGGCGGCGGACGCAGAAGCTCTGCGCCGCCAGGGATTCCGCCGCGGTCTCGGTGCGGCGGCGCTCGTCGTCAGCATCGTCGCCGTCGGCGTGGTGTTCTTCGTGCTGCCTCGCTATTTCGAGCAGGACCAGCCCGCACGCTACGCACAGGCCGCTTCGTCCGTCCCGGCCAAGCCTGCTGCGGAGCCGGAGAAGAAGGAAGTGGACTTCGCCGCGCTTGCGCGCGCGAAACAGGACGCGGATGACAAGCGCGCGCCGATCGAGGAGCGCCTGAAGAAGCTCGCCGCGCGCGCTGCAGAGCAGTGGGGCGGAGAAGAATTTCGGCGCGCCAACGAAGAGCTCGCGGCCGGCGACAAGGATTACGAGGCGCGCGAGTACATCACGGCGCTCCAGCATTTCTCCGCGGTCGAGCCGCTGCTGAGCACGCTGGAGAAGCGCGCCGGCGAAGTGCTGGCTGCGCAGCTCAAGAACGGTGCGACGGCGTTGCAAGAGGGACGCTCGGCGGACGCCAAAGCAGCGTTCGTGCTCGCGACGAAGCTAGAGCCCGGCAACAAGGTCGCCGAGCACGGCCTGAAGCGCGCCAACACACTCGACGAAGTGCTGAACCTGGTCGCAACGGCGGAGCGCATGGAGAAGGAATCCAATCCGGCCGGCGCGCTCGAGCAATTCCGCAAGGCGCTCACGCTGGATGGCGAAGCACCGCGCGCAGCTGACGGCGTCGCGCGCATCGAGGCACGGTTTGCGTCCGACGCATTTGCCAGCACGATGGCGCGAGGCTACTCGGCGCTTGCAAAGGCCGACTATGCCGGCGCCCGCTCCGCGTTCGAAGCAGCGCGCCGCGTCCGTCCGAACGCGCCGGAGATTCCGCAGGCGCTGAAGCAGATCGAGCAGGAGCAACGCACGGGCGTCATCTCCGCGAAGCTGCAGGTTGCGAAGGAGCACGAAGGCAACGAGCGGTGGGCCGAGGCGTTGAAGGAATATCGCGCAGTGGCCGAGCTCGATGCGACCGTTGCCGCGGCCCAGGAGGGCATCGCGCGCGTGACGCCGCGTTCCTCACTCAATGAGCAGCTCGAGCTGTATCTGACTCAGCCCGAGCGACTCTTCAGCCAGCCGGTGCGCGCAGCTGCGCGCGACACGCTGGCACGGGCCGCGAATATCGCCAATCCCGGTCCAGTGCTGCAGAAGCAGCTGGCGACGCTCAAGGATTGGATCACGCGCGCGGACGTGCCCGTGGCGATCGCGCTGCAGTCGGACAATGTCACCCAAGTCACCATCTATCGCGTCGGTCAGCTGGGCACGTTCGCCGAGCGCTCGCTCGAGCTCGTTCCCGGCAGTTACACCGTCGTCGGCACACGTCCCGGGTATCGCGACGTGCGGCGCGAGATCAATGTGCGGCCCGGCGCGGCGGCGGAGCCGGTCGTGATCCGCTGCGAGGATCGCATTTGAGCGGGCTCGTCGTTCGCGAATCCCTGGGTGAGCGTCGCTTCGCGGCCACGGATTTCCCGATTGCTGTCGGCGGCGCCGGCAGCGCAATCGTGATGACCGGGCGGCCGCCGGGGGCCGAAGCCTACATCGGCTTGCACGAAGACCAGTTGTTCGTGCAACCGGCCGACGGCGCCGAGGTGCTGCACAACGGCGTGCGCGTGCAGAACTCTACGTGGCTGCGCAGCGGCGACGTGGTGAATCTCGGTGCGGCGCGCTTGCGCATTGCCGAGAACGACAGCGAGCCGGTGGTCGAGGTCGACGACGGCAGCAGCGGCAACATCACGGCGCCGCCGATCATCACCGCGGGCGCGCGTCTGCAGGGACAGAGCGACAGCGACGCCGAGCGAATCGACGCGATTCGCTTCCGTGCTTCCGAAGCCGCGAAGCCGGAGCGCCGCATTTCGCTGAGTCCGCTGAAGGTGGTGCTGGCCGCGGTCGTTGCGATTGTCGCCGTCGTGCTGTGGTTCATCTTCACCGCGATGTCGGTCAGTCTGCGCACCGATCCGGTTGCGGCCAACGTACGGGTTTCGGGCGGGCTGCCCGCCGTGCGCATGGGAGATCGTCTCCTGCTGCGTCCGGGCAACTATCGTGTCCACGCCGAGCTCGCGGGCTACAAGCCCTCCGAGATGCAGATCAAGGTGACGAAGGAGACGAACCAGCAGTTCGCGCTGTCGCTGGTCAAGCTTCCCGGCATCCTGCGCATCGATGTGCCCGAAGCCGCGCGCGTGACAGTGGATGACAAGGCAGCCGGCAACGCACCCGGTGAATTCGAGCTCACCGCCGGACGTCACAGCGTTGCGATCGCGAGCGAGCGTTATCAACCGTTCAAGGCCGATGTCGAAGTGCAGGGTCTCGGCAAGACGCAGACGTTCAAGCCGCAGCTCGTGCCGGGCTGGGGCGAGGTCAGTGTGACCTCCGAGCCCGTGGGCGCGCAGTTGCTCGTCAACGGCGAGCCGCGAGGCGTCACGCCGCTCAAAGCCGAAATCATGGCGGGCGCGCATCCGATCGAGCTGCGCCTGGAAGGCTTCAAGCCCTGGACCACCGACATCCAGGTCAAAGCAAACGAGCCGCTGTCGCTCGGTCCGGTGAAGCTCGGACTGCCGGACGGCAAGCTCGCGGTGCGCTCCGATCCGCCCGGCGCGAGTGTGTCGGTCGCCGGCGTGTATCGCGGACAAACACCGATCGAGCTGGAGCTGCGTCCCGACATCGATCACAGCATCGTGCTCACGAGGCCGGGTTACGAAGGTGCCACGCGCCAGGTGTCGTTGAGCGCCGGCGAACAACGCACGCTCGCAGTGCCGCTTTCCGGCGTGTTCGGCGAAGTTGCGGTGCGTGCGCAGCCCGCGGATGCGCAGCTCTATATAGACGGCAAGCTCAGCGGCGCCGCGAATCAGACGCTGCGGCTGGTCGCGACGACGCACGACATCGAGATCCGCAAGGCAGGGTTCGTCGATTTCAAGACCAGCGTGACGCCGCGCCCGGGCGTGCAGCAGCGCGTCGAGACCTCGTTGCTGACGCCGGAGCAATCGCGCATCGCCGCAACGCCGGCCGTGACCAAGACGAAATTCGACCAGCAGATGCGCCTGATGCCGATCGGCCGCTTCACCATGGGCAGCCCGCGGCGCGAGCCGGGCCGCCGCGCCAACGAGCAGCAGCGCGACGTCGAGTTCAAGCGCGGCTTCTACATGAGCGTCACGGAAGTGACCAACGGCCAGTTCCGGCGCTTCAAGCCCGAGCACCGCTCCGGTCTCGTCGGCAATCACACGCTCGATCTCGACAACCAGCCGGTCGTGGCGGTGACCTGGATGGAAGCGGCGCTGTACTGCAACTGGCTCTCGGAGCAGGAAGGGCTGCCGGCCGCGTACGAAAAGAAGGGCGAGACGCTGGTCGCGGTGAATCCGATGACAAAGGGCTATCGGCTGCCCTCGGACGCCGAGTGGGAA
>DATEKT010000096.1:0-11060 GCA_035277305.1 Steroidobacteraceae bacterium | reverse complement strand
GCGCCGCCGTCGCGGTTGGAGCAGGAAGCGAGCCCTGGCTCGCAGAAGCCGTTCGAGAATTTGCGGGATTTGCTGGAGAAATGAGCCATGGCAGTTCAGAAGAGCCGAAAGACACCTTCCAAGCGCGGCATGCATCGTTCGCACGATCATCTCGGCAAGCCGGCGTTGTCCGTCGATCCGACTTCGGGTGAAACGCATTCGCGTCACCGCATCTCGCCGGACGGCTTCTATCGCGGCAAGAAAGTCATCGAGAGCCGCGACAAGACCGACTCCGAATAAGCACGCTGCCGCGTGCGCCACTCCCGGCGCGCGCGGGGCGACATCTGCTTGAACAGTCCCCGGCCGATCACAATCGCGGTGGACGCCATGGGCGGCGATCACGGCCCCGGCGTCACTGTGCCCGGCGCGCTCGCCGCGCTGCAGGCCGAGTCCGATCTGCACATCGTGCTCGTCGGTCTCGCCGAGCCCATCACGCGCCTGCTCGGCGAGGCGCCCGCAGGTTTGCGTTCGCGCATCACCGTGCACGAGGCGACGCAGGTCGTCGCGATGGACGAGAAGCCGCAGGACGCTCTGCGGCGCAAGAAAGATTCCTCGATGCGCGTCGCGATCGACCTGGTCAAAGCAGGCGATGCCGCGGCCTGTGTCTCGGCCGGCAACACCGGCGCGCTGATGGCGACCGGCCGCTTCGTGCTGAAGACGATCGAGGGCATCGATCGCCCCGCGATCATCTCGCGCATCCGCGCCCGCCACGGCCACACTCACATGCTCGATCTGGGCGCGAACTCCGAGTGCACGGCCGAGCACCTGTTCCAGTTCGCAGTCATGGGCACGGTCGTTGCTGCCGACCTGCACGGCATCGCGAAGCCCCGCGTCGGCATTCTCAACATCGGCGAGGAAGAGACCAAAGGCGACAGCGTCGTGCAGGAAGCGGCGAAGCTGCTCTCGGCCAGCAAGCTCAACTATGTCGGCTTCGTCGAGGGCGACGACATCTTTTCCGGCGAGGTCGACGTGGTAGTCACCGACGGGTTCACCGGCAATGTCGCGCTGAAGACCATGGAGGGGCTCGCGAACATGCTGGTGGGCGCGCTGAAGACCGAATACACGCGCAATCCGTTGCGCTACGTAGGAGCCGCCGCATCCTGGCCCGTGCTGCGCTCACTGCGCCGCGAGTTCGATCCGCGCACCTACAACGGCGCCAGCATGGTCGGATTGACCGGCGTCGTCATCAAGAGCCACGGCAGCGCCGACGTGCTCTCATTCCGCAACGCCATCCGCGTCGGGCTGATCGAAGCGCGTAAGGGTGTGCCGACGCAGATCGGCAATCTGCTGAAGGCGCAGACTGCGTAGCGCCATGGCGCACAGTTTTCGCACCCTGCGACCTGCTAGACTTTTGCCCCAGTGTTGAAGACGCCGCGATGAAGACCTGTTATCGATCGAGTGCCCTGCGGCTGACCGCCTGGTTGGCGGGCTGTGCAATGAGCGCGCAGCTGCACGCCGCCACCTATCCCTTGCCCAGCGGCGAAGACACTGTCTTCGGTGAAGTTCAGTACGTAGTCGCACAGCACGTGGACACGCTGCTCGATCTCGGACGCCGTTACAGCGTCGGCTACGAGGAGATCGTCGCTGCCAATCCGGGCGTCGATCCGTGGCTGCCGGGCGAGGGCACGCGCGTACTCATTCCCTCGCGCTACATCCTGCCGGAGGAGCCGCGCGAAGGACTGGTCGTCAGTCTCGCCGAGCACCGCCTGTACTACTTCCCGCGCCCCAAGGCCGGCGAGGCGCCGGTGGTAATGACCTATCCGATCAGCATCGGCAAGATGGACTGGAAGACGCCGCTCGGCATGACGCGCATCGTGAACAAGCGCGAGAAGCCGATCTGGTATCCGCCGGAGTCCGTGCGCAAAGAGCACGAAGCCGATGGGCGGCCGCTGCCGAAAGCTGTGCCGGCCGGTCCTGACAATCCGCTCGGCGACTACGCGATGCGTCTCGGCATTCCTGGCGGAGCGTATCTCATCCACGGCACGAATCTGCCGGCGGGGGTCGGCATGCAGGTGACGCACGGCTGCATCCGCATGTACCCCGAAGACATCGCCGAGCTCTTCAAGCTGGTCGCGGTGAACACGTCGGTGCGGCTCGTCGACCAGCCGTATCGCATGGGCTGGCACGGCGAGGAGCTGTACATCGAAGTGCACGCGCCGCTCGAGGGACAGGCGCCGGCGGAGACGCGCAGTCTCACCAACATCACGCGGCTGCTGGTCGCAGCCACGCAGAATCGCAGCGTCGCGATCGACTGGGCGAAGGCGGAGCGGGCATTCATTCTCGCGACCGGCGTGCCCGAGCCGGTGCTGCTGCGACCGGCGACGGTGCAGGCGACGAGCGAAGCGCCCGGCGGGAGTTAGCCGACTCCGCTAGACTGCGGCAGGCGGGTCCCGCGGCCGAAGTCATCTTCTACCGAGTTAGTCCATGGCGGAGGCTGTGGGACCCGTCTCTTCGTTTTCGATGGACATAAAAAAACGCCGCGGCGCAAGCCGCGGCGTTTTTTATTCAACGTACCGAAACGATTACTTCGACACGGCCTTCTTGAAGGCGCGGTCGATCTTCTCGTTGGTCGCGTCGCAGCAGGACTGGCTGGCCTGAGCGGCCTGCATCGCCTGGTTCGCTGCGCTCTGCGCGCTGTCAGCGGCGGAGCGAGCCGACGCGGCGGCGCTGGCTGCAGAGTCGGCTGCTGCCTTCGCTGCTGCGGCATCCTGCACTGCCTTGTCGGCAGTGGCCTTGATCTCATCAACTGCCTTCTGCGAGACGCAGCCACTGGCAGCGACGAGCACAAGGGCGGCAACACCTGCCTTCAGCGTGGTGGAGATGCTTTTCTTCATGACTTCTTTCCCCTTCTTCTGGGTCGGACAAAAATGGACCGGAGCGACTGAATTTCAACGCCTCTTAATCCTCGGGACTTATGGCGGGTTCCCTCGGATTTCGCCTCAAAAGCTCATTTTTTGTAAAAGCTTCCGGCGCGAGCCGAGCGCGGAGGATACAAGATTGAAGCGGTGCGATAAAGCACAACGCTGTCAGCGTCGTTGAGACGCGACAGTGCAGGCGCGTATCAACGCCAGCAGTTGCCGGTGGTATCCACGTCGGCCTTGTCCGCGGCCTTACGAGTGCCGGCCTGATCGATCGTGAAGGTCACGCACTGGCTGTCCTTGCCTTGTGCACCATCGCTCTTCGCCGTCGCTGTCACCACGAAGTCCACGGTCAGATTGTCTTCTTTCGTGATCTTGAGGGTGTAGTAGTCGTGCTCGGTGTTGGCGATGCCCAGCCCATCCGGCGGCGCCTTCGCGAGCAGGTCGTCGCCTGCATACGTGTTGTTCTGGAGATAGAACTTCTCCTGTGCGGCCGCTACGCGCAGCAGCGCAGCCGTAGCGTCCGTGCGCTGCGCTCTCAGCAGGTAGGTGCGATAGGAGGGGATGGCGATGGAGGCCAGGATACCAATGATCACGACCACTGCCATCAGCTCCAGCAGCGTTACGCCGCGTTCGCGAGATCTCATCATGCCTGTGCGCTCCGCATTCATTCGTCAGTTCCTCAGGTCCGGCGGGCCGCGACCGCACGTTGCGATCGCGGCCCGGCTGATCAGTCGTCGGTGCCTTCCGTGTCGCGCTGATACCAGAACGTGCGCACCGGGTTGTTGGTGAACGACACGCCGCACGATTCGACGCCGACGATGCAGGCCGGCACCGAGGTCTCCGGGAACAGGATGACCGCTTCCGGTGCGATACCGCTCTGGTTGAGCGTGCCCCAGCGATCCTCGACTCCGTCGGGGGTCGTGCTGACATTGCCGTCTGCGTCCGTCGACCCGTCACGGTTCGTCAGCGGGCTGCCGTCGAGTACGTTGACCGCATACAGGCGGTTGAGCCCCTGGCGCGCCACGCACGAGTTGCTGCTCGGCAGGGTGTTGCCCACCTCCGGCGTATACGTCGTGAAGATGATCGTACCCGCGAAGGTCAGCGACTCGGCCAGCACTTTCTCGCCGCGCCACGACGGATTGCTCATGTCCATCTTCCACCCGTCCGACCCGGCCGGAATGGTCGGCTTGATGTCGGTCGTGACGTCGACCAGGTTGGTGCTGTCATCCGTGATGATCGCGCCGGTGTTGTACCCCGCCTGGGTGGGACGCACGAACGGCGTCCGGTCGCGCAGCGAGTAGAACCGGTCGTGGATGTCCTCGTTGAGCGGATGGCCGCGGAAGCCCGAGCCGAGGGCGATGTTCAGGTACACCGCGCCGTTCGCCTTGAGCATCGACACGTCCGGCGCGTAGTAGAAGCGACGCGCGTCGGCCGGGTCGGTGCCCGTGCCGCCGGCGCGGCCCAGCGACGCGAACACGCCGCCGCGGACCAGCGTGGCGACCTTGTCGCCGTTGCGAATGTCGAAGCGCCACACGCGCGCGCCGGTATCCGCCACGTACATGCGGTCGGCCAGCTGGTCGCCGTCGAGGTCGATCACGCGCACGTCGCCCGGAATCGAATTGTTCATCTGGCGGCGGGTGGAGAGCGTCGAGGGAATCTTCAGTTGCGCAGTGGTGTCGGTATCGGGACCCGCGCGCCACAGCTGCTCGCCGGTGACGGCGTCGAGCATGTAGATGCGGTTGCCGATGTCATCCGTGTTGTACGCGAGGTTGTCCTGCGTCGGGTCGTAGCCGCCGGCGAAGATCGCCACGAGCCGGACGGTGCCGTCGATGTTCACTCGCGTGATGACGGGCGTCGACCAGGTCTGCGCCAGGCCGGGCAGCTGATCGCCTGCAGCGATCTGCGTGCCGTCGGCGAGCGTCTCGTTGGCGCTGCCCTTGCGCCACATCAGCTGCGGATTGCTGCGATCCGTTACGTCGAGGGCGTAGTAGCTCTCGCCGCCGCGGCCCATGCCGAAGTAGAGGTAGACCTTGTCCTCGCCGTCGACGATGCCGTTGTCGTTGAGGTCGAGCTTGTAGGCGCGAATGTTGCCGTCCAGCCCATAGCGCTTGTTCGGCTGCTGATCGTTCTCGTACAGGTCGTCCATACGGCGCAGCATCGGGCCGGGAACGTAGGCCCACAGCTCGCTGCCGTCCTTCGTATTGATGGCGTGCAGGTAACCGTCGTTGGTCACGGCGAACAGCGTGAGGTCCGGATCGGTCTCGGTGCCGCCGTAGATGACGGTCGCCGGCCGGCCGTGCAGCGGATCGCCCATCTGGAAGCGCGGCGCGGCCGGATCGACCCCGTCCGTATCAGCACCACGGACCCACTCGACGAGCTCGTCGCGCGTGATCGTCGAGGTTCCGTCGATGCCGAGGATCGCGTCGGTGATGTCCTTGTTGTCCTTGTTGATCGGGTTGTCTTTGAGCGTGCCGCTGCTGATGTCCGTATAGATGTTGCGCTTGCCCGGGTCGGGGATCTCGTGCGCTGCGCCGCCGGCCTTCACGTCCGAGCCGTCGACCACTTCGGACCAGAAGCTCCTGGCCGTGGCGCTGAAGAATCCCTGCGACGCATCGACCACCGGTTTCTTGTCCTGGCCGATGATCACGCCTTGCGGAGTGATTTCGTATTTCTTGATGTTGCCCGGCCAGTGGAACTTGTTGCCCTCGGCCGACGGCTGCGGGGTGCCGAACACCGTGATGAACAGATCGTCGAGGTTCTGCGTGCGGTTGAACGCGTTGACCGCGACCGTGGGCGCGGTAAACGTGGTGTTCACCGCGAAGATCTCGCTGATGATGTTCGTGAACGCATCGGTGAGCGAAGCAGTGTCGCCCGCCGTGAAGAACGAGCCGCCGCCGCGCGTCGCCGTGCTCTTCAGCAGGTCGATCGCCCAGCCGACGTTTTGCACGTCGCCGCCGAAGCCCACGGTGTACGTGGTGACTGTCTGCGTGCCAGCCGCGTCGGTGCCCGACATCATGTCGGCGGTGTGTGCGAAGCCCGCCAGGTCGTCGAGGCAGCGGCCGTTGGAATCAACAGTGCCATCAGCCTTGGGCGGGTTCGTGGTGCACGTTCCCTTGCCGGCCGTAACCTTCGCCTCGGTGTCCAGGTAACCCTGGAAGCCGGTCATCTGGCTGATGCGAGTCGCGCTGAGCGAGTCCGCCACCGGCTCACCGTCGGTCAGCAATACGATGAAGTTCTTCTGGCAGGACTTCGAGATCGGGCTCTTGTAGTTCTCGCCGCTGAGCGAGGCTCCGATGCTCTTGTCAGGGCTGCTCTTGCTGCCGTAATCCCATTTCATGCCGCGCCAGTAGCGCAGGGCTTCCGAATACGTTTCCGACAGCGGTGTATTGCCACTGGGCGCCAGCTTGTCGATGGCGTCCGTCATCGCAGTGCGCGAAGTGGTGATGTCTTCCATGTCCTTGATGACCATGCCGCCTTCGCCGTCGGTGCTGAAGCGCATCAGGCCGACGTTCGCCGACGTCACTGTGCTGAGGATGCTGCGCAGGCTCTCCTGCACGATCTCCAGGCGGGTCTTCGTGACGGTGCTGGCGTTGTAGAACCAGTTCAGCCAGTTGCCGGAGTAGAACGTGTACTGATCGTCCACTTCCGAGGTCGCCCAGCTGATCTGCTGCGCCGAATCGTCGGTGTACGGACCGTTGCTGCCGTTGCCGGCATACGTCTTGGTGCCGTCGCCGTGCAGCGGATCGATCTTGTTCTTGTTGAAGTCGTCCGCGCAGTCGATCGGCTGGTCATGAACGCTGCGCAGCAGCGTGCTCCACACGCTCTTGGTCTTGGTCTTGTTGGGCTTCCACTGGGCCGCCGCCGTGACCGTCTGGAAGCCGTTGACGTCGATGACGTTCTGCGCGGTCTTGCACAGGTAATGCGACTTGTCGACGTAGCCAGCGGTGTCGCCGCTGCCGCGCAAGCTGCAGCCGCTGTTGACCGGCAGCCCGTTGCCGCTGAACGTCGCAGTGCTGCTCTTCCAGTAGACCGTGTCGCTGACGCACTTGCCTGTGTACGTCTCTTTCGGATCGTACGTGGTCTGCGTGGTGACGTCCGTACCCATGCTGCCCGACGTGTCCATGACGAACAGGATGTTCGGGCGCGACTCGACCGACCCCGGGTCCGACTGGCCGAGATAGATCTCGACGTCGTCCGCCTGGGCGGGCATCGCTGCGCAAACAGTCAGTGCCGCCGTGTAGAGGGCGTAGAGGGCTGAGAAGCGGTTACGCATGCAAGGGTCCTCGATGGGCCTGTGCGGGAATCATTCAGGGAGTCACGACGATGCGCGTGACGGCGTTGGTCTTGATGTCGTAGAACACGACTGCGTTGGCGCTCGAGCTGATCGCCAGCGCGCGCAGGTCGGCGAAGCTCACGGCCTTGTGCCCGATGAAGAACCGCGACTCGGGCGTGATCTCGATCGTGACGGCCGGACAGCCCTCATCGCAGGGGCTGATCGTCATCGGGCCTGGCGCAACGCGCGGCAGCGGCAGCCCCACGGTGGTGGTCTCGATCGGCCGCTCGGAACTGTAGGTGCGCGGTGTATCGCGTTCGTCCGCCGCGAACGCGTTCGCCATGAGGCCTGCTGCGAGCAGCAACGTAAACGTGGCTTTCTTGAACATGGCTTGCTCCGAACCGGATAGTTGATTTCTGAAGTTCATGAACGTCAGCCGCCGCCTGCCTGCGCGACGACGTAGAAGCTCTGCACGTGCGTCTGGGTCGACGAGCGACTCGACGTACCGGTGCTCGTGACGTCGAAGTGGTAGGCGCTGAAGCCCTTGCCGACGCCCATGCTGAAGCCGCCGGACGGCACCTTGGTCACGCCGTTGTCCGGGTTGTGAATCGTGATGATCTTGTAGTGATCGCTCGTGCCCGTGACGACCTCGGTTTTTTCCGGGTCGACGTTCGAGGTGTTCGTGCCGTTCACGCGCGCATCGCGCATGGCTTCCTCCACGCCCGTCTCGGCCGCCTGGAAGGCGTTCTCCGAGTACTGCGCGTTGCCGGCCATCTGCAGCTCCATGGTCGCACTGGTCATGCCCGAGATGGCGAGCAGCGTCAGCACCATCAGCAGGATCATGCCGACGACCAGCGCCGCGCCGCCCTGATGTCGCGCGCTGGCCGCGCGTTCGAGAGAAATGGATTGCGTGATCATGTGGCGGCGTTCCTGACTTGAATGGTCTTGGTTACGAGCACACGGCGGCGGTCGTCGTGAAAGACGTCAGCCGTCTGCGTCGCGTTGGCGTAGGTATAGACATGGTCGTCGGTAAAGCCGATTTCGCGTTCTTCGGCGACCACGAGCAGCCACAGCTGCACGGTGGCGATGCGCGCGCCGGCCGGAATCACGTCCTCCGGATTCACGTAGCGCTCGACCGTGCCGTTGCCGTCCACGTCCAGGCCGAACTGCACCTGCATGTCCTGCACGCCGGAGATGATTTCCTCGTCCTGCAGCGTCGGACCGGCGACGAGCGTCTGCCGGTGCAGCGAGAACATGCGCCTGCCGTTGAGCGTCGTCGTGCTCTCAGCCACGTAGTAGACGCCGACCATCATGTCGTGCGTCTCCGAAAGATCGCCGGCGCCGAAGCCGGCCGGCAGCGAGCCATTGCTGAACAGCGCCGCGGTCTCGCGGTTGCTCTGGATCTGCACGCGCCCGGCTTCGAACGCGACCGGGTCGGCGCCGCCACGGCGCACGATCAGGATGTCCGACCAGTCGACCTTCTTGAAGCCCGCCGGAATCGTGCACTGCCAGCCCGCGGGGTACCCCGTGCCACCCGTGGCCAATGCGTCCAGGCCCTGGATCGGCTGGGCGACGTTGGCAGTGAAGTTGGCAGCGCAGTCCTTGGTGACAGCGCCGGCACCGTTCGTGAACGAGTCTGGGCGGTTGGTCAGGCCCCAGTAGCCGGCCAGGCGCACATCGGGCGCCATCACATCGAGCGCATAGCGCGCGACTTCCTGCATGCGCGAGGCGACGTCGTTGGTGCGATACGTGTTGCGGCTCTGCATGTAGACGGTCACCGCGCCTGCGATCAGCAGCGCGCCGATGACGAGAGAGACCATCAGCTCGATCAAGCTGAGGCCGCGCTGGTTTGCGACTGTATTGCGCATGGACGTCATGCCTGGATCGTCATGGTGTAGGTGCTCGGAGTCGTCGAGCCGACTTCCGACCACGTGACGGTGATCGTGTAGGTGGCCGGGACATCGCTGTCGTCGCAGTCGATCGTGCCGGTGCCGCCGGGCAGCGAGGCTTCGATCGCGCCGAGCCACACGGCCTTGTCGTGATGCGCCAGATCGGCCACCGTGCAGCCGGCTCCGCCGGGCAGGCAGCTGGCGTTGGTGTCCGCGCTGGTCACCGTGGCGCCGTATTCGATCGTCGCCCCGCGGTTGGCGCGGATGCGATCAGCGATGTCGGAAGCAAGCGTGACGGCCGTCGTGCGCGTCAGCGCACCGCGCGCCGAACGCAGGCCTTCGACGTGGAGCGCGGCAATACCGAGCATGCCGATCGACAGCACGACCAGGGCAACCAGCGACTCGACCAGGGTGAAGCCCTGCGAGCGATTCTGCACAGCTCGGATTTTCATTATGGATCTCCCGGGCACTTGCCCAGGCTGGCGTTTGTCTTGATGGTGTTGACCACGCGCGTGACCTGCGGCCGTCCGGTGGGGGAGATGAGCACGCCGCGCGCCGCCGAGAAGTCGGGACCCGTGGTCGGCACGTTGCCGCGGCCGTCGCACATCACAACACCGGCCAGGGCCGTGCCGATCGCGATATTCCGGGCGAACCCCGCGTTATTGAACGCGACGTAGCCCGCGTTGCCGTTCGGCTTGGAGAACAGACTGATGGTGCCGGGCAGCGGTCCGTGACGCAGGACCACTTCTTCGCCCGCGGCGGCTTCGCCGTCGCCGTCGGTGTCCGCAAATACCACCCAGCCCTGCGTGCCGTCGCCGTCGCACACCGGGACATCAGCCTCGGAGTCGCTGGTGAAGCACAGAATCGTCTGGCCATGCCGCTTCACCGCTTCGCTGCGAGCGCGATAGACGGCGGTCAGCAGGTCGTTGGCGGAGCTCGTCATGCGGTTGTTCCACATGAAGTCGCGCATGTTCGGGATCGCGATGCCGACCATCACGCCCGCAATGGCGAGCACGAGCATCAGCTCGTTCAACGTGAAGCCAGCGGCCCGGTTTGCTCTGGTGGGTCTCATGGGCCGCGACTATAGGTAGGGCAGGTAAGCCGTACAGACGACCCCGACCAGCGGCACGGCGGCCGGGACGGACGGTGGAAAGCGCGACGCTTCTGTCAAAAGCGGTCGATGTGACCCGCTTCACACTCTGAGGTTGTGTCGACGCCGCTTTCTGTATATAAGAACAAAACTGATTATCCGTACAGCCGTATCGCCGGAGACAGCATGTCCGAACTCACGCCCCGCCAGCGCCAGATCCTGAAGATGATCCAGGACTCGATCATCGACAACGGCATGCCGCCGACGCGCGCCGAGATCGCCGCCGCGATGGGCTTCAAGTCGCCGAACGCTGCGGAGGAACACCTGCGCGCGCTCCAGCGCAAGGGTGTGCTCGACCTGTTGCCAGGCGCTTCCCGCGGCATCCAGTTGAAAGATTCTCTTCGTGAGCAGATGGGCCTGCCGCTGATTGGTCGAGTTGCAGCGGGCAGGCCCATGCTCGCGGAGGAGCACATCGAGGGCCGCTACCAGATCGATCCGAAGATCTTCCAGCCGAAGGCGCACTACCTGCTGAAGGTGCGCGGCATGAGCATGAAGGACATCGGCATCATGGACGGCGATCTCGTCGCCGTGCACCGTACGCCCGAAGTGCGTAGTCGCCAGGTCGTCGTCGCGCGCCTCGACAACGAGGTGACGGTGAAGCGCTACAAGCAGGACGGCAAGGTCGTGTGGCTGCTGCCGGAGAACGATGAGTTCGAGCCGATCCGCGTCGACCTGAAAGAGCAGTCCCTCATCATCGAAGGCGTGGTGGTCGGCGTGCTGCGGCAGGGCAAGACGAAAGGGTTGTTTCAGTAGGCGACCTCACCAACAGGTCGCCGGCGTTCGATTGCCCGTCTGGTCCATTTCCAACCGTGGACAGTCGCTGTCGCTTGCGTGCGACCATAGGCGCG
>DATEKT010000095.1:0-2809 GCA_035277305.1 Steroidobacteraceae bacterium | reverse complement strand
TCAGCGTCCCGCTCGCCCTCGTGGTCACCTATTGGCGCTTCGTGGAGACCGCGATCTATCCGGTGGTCGTGTTCCTGCAGATCATCCCGAAGATCGCGATCGCGCCGCTGTTCATCATCTGGTTCGGCTTCGGCTTCACGCCCAAGCTGCTGATCGTGTTCCTGCTCTCGTTCTTTCCGATCGTGGTCGCGAGCATCGCGGGCTTCAAGTCGGTCGATCCCGAGATCATGGATTTCGCGCGCACCACCGGCGCGGGCGAGTGGAAGATGTTCTTCAAGATCCGCCTGCCGCAGGCGCTGCCCGACATCTTCACCGGGCTGAAGGTCGGCGCCGCGCTGTCGGCGACCGCCGCCGTGGTCGCCGAATTCGTCGCGTCCGACCGCGGCCTCGGCTATCTGCTGCTGCAGTACAACGGCAATCTCGAAACGCCGATGGTGTTCGCCATCGTCGTGCTGCTCAGTCTGATCGGGCTTGCGATCTACTACGTGGTCGAGATCATCGAGCGCATCACGATCCCGTGGCATGTATCCCAGCAGCCCGCGGACGTGACGATCACGTGAGACAGAAACGAAACCAGGGGAGGTGGCAGATGACATTCAGGATGATCGCGGTGACGCTCGCCGTGCTGGCGGCCTCGTCGGTCACGGCGTCGGCGCAGGACGCCGTCAGCCTCCGCCTCAACTGGTATCTCGGCGGGCTGCACGTGCCGTTCTATTACGGCAAGGAGCGCGGCTTCTACAAAGAGGAAGGCATCGATCTGACCATCAACGAGGGCCGCGGCTCGGTGAACACCGTGCAGGTGGTCGCCGCCGGGTCCGACACGTTCGGGCTCGCGGACTCCTCCAGCGTGGTCGCTGCGTCCGCCAAGGGCGCCGAGATCAAGTCGGTGATGTCGCTGCTCAATTCCACCGGCTATTCGGTGGTGTCGCTCGCCTCGGCCGGCATCAAGACGCCGAAGGACCTCGAGGGGAAGAAGTTCGCCGTCACGCCGGGCGATCCGCTCGGTCAGCTGTTCCGCGCGATGGCGGCCTACAACAAGCTCGACATGTCGAAGATCACCTTCGTTCAGGTCGATCCCGCCGCCAAGGTGGTGGCGGTGCTGGAAAAGCGCGTCGACGCGCTGCTCGGCGGCGCCGACGATCAGTACTTCCTCATCAAGTACAAGGGCGAGCAGCCTGCCGCGCTGCGTTACGCCGACCACGGTGCCAATATCGTCGGCATGACGATCCTGACGCAGGAGGCGACGATCAAGAACAAGGCAGACCTGGTGCGCCGCTTCGTCAAGGCGACCGCTCGCTCCTGGGAGGAGGCGAAGAAGAATCCGGAGGCCGCGGTCGACGCCACGATGAAGGTCAAGCCCGATCTCAACCGCGCGTCGCAGATCGATCAGCTCAAGGTCGACATCGAGCTGCTCGACTCGCCGAACTCCAAGGGCCGCATCGGCTGGGGCGATCAGAAGGACTGGGACCAAACCATCGCGCTGCTCCGGCAGTATCGCGACGTGCAGACCGACAAGCCGTGGACCGCATTCCACACCAACGAGTTCCTGCCGAAGTAACAGGTCGCGTGGCGCAGCCCTATATCGAGATTGCGGGCGTCAGCCAGACGTTCCGCCGCGGCGGAACGACGACGCACGCGCTCGATCGCGTCGACCTGACGGTCGCGGCGGGCGAATTCGTCGCGATCGTCGGTCCTTCGGGTTGCGGCAAGAGCACACTGTTGCGCATCATCGCCGGGCTGTTGCGCCACACCGGCGGCAGCGTGCGGCTCGACGGCCGCGCGGTCGAGGGCGCGCAGACCAAGCTGGGCGTCGTATTCCAGAGTCCGGTGCTGCTCGAATGGCGCAACGTGCTGGACAACGTGCTGCTGCAACTCGAGCTGCGCGGGCTCGATCCGAAGGCTTATGTGACGCGCGCACACGAGCTGCTGGCGAAAGTGGGCTTGAGCGACTTCCAGGACCGGCGTCCGCGCGAGCTCTCCGGTGGCATGCGCCAGCGCGCCGCCATCGTGCGCGCGCTGATCCACGATCCGCCGCTGCTGCTGATGGACGAGCCGTTCGGCGCGCTCGATGCGCTCACGCGCGAACAGATGCGCATCGACCTCGAAGAGCTGTGGATGCAGACCGGCAAGACCGTGCTGTTCATCACCCACTCGATCGACGAGGCGGTGCTGCTGGCCGACCGCGTCATCGTGATGTCGCCGCGCCCCGGCCGCATCGAGCAGGTCTACGATATCGCGCTCGCGCGCCCGCGCGGACTGGCCGCGCGCGGTCATCCCGCTTTCATCGAGACGACGCAGCAGATCACGGAGCTGTTCCTGTCGAAGGGCATCCTGCGCGGCGATGCGCGCACCTGATCACCCGGCCCAGCCCGGCGTCTTCACCCGGCAGAACTCCAGCATGTAGAGCCCGCGCTCCATCTCGGACCGCGCACCGTGCACCGCGAGGTCGGTGCCGAGCAGCCGGTCGCACGCCTCGTCTGCGGCTTGCGCCGTCGCGCTTTCGATCATCAGGAGCCAGTTCGGGATGTCGACCTTGCGGTCGCCGCGCTCGGTCGTCTTGATGTCGCTCGCCGCCTGATCGGCGATGCACAGATGCACGCCGACCACGGCCACGATGTCGATCAGCGGTGGCAGCGCGACATGCCGCAGATGCCGTTCCAGCTCGGCTTCGCGCCCGGCCTGCGCGCCGAAGCGCAGCGTGAGCATGTGGCCGCCCTGTCCGATGCCGAGCGAGAGTTTCACGCGGCAGACGCCACGCGAGGTGTCGCGGAAGAAGTTCGGCGGAACCCGCTGCGTCAGCGGCGTCGGA
>DATEKT010000094.1:0-4236 GCA_035277305.1 Steroidobacteraceae bacterium | reverse complement strand
AGTTCGGTCCCTATCTGCCGTGGGCGTTGGAAACTTGAGGGTGAGCTGTCCTTAGTACGAGAGGACCGGGATGGACGTATCTCTGGTGTTCCGGTTGTCACGCCAGTGGCACTGCCGGGTAGCTATATACGGACGGGATAACCGCTGAAAGCATCTAAGCGGGAAGCCCCCCCCAAGATTAGGTTTCCCTGGGAACTCGATTCCCCTAAAGGGCCGTCGCAGACTACGACGTTGATAGGCTGGGTGTGTACGTGCAGCAATGCATTGAGCTAACCAGTACTAATTGCCCGTGAGGCTTGACCATATAACACCCAATGCGCTTGGGCCGCGATGCAGCGGTCTGATGCAGTGCAGGGTGTGTTGATTTACTCAATGCGACAATGCGTCGAACAACTTTCGAATTCAGGTGCGGTTGAGCTCTCAACAGGGCGCAACCGCTACGTGAGCCAGTTTGCCTGGCGGCTATAGCAGGTGGGAACCACCCGATCCCATACCGAACTCGGAAGTGAAAACGCCGCGCGCCGATGGTAGTGTGCCCTTCGGGCATGCAAGAGTAGGTCACTGCCAGGCTCTTAATTGAATGGGAAGCCCTGCCGGACTATCATCCGGCGGGGCTTTTTCCTTGAGCAGGGCAACCCGGGTTACTTGTGGAGGTACCACAATGAACACGCTCGAACGGCGCCAGATTGTGCGAGGACAGGTCATCGACATGGTGGTCGCGAAGACTGCCGTGACCAAGTCTCGTCGCGAGCGTGCCGATGCCGCCAAGAAGCTGCGTAAGGCCCTCGCGGCCAGCCGTTACGCGAAGCTGAGAGTCGAGACGATTTCCTATCCGCGCGCCTGAGGGCGCACGATCGCCGGCCCGCCCTCCAGCGGTTCCGGACTCCCTCTAGTGAAAGTCCCGCGATTTGCGGGGCAGACGTCGTACCCAGTGCGAGTAGTCCTCGACGTGTCGGGCGACGACGTGAATCACCCCTTTCTCGTTCTGTAGTTCCCCGATCACGACCAGCAGCGTCGTGCCGATGATCTGCTGCCTCTGCTCCGCGAAAACCGCCGGCCAGAAGATGATGTTGTTGATCCCGGTTTCGTCCTCGAGCGAAGCGAAGATGACGCCATTGGCGGTCTGCGGATGCTGCAGATGAGTCACCAGCCCGCTGACGCACACCTCGGTCCCGTTGCCGAACGATTCCAGGTCGCGACGCCGGAGCACTCCGAGCGATCGCAGGCGCGGACGTAGCAGCGCCAGCGGATGACGCCCGGTGCTGAGACCGAGCTGGTAGTAATCGCGCAGAATCTCTTCCCACTCGCTCGGTGGCGGCAGTGTTGGCTCTGCATCCTCTGCAGGCGCCGAGGCCAGCAGCCGCAATTCGCGTTCCACGCCGAGAGCATTCCAGTAAGCCAGATTGCGATGCTCGGTCAGACGCCGGAACGCTCCGCACATTGCCAACGCGCGCGTCGCGCGTTGTGACAATGCAGCCCGCTCCACGACTTCGACCATGGAAGCGAAAGCCTGCTCCTCGCGTGCAGCTACGATCCGCTGCGCTTCTTCCTCGCGCAGACTCTTGACCAGTCGCATGCCCAGACGCAGCACGAGCTCGCCGCGCTCGCGCTCGAGCGTGCATGGATATTCGCTCGCCATGACGTCGACTGGCAGGATCCGCACGCCTTGCCGCTTCGCCTGCTCCAGCAGCTGCGCCGGTTGATAGAAGCCCATAGGCTGACTATTGATGAGCGCGGCAAAGAACGCTGCCGGGTGATGGCATTTCAGCCAGCTCGAAACGTAAGTGAGCAGCGCGAACGACGCGGAATGCGATTCCGGAAAACCGTATTCGCCGAATCCCTCGATCTGCCGGTAGATCGCTTCCGCGAATTCTTCCGCGTAGCCGTTGGCGCGCATGCCGTCCATGAGCTTCTGCTGATAGAGCTCCATCTTGCCGCTGCGCTGCCAGGCGCCCATCGCGCGCCGCAGCTGATCCGCCTCGCCAGGCGTAAAGCCTGCGGCTACGACGGCAATCTGCATCACCTGCTCCTGGAAGATCGGCACGCCGCGCGTCTTCTCCAGCACCGGCCTGAGCTTTTCGCTCGGATACGACACTTCTTCGGGCCGCAGATGGCGCCGCTGCAGATACGGATGCACCATGCCGCCCTTGATCGGGCCAGGCCGCACGATCGCGATCTCGATCACCAGATCGTAGTAATTGCGCGGCCGCAGCCGCGGCAACATGCTCATCTGCGCGCGCGATTCGATCTGGAACACGCCGATCGTATCGGCGTTGCAGATCATGTCGTAAGTCTCCTGGTCCTCGCGCGGGATCTGCTCCATGTTCGTCGGACCGGTGCCGGTCGCACCGAGCAGATCGAACGTGCGCTGCAGGGCGGTCAACATACCGAGCGCCAGCACGTCGACTTTGAGCAGGCCGAGCGATTCCAGATCGTTCTTGTCCCACTGGATGACGCGGCGCTCGGGCATCGCCGCATTCTCGATCGGCACCAGCTCGCTGATGCTTTCCTGCGCGATCACGAAGCCACCGACGTGCTGCGACAGGTGCCGCGGAAAATTCAGCAACTCTCTGACCAGCGCGCACAGGCGCCGGATGACGTCCGCCTCCAGATACAGCCCCTGCGCAGCGACACTGTTGCGGAAAGCTTCCCAGTTGTCCCAGTACGCCTGCGCCTTCGCCAGGCGATCGATCACGTCCGCGTCGAGCCCGAGCGCCTTGCCGACGTCGCGGATCGCGCTCTTCGGTCGATAAGTAATGACGGTTGCAGCCAGCGCCGCGCGCTCGCGGCCGTACTTCTCGAAGACGTGCTGGATCACTTCCTCGCGACGCTCGTGCTCGAAATCGACGTCGATGTCCGGCGGCTCGTTGCGCTCCACGCTGATGAAGCGCTCGAACAGCGCGGCGATGTTGCGGGGATCGACTTCGGTGATGCGCAGCGCGTAGCACACGACCGAGTTGGCGGCCGAGCCGCGGCCCTGGCACAGGATCGGTTTCGGCCGGCCGCGTGCCCACTCCACGATCTCGTGCACGGTGAGGAAGAAATGCTCGTACTGCAGCTGCCGGATCAGCGCGAGCTCCTTTTCGACCACGGCGCGGATGTTCTCCGGCACGCCTTTCGGCCAGCGCACTTTCAATCCTGCTTCGGTCAGATTGCGCAGATGCTGCGAGGCGTCCAGGCCTTGCGGCACCAGCTCCTGCGGATATCGATAGCGCAGCGAGGAGAGCGAGAACTCGCAGCGTTCGGCGATACGCAGCGTTTCATCGAGCAGCTCGCGCGGATAGACCTGTGTCAATTGCTCGCCGGAACGCAAATGACGCTCGCCGTTCGGATGCAGACGATGGCCTGCTGCCGCCAGCGTGCAGCGATGGCGGATCGCGGTAAGCGTATCTTGAAGCGCACGCCGTTCAGACACGTGCATGTGCACATCGCCGGCGGCCACCAGCGGCAAACCTTGTGCGGCGCCGAGCTCTCGCAGAAATGCAAGGCGCCGCGCATCGTCTGAACCCCGGTGCAGCTCGACTGCGATCCAGCAGCGTCCGGGAAAAAGCTCGCGTATCCACGCCGCAGTGCTGGGGCGCGGATCTGCCGGCGGCACCCACAGCGCCAGGCAATGCTCCAGTCCCGACTGGAAATCGGCGCGCGTCAGCCGATATTCGCCCTTGTCAGCCGCAAGACGCGCACGCGTGATCAGCCCGCAAATCTCCGCGTAGGCCCTCTGCGTCGGCGCGAGCAGCACGACGTGCAGATCGTCGATCGTGCGGAACTCCGCACCGACGATCAGCTTCAGCTTGTGCGCCTTCGCCGCATCGTGAGCTCGCACGACTCCGGCCATCGAGCACTCATCGGTGACTGCGAGCGCCGCATAACCGAGAGCTGCCGCCTGTGCGACGAGCTCGGCCGGATGCGAGGCGCCGCGCAGGAACGTGAAGTTGCTGAGGCAATGCAGCTCCGCGTATCCGCTCATGACCAGAAGCCGTGCAGGTACCAGCCGCCACGCTCATCGAGATCGCGATAGACCCACAGGTCCGCGCCCGTGCTCAGGTGCACGATGTAGTAGTCGCGTTGCAGATCGCCGGTGTCCCACCAGCCGCATTCGATCCGTTCCGGACCGGACACGATCCGCGGCATGACCGACAGTTGCAGCGGCTTGGGTTCCTGCAGGAGCCAGAGCGGACGTTCGGGGAATTGCAGCTGGTCGCGTGCACCGCCCTGCAAGGGCGCGGCCGTCCAGCT
>DATEKT010000093.1:0-40923 GCA_035277305.1 Steroidobacteraceae bacterium | reverse complement strand
GTTCGGCCTGTTCATCGAAGGCTTCGCCGAAGAACAGAACGAGCAGGCGGAAGCGGCGAACCTCGCGCGCATGGTGCTCGCCGAGGTGTGCAAGGCGTACTACGTCGATCAGCAGGAAGTGTTCCTGACCGCGAGCGTCGGCGTCGCCTTCTGCCCGAAGGACGCCGAGAACGTCATCGACCTGATCCGCAACGCCGACGCGGCGATGTATCACTCGAAGCAGAACGGCGGCAACAGCTTCGCCTTCTATTCGCCGGACATGAATGCCGCAGCCGTCGAGCGGCTGATGCTGAAGAGCAAGCTGCGCCGCGCGCTCGAACGCGACGAGCTCGTCATGTTCTATCAACCGAAGGTCGACCTGCGCGACGGCCGCATCATCGGCGCGGAAGCGCTGCTGCGCTGGCGCCTGCCGGGCCATGGCGACATTTCACCCTCGCAGTTCATTCCGCTCGCCGAAGAGACCAACCTGATCCTCGGCATCGGCGAGTGGGTGCTGAACCGCGTCTGCGCCGACTACCGGCGCTGGACCGAGCGCATCCAGAATCCGGGACGCGTGTCGATCAACCTGTCGCTCAAGCAGCTGCGCCAGGCGAGCTTCATCGGCCGTTGTCGCTCGGTGTTCCGCCGTCACGAGGTGTCGCCGACGAGCTTCGAGCTGGAGATCACCGAGACGACGCTGATGGCGGATCCGAAGCGCACGCTCAAGATGCTCGATGAGCTGTACGCAATGGGCCTGCACCTGTCGATCGACGACTTCGGCACCGGCTACTCTTCGCTGAGCGCGCTCCAGCAGTTTCCGATCGGCACGCTGAAGATCGACCAGTCGTTCGTGCGCGACGCCGCGGTGAACTCCGACGACGCCACGATCGTGCGCACGATCATCGACATGGGCAAGGCGCTCGAGGTCGAGGTCGTCGCCGAGGGTGTCGAGAACGAAGAGCAGTTCAACTTCCTGCGCGGCCGCGGCTGTCACTACGCTCAGGGCCGCCTGTTCGGCGACGCCATGAGCTCGGACGAATTCCTGTCGCTGCTGCTGGCGCAGCAGAGCGGTCGCGGCAAAGTCAGCCAGCTGTTCGCTTAGACTCCGCCTCGCAATGCTCACGTTTTCCGGCCTGTCCCTGCGCCGCGGTCCGCGGCTGCTGATCTCCGACGCGTCGTTCACGATCTATCGTGGCGAGAAGGTCGGAATCGTCGGCGCCAATGGCTGCGGCAAGTCCAGTCTGCTCGCGCTGATCCTCGGCGAGCTGCAGCCGGACGCCGGCAGCTTCGACATGCCATCGCAGCTGGTCGTCGCGCATGTCGCGCAGGAAATGGACGCGACGCAACGTGCTGCCGTCGAGTTCGTCATGGATGGCGACAAGGAGCTGCGAGAAACGGAAGCCGGCATCGCTCAAGCCGAGGCGAAAGATGCCGGAGCAGCGCTCGGTGAGCTGCACGCCCGCTATGCAGCGCTCGGCGGCTATGACGCGCGCAGCCGCGCAGGCCGCCTGATGCACGGTCTCGGATTCTCCGCCGCAGACGAAATGCGACCGGTCGCGGCGTTTTCGGGCGGCTGGCGCATGCGGCTCAATCTCGCGCAGGCGCTGATGTGCCGCTCGGACCTGTTGCTGCTCGACGAACCGACGAACCACCTCGACCTCGATGCCGTGCTGTGGCTCGAGGAATGGCTGCGCGGTTACGCCGGCACGCTGCTGATGATCGCGCACGACCGCGAGTTCCTCGATCGCACCGTCGATCGCATCGTGCACATCGAGAATGGAGCGGCGCGACTGTACAGCGGCAACTACTCCGCGTTCGAGGATCAACGCACCGCACAGCTCGCTCAGCAGCAGTCGCTGTATGAGCGGCAACAGCGCGAGATCAAGCACATGATGAGCTTCGTCGAGCGCTTCCGCGCCAAGGCGAGCAAAGCGCGCCAGGCGCAGAGTCGCCTCAAGGCGCTGGAACGCATGGAGCGGATCGCGCCGGCGCACGTCGATTCGCCGTTCGAGTTTTCGTTCCTCGCGCCGCAGAAGCTGCCGCGTCCGCTGCTCGCGCTCGAGAAGCAGTCCGCCGGTTACGGCGAGCGCGTCGTTCTCGACTCGCTGAACATGACGATCTCGCCGGGCGCGCGCATCGCATTGCTCGGCCGCAACGGCGCGGGTAAATCGACGCTGATGAAACTGTTGTCGGGCGAGCTCGCCGCGCTCGGCGGCAAGCGCACCGAAGCGCGCGATCTGCGCATCGGCTATTTCGCTCAACATCAACTGGAACAGCTCGACGTCGGCGAGTCGCCGCTCGCTCATTTGCGCCGCCACGGCGGCGAGGCTGCCTCGCGCAGCACGGAGCAGGAACTGCGCTCGTTTCTCGGCAGCTTCGGCTTCAGCGGCGATCGCGTGTTCGAGCCGGTCGGGCCGTTCTCCGGCGGCGAGAAGGCGCGGCTGGTGCTGGCGCTCGTCAGCTTCCGCCGCCCTAACCTGCTGCTGCTCGACGAGCCCACCAATCATCTCGATCTGGAGATGCGCCAATCGCTGGCCATGGCGTTGCAGGACTACGAAGGCGCCGTCGTGCTCGTCGCGCACGATCGACATCTGCTGCGCGCAGTGGCGGACGAGCTCCTCCTGGTCGACGGCGGACGTGCTACACCTTTCGACGGCGATCTCGAGGATTACGCGCGCTGGTTCCTCACTTCTGCCGCGCCCGCGCAGGAAACGGCAGGGGTCGCGAAGTCCGGCGCGGAAGAGAAGAAGCAACGCAAACGCGAGGAAGCCGACCGCCGCAATCGTCTCAGTCCGCTGCGAGCGGAAGTCGCGCGTTGCGAGACACGCATCGCCGAGCTCGAGCGCAAGCGCCAGGAGATCGAGGCGCAGCTGGCATCGCCGGACATTTACGGCGAGCAGGCGAAGCAGCAGCTGCAGGAACTGCTGAAGGTCCAGACACAGTTGCGCCGTGACCTGAACACGTGCGAGGAAGCGTGGCTCGCCGCGACCGAGCGGCTCGACGCCGAACTGTCTGCAGATCAAAACTGAACCGATCGGCACTGACAAGAACGGCCAAGGCTCGTACCGCGGGCGCTCTTTGTGGTCTACTCCGGCCACTCATGGTCACCACCGTCGACGCAACATCGGGCGCGGGGCTGGGAATCGACCGCGCGCACCGGCGAGTCATCGCGGCTTCCTCGCTCGGCACGATGTTCGAGTGGTACGACTTCTATCTGTACGGCTCGCTCGCGGCCATCATCGGCAAGCAGTTTTTCGCGGGCGTCAACGAGACCACCGGCTTCATCTTTGCGCTGCTGGCATTCGCCGCGGGATTCGCGGTGCGGCCGTTCGGCGCGATCATCTTCGGACGGCTCGGCGACCTCGCCGGCCGCAAGCACACATTCCTGATCACGATCGTGATCATGGGCGTCGCGACCGCACTGGTCGGCGTGCTGCCCGGACAAGCGTCGATCGGCGTGGCCGCGCCGATCATCCTCATTACGCTGCGGCTGTTCCAGGGCCTTGCAGTCGGTGGCGAGTATGGGGGCGCAGCGACTTACATAGCGGAGCATGCACCGCCGGGCCGGCGTGCTTACTACACCAGCTGGATCCAGATAACCGCGACGGCGGGCATGATCCTGTCACTGATCGTGATCCTCGCCTGTCGCTGGCTGTTCGGCGACGCGTTCGAGACGTGGGCGTGGCGAGTGCCGTTCCTGCTGTCGATCATCCTGCTGATCATCTCCGTCTACATCCGCCTGCAGCTGCAGGAGTCGCCGGTCTTCCGCGAAATGAAAGCCGCCGGCAAGTTGTCGAAGCAACCGCTGCGCGAATCGCTCGGCCGCTGGGAGAACGTGAAGCTGGTGCTGCTCGCGCTGTTTGGCGCAATGGCCGGCCAGGCCGTGATCGGCTACGTCGGGCTGGTCTACATGAACCTGTTCCTGACACAGACGCTCAAGGTCGATCCGGCGACCTCGAACCTGCTGGTGGCCGCGGCGCTCACCGCGGCAACACCGCTCTACCTCGCAGTCGGCAGGATCGCGGACCGCGTCGGTCGCAAGCCGCAGGTCGTGATCGGCTGTCTGCTCGCTGCGCTGACGTTCTTCCCAATCTTTCGCGGGCTCACGCACTACGCCAATCCGCAGATCGAGGCGGCGCAGGCCAACAGTCCGGTCGTGGTCGTCGCCGATCCGCGCGAGTGCAGCTTTCAGTTCGATCCTGTCGGCGGTGCGCGTTTCACGAGCTCATGCGACGTCGCGAAGAGCGCGCTTGCGGGCCAGCGGATTGCGTACTCGAACGAGACCGCGCCGGCCGGGACGGTCGCGCTCGTGAAAGTCGGCGCCGTGCAGATCGCAGCGTTCGATGGCGCCACGCTGAGCGCCGACGAGTTCAAATCGCGCAGCACGCAGTTCAAGGAAACGCTGGCGGAAGCGCTGAAGGCGGCCGGCTATCCCGCGAGCGCGGATCCGGAGCGCATCAGTTATCCGATGGTGTTTCTGCTGTTGTTCGTGCTGGCGGTGCTGGGTGTGATGACGTACGGGCCGATCGCGGCGTGGCTCGTCGAGCTGTTTCCGCCGCGGATCCGTTACACGTCGATGTCGCTGCCGTATCACCTCGGCAACGGCTGGTTCGGCGGCTTCCTGCCGAGCATCGCGTTCGCCATGATCGCCTACACCGGCGATATCTATTCGGGCCTGTGGTATCCGCTGGTCGTGTGCCTGATGACGACCGTCGTCGGCACGTTCTTCCTGCGCGAAACCAACGGCAACGAGGCGACCGACTGATTATTTCTTCTGCGCGTCGATCAGTGCATCGGCTGCAGTGACGAGCAGCTGCTGCGGCCCATCCTTGCCGAACACCTGCGCGCCCGAGAATGCGCCGTCCACCAGCATCACGATCTGATCGGTGACGATCGCAGGATCGCGCACGCCGATCTTGTCCATGAGCGCACGCACGCGGCGTCGCAGCTCTTCCATCACCTCGCGCGCGACGAGCCGCGCCGGATGCTGGTCGTCCGCAAATTCGACGGTGACGTTCATGAAAGGACAGCCGCGATATTTCGGGCTGCTGACGAACTTCGCGATGCCCGCGAGCTGCGCACGCAGCTGTTCGCGCGGATCCGCGGGGCTGCGCTGCGCCGTGTAGTCCCAGCCGGCCCAGCGATCTTTCGCTTCGGCTTCGATCACGGCCGCGATCAGTGCGTCTTTGGAGGGAAACCAGCGGTAGAGACTGGTCTTGGCAACGCCGGATTGCGCGACGACCGTGTCGACGCCCACCGAGCGCGCGCCTTCGCGATAGAACAACTCGCGCGCCGTATTGAGAATCCGCTCGCGCACGCTCTCCGTACCGCTCACGGCCTCTTCGGCCGCACGCGCTCTGCCGGCTTTGACCATCTGTACCCCCGAAAATCTCTGTAGTCGTAGCTTGACACGATACAGACCTGTACGTACTATCGCAAACAGACAGGTCTGTAGCGCGAGCTACTGTAGCTCCGGCACCTGGCCAGTGCAACCGGGCCCACGTTAGCGCAGCGCAGCAGCCTGTCCCAGCCCCGCCCCTGGCACCCGTTTGGAGAGGACCATGAAAACCGCCTTCGTTTCCGCAGTGACGCTATTGGCCGCCGCGACCGCCCTGCTGACCACTTCCGTGGCCTCCGCGGATACGACCTGCAAGCCGCGGCTGATCGAGAAGAACACCAGCTTTCCCCTGAGCTCGCAGATCCGCGGCCAGGAAGGCACCGTCTACATGAACATCGTGATCGATGAGAACGGCCGCGCACGCAGCGCCGACCTGGAGCGTTCCAGCGGCTATAGCAAGCTGGATCGCGCCGCCGCGCGCAGCGCAGTCGACAACTGGGTGTTCGACGTCTCGGCGTGCGCGCGCAAGGATCTGCCCGTGACGCATGTCGTCGCCGTCGAGTATCACAACAACGCGTACTGAGCGTTGTCTGCGGATTTCTTTGCGCGGACGACCCCCGCGACTAGCCCTCCCCGGTGAGCAACTGGGGAGGGAATTTTTTAGATAACGCCGTCGCGAGCGAGCGCTTCGAGCTCGCGCTCATCGATCCCCAGCCGGCCGAGCACTTCCTGCGTGTGCTGGCCCAGCAGCGGCGGCGGCGACTCGTAGCGCATCGGCGTCGCTGACATCTTGATCGGGTTCGCAACGCTCGGCACCGTGCCCGACAGCGGATGCGGCAAATCGAGCTGCAGCCCGCGGCTGCGCACCTGCGGCTGCGCGAACGCTTGCGCCAGATCGTTGATCGGCCCGACCGGCACGCCGATCGGCTCCAGCAACGCGACCCACTGCGCGACGGTGCGCTTGCGCATGATCTCCGCGATCAGCGGCACGATCACTGCGCGATGCCGCACTCGAGCGGCGTTCTTGCGAAAGCGCGCATCCTGATGCAACGCGCAGCCGGCGGCCTCGCAAAACTTCGCGAACTGGCTGTCGTTGCCGACCGCAAGCACGAGCTGGCCATCCGCGGCATCGAACACCTGGTACGGCACGATGTTCGCGTGCGCGTTGCCCATGCGCCGGGGCACGCTGCCCGAGACCAGGTAGTTCATGTTCATGTTCGCGATCATCGCGATCTGCGTGTCGAGCAGCGCCATGTCGATGTGCTGTCCGGCGCCGGTGCGCGCGCGATGAAAAAGCGCGGCGAGAATCGCGACCGTCGCATACATGCCCGTCGAAAGATCGGCCACCGCGACACCGACTCGCTGCGGCCCGCCGCCGGGCCGTCCCGCGACTTCACCGGTGATGCTCATCAGGCCGGCCATCGCCTGGATGATGAAGTCGTAGCCCGCGACGTTGCGCATCGGACCGGTCTGGCCGAAGCCGGTGATCGAACAGTAGATCAGGCCGGGATTGAGCTCGCGCAGCTGCTCGTACCCAAGTGTGTAGCGCGTCAGGTCGCCGGCTTTGTAATTCTCGATCAGCACGTCGCTCTGCGCGGCGAGCCGGCGCGCCAGCGCCTGGCCGGCGGGCCTGGCGATGTCGAGGGTGACCGATTTCTTGCCGCGATTCGCCGAGAGGTAGTAGGCCGATTCGTGCGTCTCGTCGCCGTTGCGATCCGTGAGGTACGGCGGGCCCCAGCCGCGCGTGTCGTCACCGCTCCCGGGCCGCTCGACCTTGATCACTTCCGCGCCGAGATCGGCGAGCAACTGGCCGCACCACGGACCGGCGAGCACGCGGCTCATATCGAGCACGCGGATTCCAGCCAGCGCCGCGGCCGGTGCGCTCTGCGAATCTGCGGTCATGAGTCTCGTGACCCTCTTGCTGCGGCAAATGCGGTGAACGAATGTACACGCCAGCGCTCTGATCTGGACAGAGCGAGGCGCGCCATGAAGAGAATCCCCGTGCTGATCGTCGCCGCCGGTCTGGCCTTGGCCGGAACCGCCGCCGAGGCTGATGAGGCAGTAGCAGCGAACTCTGCAGCCCCCGCCAGTACCGCCGCGCCCGCGCCCGCAAAACCGCTCGACCTGAAGCCGCCGCACATCACCGAGCTCTATACGAGCCAGCAGCTGGAAGCGATGCTGGACAAGATGGAAGCTGAGCATCTCGAAGGTGTCGAGGTGGAAGGCGAGCGCATCCCGACGCCCAAGTTCACGCCGGACATCTGGCCGGGTATCGCCGCGCCCTTCTGGGCGCTGCTGCATCCGACGCAGGCCTGGCGCATTTTCGGCCCGATCCCGCCCGACCAGGCCCGCGGCATGAACGGCCCGCCGCCCACCACCGAGGGGTATCTCGAACCGGCCGGCGTTCCGCCCGGCGTCTTCGAGCATTGAGGTCCGGCGTGAGCCGTCGATGTGCCAGAATGCGCACCCTCGACGGCCAACTCCCTCCCGATAGATGACGAGCGCTTCCCTTTCCGAACCGCGCCCGCGGCTCGTGACGCTGCACGGCGGCTGCAATTTTCGCGACATCGGCGGTTATCGAACGCAAGGCGGCCGCACGGTCCGCTGGGGCCGCGTCTATCGCGCCGGCGTGCTGAGCTACTTCACCGAGCGCGACCACGACACGTTGCATGGCCTCGACGTGCGCGCGATCTGCGATCTGCGCCGCGCCGAGGAGCGCGAGCGCGAGCCGAGCGCGTGGCCAGCGAAGAACGAGCAACGTCCGGTGCATCTGCACTGGGACGATGGCAGCAGCGCGCCGATGATTCGCTCATTCGCGGCAAACCGTCCCGCCACGGCAGCGGGAATGTTCGACGCGATGATAGATCTGTATCGCGCGCTACCGACGTGGATGGCGGGCCGCATTCGCGGCATGTTCGACTGCGTCGCGAGCGGCTCGGTGCCAATCGTCGTGCACTGCGCAGCCGGCAAAGACAGAACGGGTGTCGCGATCGCCGTGCTGTTGTCCGCACTCGACGTCTCGAGACAAACCGCGATCGAAGATTATCTGCTGACCAACGATGCAGGTGATTTCGAGCAGTTCCTGCGCTCGCGTCACGATTCGCAGCTCGGGCTGACCGACGTCAATCATCCGCTGCTGTTGATGCCGGAAGATATCCGGCGCGTGCTGTTCAGCGCGGAGAAGGCTTTTCTGCAGGCGGCATTCGAGAGCATCGACGAGCTCGGCGGACTCGACTGCTACCTGGAGAAGACGGTCGGTGTGAACGCCGCACAGCGCGCCGCGGTGACGGCGAACCTCACGGCATGACCGGCGGCTGATACTCCAGCGTCAGACCGAACAGCCACAGCAGGAACAACACCAGCGGTACGTGCACGATGAACTGCACGATCGTGAAGCCGGCGATGTCGCGCGCTTTCAGCCCGAGAATGCCCAGCAGCGGCAGCATCCAGAACGGATTGATCAGGTTCGGCAAGGCTTCCGCGGCGTTGTAGACCTGCACGGCCCAGCCGAGATGCACGTGCAGCTCGTTCGCAGCCTGCATGACGTACGGCGCCTCGATGATCCACTTGCCGCCGCCCGACGGCACGAAGAATCCGAGCACCGCGGAGTACACGCCCATCACCACCGGAAAGGACTCGCGGCTCGCGGCTTCCGTGAAGAATGTCGCGAGATGCTGCGCGATGCTCGCGCCGCCCTCGCCCGTGGCCGCGGTGATGATCGCGGCGATGCCGCCATAGAACGGGAACTGCACGAGCACGCCGCTCACGCTCGGCACGCCGCGGCTCACCGCGTCGAGGAACACGCGGGGCCGCCAGCACAGCAACAATCCCAGCATCAGGAACAGGAAGTTGTACGTGTTGAGGTTCGAGATGGCAGCGCTCGCGCCTTTGGTCGCGAACTCGTGCGCGAGCCAGCCAGCGCCGAGCGCGGCGATCAGGATGTTGAGCCACGGCGCGTGCTCCAGCCATTCGCCGGGTCGCATGCTGCGAGCGGCAACGGGCGGCTGCACTTTATCGACGATTCCGTAGTCGCGAGCTGTTCGCGCCTGCGACGCGGGCGGCGCAGTGAACCACGCGATCGCCAGCGTGACGACGATGAGAATTGCCGTCAGCGCCCATGACTGCCACAGGAAGATCGTCTGCTGGAACGGAATCACGCCGGTGATCGCGAGCAGCGCCGGCGGCATGCTTCCCGGATTGGCCTGGAGCTGCGCCGCGGAAGACGACAGTCCCATCGCCCAGACCGAGCCCATGCCGAGGTAGGCCGCCGCGCCCGCGGCCCGATAGTCGACGTTCAGATCTTCGCGACGCCCGATCGCCCGCGCCAGCAGGCTTCCGAGGATCGAGCTCAGTCCCCAGTGAAGCAGCGAGACCAGCATGCTGATCAGCGCGATCCAGCAGACGGCACCGCGCGCCGTCTTCGGCACTGCTGCGAGCCGATCGATCAGCCGCGCCGCCGGCGGCGAGCTCGCCACGACATAACCGCCGATGATGATGAAGCTCATCTGCATGGTGAACGGGATGAGGCTCCAGAACCCGTCGCCGAATGCCTGCGCCGTCTGCAGCGGCGCTGCACCGAGCAGCATGGCCACGACCGCCACGATGACGACGGCCAGCGCCGCGAACACGTATGCGTCCGGGACCCAGCGCTCGGACCAGTCACAGCAGCGCAGCGCGATCCGTTCGAGCGTCGAAGCCTGTGTGGCTGCGTTGGTATTCATGAATAATAGAGCCCATGCATCCCCGAGCCGCCTTCCGCATCAGCTTCGCCGCCGGCCTGCTGGTCCTGGCGGTAACGCTGCTCTCCGCAACGCAGGAGCCGGTGCGGCCGTGCGGCAATCTGCCACAGAACTACGCGCCGATCATCGCGTTCGAGCTGGCGCGCAGCGAAGCTGACCTGCAGGCGATCTTCGGCACGCAGGAGCCCTGTCGTGCGACGGTCATCGAGCGCATGGACGCGATCAACCTCGTCGACGTGCTGGTTTACATCCCCGTGTACGGCGTGTTCATGGCGTTCTTTTTTCTGGGCATGCGCCATCGCCACTGGGCGTGGGCCACTCTCGGCTTTCGCATCTCCGTCATAGCCGCGCTCGGCGACTTTGCAGAAAACGCCTGCCTGATGAATCTCACGCCGTCGCTCGACCCCTCCTCGGCCTGGTTCGCGCTGCTGCCGTGGGCGACGGGCGTGAAATGGCTGGGCCTTGGTGCAGCGGCAGGCGTCGCGGCCGTCCTGTACTTGCGATCGTCGGGCTTCAGTGGCTGGTTCTGGCTGGCCGCTCTGGTCTGCGCTGCAGCGTTTCTGACCACTGTCGGCGCGATAGTCGCGCCGTCCAGCTTTGGCGCCATTGTCGGGCTCGCTGTCGGACTCAGCTGGCTGATGTACCTGATCACTGCGGGCATCGGCGCATTGCGCGGCTCAGCGCTCGCGCCCGGAACTGGCCCGATCGGCATGAGTTAATCTGGAATTCAAAGTTCGGAGACGACCATGAAAGTCAGAGAAGCCATGACCCGCGATGTGCAGCTGGTGAAGCCGGATCAACCGATCAGCGAGGCTGCGCGCCTGATGGCGCAGCTCGATATCGGCGCGCTGCCGGTCCAGGAGAACGATCGCCTCGTCGGCATGATCACGGACCGCGATATCGCGGTGCGTGCAGTGGCCCTCGGCCGCGGCCCCGACACTCAGGTGTCCGAAGTCATGAGCCGCGAAGTGAAGTACTGCTTCGAAGACCAGTCGATCGACGAGGTCACGCAGAACATGGGCGAGCTGCGCATCCGCAGGCTACCCGTGCTCACGCGAGACAAGCGGTTGATCGGCATCCTCTCGCTCGGCGACCTGGCGATCGACGAAGGCGCGCGCGACGAAGCGGGCGAAGCGCTCGGCGGCATCTCGCGGCCGGGCGGTCAGCACTCGCAATCGCAAGGCAGTCACTAAGGATCAGTCGTCCGTCTGCACCCGGCGCTTCGACTCGCGGATCATCCACGCGATGCCGAAGCCGCCGGCGATCGAGCTCTTCGTTCGAACGAGCGGACTGTCTTCGAACTCGGCGCCGCCGAGCCAGTCGTAGCGCAGGAACGCGCCCACCCAGTAGTTCGGATAGCGCTTGGACAGTCCGGCGAGCACGTGCATGCCCGAGTAGCCGCCGTCCGCGTGATACTCCGGCCGCGTCGGCGTTGCGAAGCGCGCCGGCACCGAATAGTAGTAGTCGTGAAAGCGGTCGGCCGCGAACACCGGCCCGATGCCGGCGCCGAAATTCCAGCCCGTGCGCCTGACGTTGTCGAAATCGATGTTCAGGCGCGGCGCGACAGTCCACTGCAGTGACTGCGGCGAGCTCTCGAGGGTGATCGGGATGCGCACCGGCGCCACCACATCGAGCTTCACTCTCTCATCGCTCGAGCGCCACACGTGCAGCTCGAGCGAAGGGCCCAGCTCGAAGGTGGGCTTGAGATCCGGCATGCCGCGGCGTGCGGCGTTGTCTTCGCTGTTGACCGGAATCGTGCCGTTGACGCTGACGCTCAGCTCGGCGTACCGGCGGTCGAACAGCTCGCCGCGCACGCCGTCGCGATCGGCTTTGAGGAAGCGGCCGCGATAGACGAAATACGGCACCGGCACCGGGTACACCTGCATCTCGTCGGAGCCGCGATAGTCGGGAAACTCGATGGCGCCGACGCCCATTCCGAATTCCCACAGCGGCTTTTCCTCGCCGTGCGACACCGGCGCCCACAGCGCGACGACGCTGCAGGCCGCCAGCAATGTCCGTCTTCTCATAACAACGCCTCGATATCCTTTGCGAGTGCTTGCGGTTCCGTGCGCGGCGCGTAGCGGCCGACTGCGTTGCCTTTGCGATCGAGCAGGAACTTCGTGAAGTTCCATTTGATCCGCTTGGTGCCGAGCACGCCGCGGCGCGCATCCTTCAGCCACGCGTACAGCGGATGCGTGCCCGGACCGTTGACCTCGATGCGCTCGAACATCGGGAAGCTCACGCCGAAGTTGCGCGCGCAGAACGCGCCGATCTCCTCGGAGTTGCCGGGCTCCTGCGCGAGGAATTGATTGCAGGGAAAGCCGAGCACCACCAGGCCGCGCTCGTGGTACTTGCGGAACAGATCCTCGAGCCCCTGGTATTGCGGCGTGAAGCCGCACTTGCTCGCGGTGTTGACGATCAGCAGCACTTTGCCCTGGTAGTCGCGCAACGCAACGGGCTTGCCCGCGAGCGTGCGCGCTTCGAAGTCATTGACGGTCGTCATGGACGCTCCCCTCAACGCTGAACTTTGGTGAAGCTCTCCGCGAAATAAGGCGTCTCGGCGAAGCACGACGTCGGCACGCCGCGATGCTCGGTGTAGTGCAGGCGAACCTGCTCGCCGACGGCCCCGGAGAACTGCCTGGCGAGCTCCTCGTCGCGCGTGCTGAAGTACCAGATCTGCGGCGCGACTCCACCGACGACGTACAGCGCCAGCTCGCCTTCATAGGTTTTGCAGATCCAGCCCTTCTTCGAGAACTTCTGCAGCACGCCGGCGCGCTCGCCTTCGGAGTACGCCCACGAAAGCGAAAACCAGGTCCACAGCGCGGTCAGCAGCAGGGCCAGTACGAGCACGATGAGCAGGAGGCGGCCGAACCGCCCGCCCCGCCTGACTGTCATCCCGTCCGCACCCATTGTTATTTCTCCCGCGATTCCAGGCCCGCATCCTGAAGCTTATCTTGACGCGGCCCGCTCATGCGACAAGAAAAAGCCAACGGTCGCAGTCGCGCATTTACTGCTGCATCCCGCGCCCGTAGAGTCGCGCCCCATGAGCGAATATCGTCTGTATTGCGTGGGTGAGTCCGGCAACTGCTACAAGGTCGCGCTGATGCTGAACATCTGCGGCTGCGACTGGGAGCCGGTGTTTGTCGACTACTTCGCCGGCGAGACGCGCGCCGAGCAATACCGGGACTCGGTCAACGAGCTCGGGGAAGTGCCGGTGCTCGAGCACGCGGGCCGCAAGATGACGCAGAGCGGCGCGATCCTGACCTGGCTCGCCTCGCACCTCGGCCGTTACGGCGGCCGCGACGAGAACGAGCGGCTGGAAATCCTGCGCTGGGTGCTGTTCGACAATCACAAGTTCACCAGCTACTACGCCACGCTGCGCTTCCTGGTCGGCGTGCTGAAAACCGGCGACCCGGCAGTGATCGAGTTCCTGCGCGGCCGCGCGCTCGGGGCGTTCACCATCGTCGACAAGCACTTGGCGAAACAACCGTTCTTGCTCGGCGCGGAGCCGACGATCGCCGACTTCTCGCTCGCCGGCTACCAGTACTACGACGAGGAAACTTCGATCGACCGCGCCGCGTTTCCCAACCTGCTGGCCTGGACGCGGCGCATTGCACAGCTGCCGGGATGGAAGCATCCTTACGACCTGATGCCGCGAGGTTCGCCGAATCGGTGAAACGCATGCGTATAGCCCTGTCGCTGCTCGTTCTTGCCTCACTCACGGCCTGCGGCGTCAATCCGGTCACGGGCAAGAAGGAAATCCAGTTCGTCTCGGAAGGGCAGGAGCTGAAGATCGGCGAGCAGAATTACGCGCCGATGCGCCAGGCCGAGGGCGGCGACTTCGACGTGCTGCCGGAGCCCACCGCGTACGTCAACGAAGTCGGTCAGAAGCTCGCCGCTGTCGCGGATCGCAAGCTTCCCTATGAGTTCGTCGTGCTCAACAACTCGGTGCCGAACGCGTGGGCCCTGCCGGGCGGCAAGATCGCCGTCAATCGCGGCCTGTTGACTGAACTACAAAGCGAAGCGGAACTGGCAGCCGTGCTCGGCCACGAGATCGTTCACGCCGCGGCTCGACACGGCGCCAAGGCGCAGGAGCGTGGCACGATCATGCAGGTCGGTCTCGCGGCGGCGCAGATCGGCGCAGCGGTCAGCGATGTCGATACGAACGTCGCCGGGCTGCTGATCCAGGGTGCGGGTGTCGGCGCGCAGCTCGTGCAACAGAAGTACGGCCGCGATCAGGAGCTCGAGTCCGATCACTACGGCATGAAATACATGAAGCTCGCGGGTTACGACCCGTCGGGCGCGGTGACGCTGCAGGAAACGTTCGTGCGCCTGTCGCAGCAGGGAGGGGCGAAGCAACAGGGTTGGCTCGAGGGCCTGTTCGCATCGCATCCACCTTCGGCGGAGCGCGTCGAGAAGAACAAAGCCACGGCGGCCGAGCTCGGGGCCGGCGGCGAGTCCGGCGCGGACAAGTACGCCGCGCGCATGAAATCGCTGCGTGCCATCGAGCCTGCGTACAAGAAGTACGACGACGCGCTGGTCGCTGCACGCAAGAAGGATTTCGCCGGTGCGAAGTCGCTGGCCGAAGAAGCCACGCGGATGCTGCCGAAAGAAGGCCGGTTCCACGAGCTGCTCGGCGAAATCTCGCTGGCGCAGAAGCAGCCGAAAGATGCGCTGCCTCACTACCAGAAGGCGATCGATCTGAACTCGGACTACTTCGGCTCGTATCTCGGCGCGGGCGTCGCGCAGTTCCAGGCCGGCAATCACTCGCAGGCCGAGGAATGGTTGTCGAAGAGCGCGCAGCTGCTGCCCACCGCACCGGCTGCTTACTATCTCGGCACGATCGCGCGCGAGCGCGGCGATCGGGCGAAGGCGATGGAGTACTACCGCGCCGCCGCCGGCTCGCAGAGCCGCATCGGCGAGATGGCTGCGGCCGAGTTCATCCGCATGGATCTGCCGCAGAATCCCGGCAACTACGTGGCGGCCGCCGGCCAGTTCGACGCGCAGGGACGCGTAATGGTGGTCGTGCAGAATCGCGCGCCCGTACCGCTGCGTGATTTTCAGGTCACGCCGGTGCTGGTCGATGCCAACGGGCGCATCGTGCAGCAAGGCGCGCCTGTCCGCATCGGCGCAGTGCTGAAGAGCGGCGAACAGGTCGCGGCGTACTCCGGCATCGGCAGCCTCACGCAGCAGCAGCTGCCGTATCTGCGCTTCAAGGTGGACGGCGCGCGCATCGCCGAGTAGTAGTGTGGGTCAGGCTTTAGCCTGACTCCGTTTCGCGAACTCATCGCGCAGCAGCCGCTTGTACAACTTCCCGTTCGGATGCCGCGGCAGCTCGCGAGTGAATTCGATCAACCGCGGCACCTTCACCGGACTCAACTGCTCGCGCGCCAACGCCAGTAGCTCATCGGCAAGCGCGGGTCCGGCGGCGGCGTAGTCGACCGGCTGCACGACCGCGACCACCTTCTCGCCCATCTCTTCATCGGGCACACCGAATACAGCGACATCCATCACGCGCGGATGCGTGATGAGCACGTTCTCGATCTCCTGCGGATAGATGTTGACGCCGCCCGAGATGATCATGAACGCCTTGCGATCGGTCAGGAACAGGTAGCCGTCGCCATCGACGTAGCCGACGTCGCCGAGCGTGCTCCAGCCGTAGCGATTGCGGGCGTCCTGCGTCTTCTGCGGCGCGTTGTGATACTCGAACTGCCGCCCGCCCGCGAAGTACACCGTGCCCTCGGTCATCGGCGGCACCGGCTCGCCGGCATCATCGCAAATGCGAATCTCGCCGTTGATCGCGCGCCCTACAGATCCCTTGCGTTGCAGCCATTCGGCCGCCGTGATCGCCGTCATGCCGTTGCCTTCGGTGCCCGCGTAGTACTCGTGGACCACCGGGCCCCACCATTCGATCATCTGCTCCTTCACCGGAATCGCGCACGGCGCGGCCGCGTGCAGCGCGATCTTCATCGACGAAACGTCGTAGCGCGCACGCACTTCCTGCGGCAACCGCAGCATGCGAACGAAGTGAGTGGGCACCCATTGCGCGTGCGTGACTTTGTGACGCTCGATGAGCGCGAGCGCGCGCTCCGGTTCGAAGCGATCCATCAGCACGACGGTGCCGCCGACGTAGTTGACAGTCATGCACCAGCGCAACGGTGCGGCGTGATACAGCGGCGCCGGAGAAAGGTAGACGGAGTCGGAACGCAGAGCGTAGAACTTGCTCGCGAGCTGTACGAGCAGGTTCGGCGTATCGATCGGCTCGACCGGCAAGGGCGCCTTGATGCCTTTCGGCCGGCCCGTGGTGCCGGACGAATACAGCATGTCCGCGCCGGTGCTCTCGTCGGCGATCGGCGTTTTCGGCAACGCGTCCCGCTCGCGATCCCATGAGCGATACGGCGCAGCCGCATCGCCGACCATGTACAGGAGTCGACCCGACAATCGCGGCGCTAGTTGCTGCGCGAGCTCCGCCATGTGCGGCGAAGTGATGAACAGCTTCGCACCGCAGTCTTCGATGATGTATTGCGCTTCCGCGGCCGTCGCTTTCGACGAGATGCACACCAGGTACGACCCGGAGCGCTGATTCGCCCACGAGATTTCCAGGTAGCGAGGATGATTCTCCATGCACACGGCGATGACGTCGCCGCGCCGCAGACCGAGCGAGCGCAACAGATGCGCGCCCTGGCTCGAGCGCTCGTCGAGCTGCCGATAGGTGATCGTTTCGCCGGTCGCTGCAATGACGATCGCCGGCTTGTCCGGATTGCTGCGCGCGTGCAGGTACGGATGCATGGCCGCTAGTTCGACGCGAACCTCATCGGCAGCGTCTTCGGCCCGCCGACGAACGTCGACGCCGAGCGGCGCGGCTCGCCGGTCAGCTGCGCCGACTTGAGCTTGGGGATCAGCTCCTCGAAGAGGATGCGCATCTCCAGTCGCGCGAGGTGCTGGCCGAGACACGCGTGCGCGCCGGTGCCGAAGGAGATGTGCTTGTTCGGACTGCGGTCGCTGCGGAACGTGAAGGGCGCATCGAACACTTCCTCGTCGCGGTTCCCGGACAGGTAACACAGCATGAGCCAATCGCCTTTCGCGATCGGCACGCCACGCAGTGTGTAATCCTCCATCGCGGTCCGCATGAAGTGCTGCACCGGTACCGTCCAGCGCATTGCCTCCTCGACGAGGCCCGGGATCAGCCCGGGATTGGCGCGCAGCTTCTCGAGCTCGCCCGGCTGCTCGCACAGCGCCCACATGGCGCCGGACGTCGACGAGGAGGTCGTGTCGTGGCCCGCCGCCGCGATGATGATGTAGTAACCCATCGCTTCGAAATCCGAGATCGGCCGGCCGTCGATCTGCGCGTTCGCGATGACCGTCGCCACATCGTCGCGCGGCTGAGCACGGCGCGACTCAGTGAGCTTGCGGAAGTAGTCGGAAAAATCCGCGACTACTGCCTGCAGCTGACGCACCATCTCGGCCATGTCGAGCACGACCTGACGCGAGCGGTTGAGCTCGGGATCCTGGCTGCCGAACAGCTGCTGCGTGAGCTTCAGCATGCGCTGCTCGTCTTCGCGCGGTACGCCGAGGATTTCCATGATCACGTGCAGCGGATACATCACCGCGACGTCGCGCACGAAATCGCATTCGCCGCCGCGCTCCATCATGCTCGCAACCTGGGCACGCGCGATGGCGCGGATCCGCTCTTCCAGCTTGCGGATGCTCTGGTTCGTGAACCATTGCTGGGTGAGCGCCCGGTACTTCGGATGATCCGGCGCATCCATCTGCACCAGGCTGCGCACCAGGTGCGGCATGCCGGTGAGCTTGCGAACGAACGCATCGCTTGCACAATCCGTGAGCGTCGTCGCGCGGTCGCCGTTGTGGAACAGTGCGTTCTGCCGGCTGATCTCCGCAATGTCGGCGTGCTTGGTGACGACCCAGAACGGATCGAAGCCGCTCACTTCCGCGCGGCTCAGCGGCAGGTTCGCGCGCAGCCAGGTGAAGTCGTTATGCAGGCCGTGCGCTTCGGCGTAGGTCAACGGATCGGTGAGGCTCGCCGCGATGCGCGGCGGGGTCTTGGGAAGCTCGCTCATCGGCCACTCCTCTTGCGCAGTCCGTGTATGAACATGTCGCACACGTGCGCGATGTAGCGCTCGCGCAGCTCATCATCCATTACGCCGGCCAGCGAGCGCACAGCATGGCGCGCGTTGAACAAGTGATCGCACGCGCCCAGCACGCTGACGTAGAACAGGATCGGATCCACCGGCTTGAACTCGCCCGCGCGCGCACCATCGGCGAGCAGCTCGCGCTGCAACTCCATCAGCGGCTGCACGAAGATGCGATTGACCTGCTTCGCAGTGCGCGACTGTCGATCGTCGAGCAGCGAATGCAGCAGCCGGTTGAGATACGGCGTACGGAAGAAGTTGTTGATGATGCCGGCGATGTGCCGCCGCAGCTTCTCGCTCGGCGGCAAATCCTGGCGCAGCAGTTCCCTGAAGCTCTGCAGCGCAGCGACCGCTTCGCGTTCCACGAGCGCGAGCAGCAGTCCGTTCTTGTTGCCGAAGTAGTACTTGACCAGCGCGGAGTTCAGGCCCGAGTGCCCGGCGATTTCGCTGAGCGAAACGTCGATCGAATGACGATCGCTCATCAACCGTCCCGCGGTGTCGAGCAGCCGCTCGCGCGCGCTGAAATCCGGCTCGACCGCGGCGCGCGGGATGCGACCGGCGCGCTTGCGCACGCGCTTCGGTCGCGTCGCGGCCAACGTCTCGCGGGTTGCTGTTGCCACCTGATTAACCGATTGATTAATTCAGACCAATGGTGTCTATTGGCAAGCACTCTTGCAAGGGGGATTTCTCATGAGCGCTGCCTATATCGTCGCCGCGGTGCGCACCGCCGCGGGTCGCAAAGCGGGCCGGTTGTCCGGATGGCATCCGGCGGATCTCGCCGGCAAGGTTCTCGATGAGCTGGTGGCGCGCACGCATGCCGATCCCGCGCTGATCGACGACGTCGTGATGGGCTGCGTCAGCCAGGTCGGCGAGCAGGCCGGCAACGTCGCTCGCAACGCGATCCTGGCCGCGAAGTTTCCGGAGAGCGTGCCGGGCACCAGCGTTGATCGGCAATGCGGCTCGTCGCAACAGGCGCTGCACTTCGCGGCGCAGGCAGTCATGTCGGGCTCGATGGACGTGGTGATCGCGGCGGGCGTCGAGAGCATGAGCCGCGTACCGATGGGCCTGTCCATTCAGCTGCCGGCGAAGAACGGCTTCGGCACGCCAAAGAGCCCGCAGGTCGAAGAGCGCTATCCCAACATCCAGTTCAGCCAGTTCCTCGGCGCCGAGATGATGGCGAAGAAGTTCGACCTGTCGAAAGACATGCTCGATGAGTACGCGTTCAACAGTCATCAGCGTGCCATCGCCGCCACGAAGGGCGGCTCCTTCGAAGCCGAAGTGCTGCCGATCGAAGTCGCCCTGCCCGACGGCAAGAAGGAACAGCATCGCGTCGACGAAGGCATCCGCTTCGACGCCAGCCTGGAAGCGATTCGTGGCGTGAAGCTGCTGCAGGAAGGCGGCCGCATCACCGCGGCGACCTCCAGCCAAATCGCAGACGGCGCTTCCGGCGTCATGGTCGTGAACGAGAAGGGACTGAAGACGCTCGGCGTGCAACCGCTCGCGCGCATCCATCACATGACGGTCATCGGCCACGACCCGGTCATCATGCTCGAAGCGCCGATCCCGGCGACGACGCACGCACTGAAGAAGGCCGGCATGAAGCTCGAGGACATCGACCTGTTCGAAGTCAACGAAGCGTTTGCGTCGGTGCCGGTCGGCTGGCTGCATCAGCTGCATGCGGATCCGGCGAAGCTCAACGTCAACGGCGGCGCGATTTCGCTCGGCCATCCGCTCGGCGCTTCGGGCACGAAGCTGATGACGACGCTCGTGCATGCGCTGAAGCAGCGCGGCAAGCGCTACGGTCTGCAGACCATGTGCGAAGGCGGCGGCCTGTCGAACGTGACGATCATCGAGAGGCTGTAAGCATGAAGCTCGATTCGTCGATCACGGCGGTCATCACGGGCGGCGCATCGGGACTCGGAGCGGCCACAGCTCGTGCGCTCGCGGCGCACGGCGTCAAAGTTGCGCTCTTCGACTTCAACGCCGAGAAGGGCGAGGCGCTCGCGCGCGAGCTCGGTGGCGTATTTTGCAAAGTGGACGTGACCTCGGATGCAGAAGTGGACGCGGGCTTCGCGAAGTCGCGCGCGGCGCTCGGACAGGAGCGCATCCTCGTGAACTGCGCGGGCACCGGCAACGCGTTCAAGACTGCGTCGCGCGACAAGCAGACGCGCGAGATCAAGCATTTTCCGATCGATGCGTTCAACCGCATCATCCAGATCAACCTCGTCGGCACCTTTCGCTGCGCCGCCAAATCGGCAGCGGGCATGCTGGCGCTCGAGCCGCTCGATCAGTACGGCGAGCGCGGCGTGATCATCAACACCGCGTCGGTCGCGGCCGAAGATGGTCAGATGGGCCAGGCCGCGTACTCGGCGTCCAAAGCCGGCGTCGTCGGCATGACGCTGACGATCGCGCGCGACCTGATGGGCGAAGGCATCCGTTGCAACACGATTCTGCCGGGCATCTTCGACACGCCGCTGATGATGGGTGCGCCCGAGAACGTCAAGGCCGCCCTCGCCGCCTCGGTGCCGTTCCCGAAGCGCTTCGGCGCGCCGGAGGAGTACGCGTCGCTCGCGCTCGAGATGTGCCGCAACAGCTACTTCAACGGCGAGGACGTGCGGCTCGACGGCGCGATCCGGATGGCGCCCAGATAAAGGAACAAGATAAAGAGAACAAGATGAGACGCACCATCTTCGAACTCGAGCACGAGCAGTTCCGCGAATCCGCGCGGCGCTTCTTTCAGAATGAGATCGGCCCGCACGGCGAGCGCTGGCGCGAACAGGGTTGCGTCGATCGTGAAGCGTTCCGGAAAGCCGGCGCGCAAGGTTACCTGCTGCTGTGGGCGGATCCGAAGTACGGCGCCGCCGGCGAGCGGGATTTCCGCTACGAGCAGATCCTGATCGAAGAGAACGGCCGCTACGGCGAAGGCGGCTTCTTCATGACGTTGCACTCGCGGCTGGTGGCGCCGTACATCGGTGCGCTCGGCACCGAGGAACAGAAGCAGCGCATCCTGCCACGCTGCGTGTCGGGCGAGACGATTCTCGGCATTGCGATGACCGAGCCCGGCGCCGGCAGCGACCTCGCCGGCATCAAGACGCGCGCCGAAGACAAAGGCGACCACTGGCTGCTGAACGGCTCGAAGACCTACATCTCGAACGGGCAGATCGGCGATCTGTTCATCGTCGTGGCGCGTACCGATCCGGATCGCCGCCACGGTCTCGGCCTGTTCCTCGTCGAGCGCGGCATGGAAGGGTTCAAACGCGGCCGCAATCTGAAGAAGATGGGGCTGAAGGCACAGGACACGTCCGAGCTGTTTTTCACCGACGTGAAAGTGCCGAAGGGCAACGTGCTCGGCGAACCCGGCAAGGGCTTTCACGTGCTCACGCATTTCCTCGCGGAAGAGCGCTTGATCACGGCGTGCGGCGCGATGACGCTGTGCCAGGTCGCGTTCGACGTGACGCTGCAGTTCGTGAAGGAGCGCAAGGCGTTCGGCCAGCCGATCGGCACGTTCCAGGTGTCGCGCTTCAAGATGGCCGACATGCGCGCGCAGATCGACGCGTTGCAGTGTTTCGTCGACCAGTGCGTGGTGGAGCACAACGCGGGCCGGCTCGACGCGGTCACGGCGGCGGAAGCGAAACTGCTGACGACGGAGCTGGAAGGACGCGTCGTGGATCAGTGCGTGCAGCTGCACGGCGGCGCCGGCTACATGGATGAGTATCCGATCTCGCGCATGTACACCGGTGCACGCATCAGCCGCATCCTCGCGGGCAGCAACGAGATCATGCACGAGATCATCGGCCGCTCCCTCGATCTCGACGATCGCAAGCTACCCGGTGCCGGGAGAGAAAATCGCCGATAACTGAGCAGTGCAGCAATATGCTGCGGTGCTCAGTTTCCGACGCTTTTCTCTCCCGGCACCAAGCGCACCGGCATCGGCACGTTGCAGACGTCGATGCGGTTGGCCTTGTACTTGTACCACTCGTCCTGACGGTTGCGACGCGCCTCGATCAGGTCGGTGAAGGTCTGCGTATCGGTGCGCAGCAGCTCCAACTTCGTGCGCTGCTCGGCGGGCACATCCGCAGCGACGCGGATCTCGCGAATCGGCACGCGCATTTCCGCATTGGTGTAGAAGCCCATCGGCGCGGGACCGCGCGGCATGATGGCCAGCAACTCCATGCCCCAGACGACGCGACCGAACAGCGCGACGTTGCGATCGAGCTGACGCGGCGCGTGCCCCGACACGACGTAGATCTCGGTGCCAGGTCCGCTGTCCACGGCGTTGTCGCGCCCGGCGCCGACCATCGCGTAGCAATGGACCGGCCACGCAGTGCCATTCGCTTTGTCGCGCGCAGCGGGGAAGCCGGCGACCCAACCGGTCTGCGGTGCGTACGTGTCCGGATCGGGCAAAGCGACGAACTTCAGGCCGGCCGCGGGACGGTCGAACTCCGGCTCCAGCGTCTTGCGCGCATCGCCAATCGATTTCTTGTGATCCGCATCGGCAGGATCGGCCCACTGCACGACGAAGTTGTCCTGCGAGCGCACGATCGTGAGCCCATCGAAGTACTTGCCGCGCACCAGCTTGCGGACGTTCTCGATGTGCCGCGGCGCGAACTCCGGCGCGAGCTCGATGATGACGCGACCGCCTGCGAGCTCCATGTAAAGAGTGTTCTCGGGATCGAGCGTGCGCCAGTCGCCGGGCTTCGCAGCGTCCAGCACCTCGGTCATCGTCTTGCCCGCCGCGGCTGCGGAACCCATGGCGAGCGCGGCTACGGCGAGCACGAGCCCGGTCGTCGGTGTTTTCATGGGGCCGGACCCTAAACGGTCCGGCCCCGGCTTTCAATGGGAGGTCGAGGCCTCGGCGACGCCGGTCTTGCGCCAGCTGCCCGGCACGTACGTCCCCGGCGTCGCGTTGAACGAGATGCAGAAGCGGTTCCAGCCGTTGATCGCCACGATCTGCAACGTCAGCTTCATCAACTGCTGTTCGTCGAAGTGTTCGCGCACCTGCTGGTACACGGCGTCGGGCACCTCGCCGTTCTCCAGCCGGGTTACGGCTTCGGCCCATGCCAGCGCCGCGCGCTCGCGCGCCGAGTAAAGCGGCGCTTCGCGCCACGCGCTCAGCAGATAGATCCGCTGCTCCGTTTCGCCCGCGAGCCGGGCATCCTTGGTGTGCATGTCGAGGCAGTAGCCGCAGCCGTTGATCTGCGACACGCGGATTTCGACCAGCAGCAGCAGCTGCTCCTCGATGCCCGAGCTCTCGATGATCTTGTTGAGGCCGATCATCCCGCCGATGACGTCGGCGAATTTTTTCGGATCCAAAGGTATGCGTACGCTCATGGCGCCCCTCCTCGCGAAGTTGCCGGAAGTACCGCTAAGACGCGCGTGCGGCGGGACGTGTGACCGGCAAGGCCTGGCGTCGCGCGAATTCCCGCAGCTTGTCGGGATTCGCGATCGAGTAGTACCCGTAGATGCGCTCGCCGTCGGTATCGATGGTCGAGACGGAGTGCAGCCGGCCCTTGAAATAGAACGCGAAGCCCATCTCGCCGTTGATGCGCACGAGACGGCGCTCGATATGCGGCGCCTCGGGTCGCCGCGAGATTGCCCACCACAGGCGCGCGATGCGCTCCGCGCCGAGCAGCGGCCGGAATACTGCAACTGCCTTGCCGCCCCCGTCCGACGTCATGCGGGCATCGGGCGCGAACATGGACTTGATGGCGTTGAAATCGCCGCTCTGCGCCGCGCTGATGAACCTGTGCAACATCGCGATGCGCGCGTCCTCGTCGACGCGGAAACGCCGGCGCTCGGTCGCGACCCGCTCACGCGCACGATGCACGAGCTGACGGCACGCGGCCGGCGTCTTGCCGAGCGTCTCGGCAATGTCGTCGTAGTCGCAGTCGAAAACATCGTGCAGCACGAACGCCGCCCGCTCCTCTTCGCCGAGGCGCTCGAGCAGGTGCATGAAGGCGACAGACAGATCGCTCGCGAACTCGGCGTGCGACTCCGGCGTGACGACTTCGGTCTCCGCCAGCGGCTCAGGCAACCATGGACCGAAGTAGGTCGTGCGTTGTGTCCGCGCGGTGCGCAGACGATCGATCGCCAGACGCGTGACCATCGTGGTCAGCCACGCCTCGGTGGAGCGCAGGGCCGCGGTGTCCTGTTCGTGCCAGCGCAGCCACGCGTCCTGCAGGACATCCTCCGCGTCCGCGCGGCTGCCGAGCATCCGGTAGGCGATCCCGAACAGCCGGTCGCGGTGGCCGGAAAAGATTTCGACGTTTGCGCTCATGCTTGCGCTCATGGCGGACCTAGACGGGCGAGCCCAGCCGCTTGTGACAGCCGGCTGCCTAGCTTTCGAACAGGGCCGTGTACCGCCGTTGCATCTCCTCTGTGGACACTTCCTCGACCTGGTGGCCGAGCAGCCACTCGTGGCCGAACGGATCCCGCACGCTGCCGCTGCGTTCGCCGTAAAAGGCGTCCACGGCGGGGCGCAGCACCGTGGCCCCGGCGGCCACCGCGCGCTCGATCCAGGCATCGGCGTTGTCGACGTGCAGATGGATCGAGAACGACGTGCCGCCGAGCGTCTGCGGCCCGACGATGTTCATCTCCGGATACTCGTCCGCGAGCATCAGCGTCGTGCCGCCGATCTTGATCTCGGCGTGGCCGATGCGGCCGCTCGGCTCAGTGAGCCGGAACAGCTCCTGCGCGCCGAACGCGCGCTGGTAGAACTCCAGCGCCCGCCCCGCATCGCGTACCCGCAGATAGGGATACACCTCGTGCACCGCGAACGTCCGATCGGTAGTGCTCATGACTCGTTTCTCCCATGGAGGTTCCTTACGAGGCGCAATCGTCATCCAGCGAGCGGCGCGCGTATTGGAAAAATCTGCAACGACGTCAGCGGCCGCTTGCGCCGTCGATTTCCATGTGCAGCGCGCTGCCCGGGCGCACTGGCTTGTACTCGCCCGGCGTGACGCCGCTGAACTCGCGGAAGTCCCGTGTCAGATGCGACTGATCGTAGTAACCGTACTCGCTCGCCAGATCCGCCCACGCAATCTTGCCGCCGCGCGCGACGCGCTCGACGACGCTGCGCAGACGATTAATGCGGCTGTAGAGCTTGGGCGTGAGACCGACGGTGTCGGTGAACAATGTCGTGAAGCGGCGCGGACTGTAGCCCGTCGACGTCTGAATCTGCGCGATCCGCAAGTCCGTCGATGCGGTGTGCATACCGCGTAAGGCAAAACTGATGGCCGGATGCACGAGCCGTTGCGGACGCAGGCGCGCGCGGAACTCATCTTCCAGCAGAGCGAACTTCGCGGCCGGCGTCGGCGCCTCGAGCAACTGCTCGCGTAACGTGCGCGCGCGTGCGCCCCAGATGTCGGAGAGCGCGATGTGACGATCGGTCAGCTCCTGCGCACTCACGCCGAGCAATGCCGCGCCGCCGCCAGGCAAAAAGTGCACACCGATGACGTGCACGTCGCGTCGCGCATCCAGCACGAAGTAACGCGATTGCGCGCCGTGCACGACGGCGCCGTCGAACGACATGCCGGAATGATCCGCCGCATTCGCGAAAACCCGCAGATCGTCCGCGGCCAGATTGAATGTGAGATCGACGCTGCCGGTCGGCAGCGCGCTCTGCCGCTTGCGATCGGGATCGCAGCCGCGCACGTACCAGAACTGGTCGATGAACGACGACAGCGGCGGTGCAGGCCGATAGCGCAGCATGACCGGATGATACACTCGCGCGCTCGCCACGACCGGATCGGAGCAGGAAACGATGCGAACGAACAAGATGAGCCGCTGGCTGCTGTTGTGTGTCTGGATCGTCACGGTGCCGGCGCTCGCGCAGGAGCGCAGCACGAAGCAGGGCATCGGGACCTTCTTCGATACCTTCACGGCCGAGTGGGTTCGTCGCGATCCCGATCTCGCCACCGCCACGCGCTATTTCAGCGGCGCGGAGCAGGACCGCCTCGAGCAGCAGCTCACGCCGAACACGCGGCAGTGGGACGAGGAGCGCGTCGCGCTGGCCCGCCGCGGGCTGAGCGAGCTCGCGAAGTTCGACACCGCGAAGCTCAGCGAGTCGGACCGGCTCTCCGCGCAACTCATGCACTGGATGCTCGACTCGACGGTGCGTGGCGAGAAGTACATGGACTATCGCTTCCCGCTGGAGCAGTTCGGCGGCGCGAACGTCGACCTGGTCGAGACGCTGACCCTGCGCCACCCGCTCGCCAGCGAAAAAGATGCGTCAAATTACGTCAAGAGACTCGCGCAGGTCGGCACGCGCATGGACGAGGCGCTGGTCGAAGCCAAGCGCGTCGCCGGCGAGGGGCTGATTCCGCCGAGCTTCATCCTGAAGACCACGCTCGCTTCGATGCGCACGTTCCGCGAGGTGCCGCCGGAGCAGAATGCCCTCGTCACCGTGCTGGTGCAGAAAATGGGCGTCGTCGAAGGCATGGCCCCCGAGCAGCGCACGAAGCTGCAGGCCGAGGCCACGCGGCTCGTCGGCACGCAGGTCTACCCGGCATGGGATCGCGCGATCAAGCTGCTCGAATCGATCCAGCCGAATGCGACCGACGATGCCGGACTGTGGCGCTTCAAGGGCGGCGCCGAGGCGTACGCGTTCTTCTTGAATCGCTTCACCACGACCGACTACACGCCGGAGCAGATTCATCAGATCGGCCTGAAGCAGGTCGCGAGCATCGAAGGCCAGATGGATGCGATCCTGAAGAAGCTCGGCCGGAGCGAGGGCACGGTGCGCGAGCGCATCGAGAAGCTGCGCAACGATCTGCGCTATCCGGATCCGGCTTCCGAAGCCGCACGCGCGGCGATCATGAAAGACACGAACGGCTTCATCGAGGATGCGCTGAAGCGCTCGCAGTCGCTGTTCGACATGCAACCGAAGACCAAAGTCATCGCGCAGCCGTTCCCGCGCTTCCGCGAGCAGAGCGCAGCCGCCAACTACAATCGCGCGCCGCTCGACGGCTCGCGGCCGGCGATCTTCCAGATCCCGCTGCGCGAGGCGCGCATGACCAAATTCGGTCTGCGCTCGCTCGTGTATCACGAGACGGTGCCGGGTCATCACTTCCAGATCGCGCTCGAGCAGGAGAATACGAGCCTGCCGCGCTTCCGCCAGGCGCGCGTGCTCGGCGGCATCTCAGCGCTGTCGGAGGGCTGGGCGCTGTATGCCGAGAAGCTGGTCGCGGAGAACGGCTGGTACGAGGGCGATCCTGAAGGTGAGCTCGGCATGCTCGACGCGCAGCTGTTCCGCGCGCGCCGGCTGGTCGTGGACACCGGCCTGCACGCCAAGCACTGGACGCGTCAACAGGCGATCGACTATGGCCTGGAGCCGAGCGAAGTCGAGCGTTACGTCGTCAATCCGGGCCAGGCGTGCGCGTACATGATCGGGCAGCTGAAGCTGCTCGAGCTGCGCGACAAAGCCCGCAGCACGCTCGGCGCGAAATTCAAGCCACAGGCGTTTCACGACGTCGTACTGAAAACCGGCACGGCGCCGCTCGACATGGTCGCCACCGAAGTGGATCGTTACATCCGCGCAACCTCGGGGAAAAACCCGTAGCCGGACCGGGTTTGCGCTGCACGTCGTGACGTGCAGCACATCGCAACCGGCTGCCATTTCGCGATGATGGCAGCCGCTGCAGGTGGGGATGTTCGATGCCGAAACCGACGAAGAAGACGTCGTTGCTGGGCGGATGGCTTGCCCGCTTCGGCGCCCGCAAGGATCCGCCCGAAGCGACCGGACCCCTGCGACCGTTCCAGGCGATCTCGATCTACCGCGGACTGATCTGCTGCGACATGGCGCGCAAGTTCAGCGAGCACCGCTTCCTGGTGCGCGACGCGCCGCCGCTGCCGCTGAGCAGCTGCTCGATGAGCGAAAAATGTCAGTGCAGATACATCAAGCACAAGGATCGGCGCGCCGAGCCGCGGCGGCTGATCGACTTCGGCGTCGCCTCACGATTGTTCGACGGCCGCGAACGGCGCACGCGCGGCGGCGGCCGCCGCTCCAAAGATTAGAACGTCATCCCGCCCAGTACTGCGGCAGATGAATCGGCACGTGCAGCTGGCGCGTGCCGTTGGCAGGCGCCGGAAACCGCCCTGCCCGCACGTTGATCTGCAGCGCGAAGAAGAACAGCTCCGGTAACGCCAGCGTGCGATCGCGCTGCTCGCGGAACGCCACGAAATCTGCGCGGGAAGTTCCGGCGTTCAAGTGCGCGTTCGTTTGCTTCTCGGTGAGCACGTCGGAGCAGTGCGTCGCGTCGGCCGGCTTCGCCGGGTAGTCGTGGCCGGTCAGAATGCGCGTCGCGTCGGGCAGCCGGTACAACTTGTTGATCGAGTCGTGCAGCTCGCCCGCGCTGGCGCCTGGGAAATCGCAGCGTGCCGTGCCGAGATACGGCAGGAACAACGTATCGCCGACGAACGCGCAATCGCCGATGAGATACGTCACGGAATCCGGCGTGTGGCCCGGCGTCGCCAGCACCGAGCACGCGACCCCGCCGACGCTGAAGCGATCGCCGTCGTTCCACAGTCGATCGAACTGCGAGCCGTCGGTGGGGAACTGCTGCTCCAGGTCGAACATGCGCGCGGCGCTCGCCTGCACCTGGCGGATGCCGGCACCGGTCGCGATCTGGCAGCCGAGTCGATCCTTCATGTAGGCTGCCGCGGTCAGATGATCGGCATGCGCGTGCGTTTCGAGGATCCACGTCACGTGCAGCCCCAGCTCGCGAACGCGGGCCAGCATCTGGTCGGCGAAAACCGTTGCGACCGCGCCTGAGCGACGATCGAAGTCGATGACGGGATCGACGATCACGGCCTGGCGCGCGCCCGGATCGTAGGCGAGGTAGGCGAACGCACCGGTCAGCGTGTGATAGAAGGCCTCGACCGCTGGAACCTGCGTGACGCTCATGCGCTCATAGAGTACATGAAAACCGCGACGCTCATTTCCGCCGCCGACGCGCCGCGCACCACGGAGCGCGTGCGCCGCCTGCGCTCGCTCGCCTGGCTGCTCGACAACTCGATTCCGCTGCCCGGCGGCTACCGCATCGGCCTCGATCCGGTCATCGGGCTCGTGCCGGGACTCGGCGATGCGATCGGCGCGCTGTTCTCCGCGTACATCATCGTCGAGGCGCGCAATCTGGGCGCGCCGCGCAGCATCCTGCTGCGCATGATCGGCAACGTGTTGATCGAGACCGTGCTCGGCGCCATTCCGTTCGCCGGCGACATCTTCGACGCAGTGTTCAAAGCCAACAGCCGCAACCTGGCGCTGCTGGCGCACTATCAACTCGATCCGATCGGCAGCCGGCGCAACAGCCGCTTCTTCGTGCTGGGCTTCTCGCTGCTGATCGCCCTGGTGGTCGCCTTCGTGATCGCTGTTCCGGTGCTCGTGATCGTCGCGCTCTTCAAACTGTTCTGATCAGATTGTCCTGAGTACACCCAACGATGCCAATGACCCACGACTACGCCGCAACCGAGCCGTCCCGCGCGGAGATCGACGCGTCGCACGGACCGCTGCTGCTGGAGTTCGGAAGTGTCTCGTGCGGCTGGTGCATTCGCGCGCAGTCGCTGCTGAAGAGTGCGTTCGCGACGCACCCCGATGTGCAGCACATCAAAGTCGAAGATGGCAGCGGTCAGCCGCTCGGACGTTCGTTCGGCGTGAAGCTGTGGCCGACTCTGGTTTTTCTCAACGATGGCAAAGAAGTGGCGCGGTTGATCCGTCCGAGCCGCCCGCAGGAAGTCGCGGAGGCGTTCGGGAAACTGTCAGCCTGACAGGCGGCGCAGGATTCGCTTCAACACCGTCGGATTGCGCGCCGGAGCGACAGGTCGCGCGCCCGGACGCGACACACCGTTCCACACGCGTCCGGCGGTGGGCTCGCTCTCGACCAGCGCCAGTCCCGCCGCTTCGAGATTCTGCAACTGCTCGTGCGTGACGTCGGCCTCGAACACGCCCGTGGCTGTCTGCCATTCCCAGCTTGCCCGGCCCTGGTTGTCGAATACCGCACGCCCGGACTTGCGCCCGGCGGCGTCGGCTGTCGTCGAAAGCTTTGCTTTGGTGCCCATGGAGCCAGTATTCCTGCACCGCGTCGACACTGACATAAGACGTCCACTGAACCGACGCCGGAGGTGACGCATGTCACACAGGAACCTCGGCCGGTGCGGGCCGTTACGCCAGCATGGTCAAACCCGACGACTACAGCGCCATCGGCGGTCCGGACGACGAGCGCGTCTACGGCCGGGCGCGCAATGACAGCGGCAATTTCCCATGGAACCCGCACGGCGGACCCTACGACCGCGACGTGCCGCCGAGTCAGACTTCGCGCGGCGGCTACTTGAAGCAGTGGGCGCAGCGCTCGAAAGAATGGACTACACGCGCGCCAGTACCATCGTCCGCACCAGATGCTCCAGCGCAGCCGCCGGATCCTGGCACCGGCCCGAGTGAACCGGCGAAGTCTGGATGATCGTGCTGCGCGGCGCGACCAGCCAGTGAAAGCGCTCGCGCGGGGCCAGCTTGCCGATCGGACCGGCGGCCGGACCGCCCGCGCACACCAGCGGAATGCTCGCGAGATTCTCCCGCACCGCTTCGAGATCGACCGTGGGATCGAGCGCGAGCAGGCGGCGCTCGTCCAGCTGGATGCTCGCGGCGAGAAAATCCAGCGCCTGCGACGACAGGATCACACCCGCATTGATGAACTCTTCCCGCTCCACGCGCGGCACGACGCGCACGATCGCGTAGTCATACGAGCTGGGCGTGCGCACGCAGGGCCTCCGTGAAGAAATCGTGCGGCGGCTCGAGCCGGCGCACGAGCCAGCGCTCATAGGCAGCGCGATATTCGCCGGGATTCGCGAAGATGTCGTCGTCCCCCGGCAGGTCGGTCAGCAGCTCATCGGGAATCAGCGCAGCCAGCGAGCGCATCACCGCAGGCGTGAGCCGCTCGAGCATGCTCTCGTGCGCTTCCTGCAGCGCGGACGCGAACGGCAGCAGCACGTGATCGCGGATGCGCGGAAACGGATCGCGAGCGCGCTCGACGGAGTCCGCGCTCCACGAATGATGGAAGTACAGCGCGGCGCCGTGATCGATGAGATGGAGCTTGCGATGCCACATCAGCATATTGGTGTTGCGCGCAGTACGGTCGACGTTCATGACGAACGCGTCGAACCACACGATCGCCGCTGCGAGCGCCGCCGCCGGCCGATGCGCCACCGGATCGAACGTCACCGCGCCGGGCAGATAATCGAGCGCGACGTTGAGTCCGCCGCTGGCACGGATCACATCCTGGATCTCGGGATCGGGCTCGGTGCGCGCGAGCTCCGGGTCGAGCTGGATCAGCACGATTTCCGGGATCGGCAGATCGGCGGCGCGACCGATCTCGCCGGCGAGCAGCTCCGCGATCAACGCTTTCGGTCCCTGCCCGGCGCCGCGGAATTTCAGCACGTACATGCCGTCGTCGTCGGCCTCGACAATCGCCGGCACCGATCCGCCCTCGCGCAATGGCGTGACGTACCGAGTGACGGCGACTGTGCGCAACGAGCGTTTCACTGCTGCAGCTGGAAACTCAGCTTCAAACGATAGCGGGCTTTGCCGCAGCTGCTGCTCATCACCATGTCGCCGACCGCTTTCATGGCCGCTTCGTCCAGCCGCGGATACATGCTGCTGGCGACGACCTTGACGTCGGTCGGACGCGCAGCCTTGCCCGAGAGCGAGAACTCGACGACCACCGGCCCCTCTTCGTCCGCATCCTGCGACGCCACCGGGTAATAGTCGGCGATGGAAACCGGTTTCACGACTTCGTACTTGCAGTTCGCCGGCGTGTCGAGCGCCGCCAGCTTCGGTCGCACCGTACACGCGGCGTCGAAGGTGTCGGCATTGGTGCCCTGCTTCGCGAGGCTCTCGGTGAGAATGAAGGTGCCGCGGCCGGTGACGAGCAACTTCGATGTCGTCGTCGCCTGGCCCTTGCTGTCGGTGCCGGCATAAGCGATCTCGCCTTTGCACTCGAGCGTTTCGTCCGAGTCGTTGCGCACGTGAACAGCGCGATACAGACATTCGTCCGTCGACTGTCGCGAGCACCGCCGGGGCTTGTCGTCGCGCACGAGGTAGTACATCCAGCTCGTGCCGCCCGGAATGTCGACGGTGCGGCCGGACGCTTCCACCGTCAACTCGGTGGTGACCACCGGTGGCGCGTTACCCGGAGCCTGGGTCGCCGCTGCGGCGATGTGCGAAGAGCAATCCGCCGGTTTCGGCTTCGTGCCGCCGCCCGTGCTCTTGAAGGCTTCGCGCTGCGCCTTGAGACACGCCGCGAGCCCGCGGAACTCGTTGGCTGCATCGTTGTGAGCGGCGACGGCAGCCTTGGCGATTTCCTCGCGCGCTGCCTGGTCCTTGCCCACGACCTTCTGACTGTTCTCGCCGTTCAGGCAGAACAGATAGTCGCGCACCTTGCCGCCGAACTCGGCGAGCGCGGTCTCCGTGGTGGCAAGGTCCTTCTCGCTCGCCGAGCCGCCCTCGGGAATCGAGAACGACGGACGCGGGCGCGTGCACTCGGCGAGTGCAGCAGTAGCCGGCAGCGCGAGCAGGCCCGCAAGCGCGACGATCTTGATCGTGACAGGAATCCGCATCCTCGAAACCTCTTCTGCAAGAAACGGGTGGATCAACGTGCGATCGCCGCTGGCGCGCCGCGCGGGCGCGCCACGCGGGCGGCAATGTTCAGGGCCAGCGCGAGCACCACGATCGCGGCGGCCGGAATGTATTCTGGCATCGCCAGCGCGCGGCCGATGTAGCTGTTCGCGAAGATGATCCAGATGTAGTACGAGCCGGCCGTGTGCAGGATCTTCCACGCCCGCGGCCCGATCATCTCCGCCGTGCGATCGAACGAGGTCGCCGTCATCGCGGCGATGAACAGGTAGGCGAGCCCGCCGCCGATCCAGGTGATCGCGTTCACCTGCTGTGCGAATTCGACCGGCTGAACGTGCTGCAGCCAGAAGATCGCAGCGAGATGCACGGCGTGCGAAAAAGCGAACGAGACGCCGAGATAGCGGCGATTCTGCCGCTGCCAGCGCGTCCACGCATTCGGCCAGAAGCGCCACAGCGCTGCAGCCGTGAACGCCGCCAGGAACAGCGTCACCGAAGTCCGCGCCGTGAGACGCACCGATCGGGCAGCCGCCTCGCCCACGTCCGGTGCAGTCGCAATCGCCGCCAGCACCGCCGCAAGAATTGCGACACCGGCGAGGCCGACGATCGGCCAGCCGTTCAGCAACCCTGTGGGCCTGCGCTGTTGCATGTCGGACCTCCCCCTGCGTTTTCCGATCATAACAGCGGGGCCCGCACGCTCGCGATGCACAGCTCACCGGTGGGCGCTCGCAATTGGCCGATCATCTATGGGCGCATTCGTGGACCGCGCCTAGATTCCAGCGACGGAAGGCGGAACCGGATTGGCAGGGGCCAGGCCCGGGACCGAGGGAGGCGCAATGGGCAAGATGAGAGCCGATGGCCGACTGATCGCATGGGTGGCACTGGCGATGCTGTCCTGGAGCGTGGTGCGCGCCGAATCGCAACCGGATATGGCAGTGGTCGAAGCCGTGTGGAAGCCCCAGCGGATCAACTTCGTTTATCGCGGCTACAGCACGCTCTACTCGTGCAGCGGTTTGCAGTCCAAGCTGGAAAAAATCCTGACGACGGTCGGCGCACGCGGCGGCATCGAGCTGCGCGCCTACTCATGCGACGACCAGTTGTCGACCGCGCGGTTCCAGATCGTCCTGGCGTCGCCGGTCGAAGCGACGCAGGAGAACGTGACAGCGCTCACGACTTACGATGCGCAAGACGAGCTGGTCGCGCGCGTGCGCGGTGAGCGGCTCGCGAGCGCGGAGGATCTGCCGCGCTTTCCGGCGGTGTGGAAGACGATCTCGTTCGCGCGCAGCCGTGAGATGCGACTGGAGCCGGGAGACTGCGAGCTGGTGGAACAACTGCGGCGGCACATCCTGCCGCGAATGTCGGTGCAGATCGTGAGCGACCGCGTGCAGTGCTCGTCGTTCGGCAACCTTGCACGGCCGCAGCTCACAGTGTCGGCGCTCGTGCCAGTTACGGCACGCGTATCAGACTGAGCCTGACAACTTCTTCTTCACCACGCGGATGTGATAGTCGAGCCAGCCGCGCTCGTTGCTGTTCTTCGATTTCGTGCGCAGGCTTTCGAGCGCTTTGAGTCGCGTCTCGAGCGCCGGACGAAACTGCGGATCGCTCGCGAGCGCAACGCCGGTCAGGTGCAGGGCTTCGACGTAACGGCCGGCGTCGACATACTGTGCCGCGAGCTGCGCGACCGGTCCGGCGCCGCCCGCGAGCTTCGCGAGATCCGCGAACACTGCATCGACCGGCACGTCGTACATCGTCTCGGGCTTCATGTCGAACCAACCGGCATAGCCTTCATAGATGCCGCGGATCGACCAGATCAGGTTGCCGTAGCCCTCGCCCACTTCGAGCTCCCGCGGCAGCTTGATCTCGTGCATCAGCGTGAAGACGTCCTTGCCGGCATCCATGCCCTGCACGACGGCGTCGTGTACATATTGAATGGCATCGCGGTACTGCGTCAGACGACGCGTGATCTCCGCGTTGCCGCGCACGGGCTCGCCGTGGCTCGGCAGCAGGAGCTCGGGCTTGAGCGCCAGCACCTTGTCGAGCGAAGCGATGTAGTCGAGCGCCCAGCGCGGTTGCGTGCCGCGCAGCGTGTAGATGTTCGGAAACGATTCGTAGTAGTTGTCGCCGACGAACGCCGCGCGATACCTGGGAATCCAAACTGTCAGGTGATCGGGCGTCTCGCCCGGCGTGCTGTAGAGCTCGAACTTCGTGTCGCCGAGCGTGAACTCGTAGCGATCGTCGAACTGCACTGTCGCGACGATCTGCGCGCCGTAGTTACCGGCCCATGCTCCTGTCTGCGGGCGCTGAAAGTTGAACTGCGCGGCATTGCGCTCCGCAAAGAAGCCGGCGAGACGCGTCTGGTAGTTGATGAATTCGTAGTGCTGCTTCTGCGCGATGACCTGCGTGTCCGGGCCCTTCCACAACGGCACGCCGCCCGTGTGATCGCCGTGGCCGTGCGTCAGGATGATGTACTTGACCGGTCCGGCGTTCTGCTTCTGCAGCAGCTGCTTCGCTCGCGGTGCGCGCACGATCGACGACGTGTCGATCACGACGTTGCCGTCGGATGTGGTGACGAGAAACGTGTTGCCGAACCCGTAGGCGAGAGAGATCGCCTCGTTGAGGCGCACCGCCTCTTGCTGGTTCTCGCCGGTGCGCAGCGGGTTATCGACACCGATCTGCGTCTGCGCCAGTGCCGCCACTGGCGCAAACACGAGCAGCGCTGCAAAGCGCAGGCTCATTTTGGCTTGCGCAGGCGAACGACGAACTGATCGGTCTTGCCGCGCAGCGTCGGATCGAAAACCATCTTGGTGTGATCGTCGGCCGCGTGCGCCAGGATGTCGCTCTCCCCGTCGACGACGAAGCCGGCCGCTTTCGCGTCTTCGAGCAGGAAGTGCTGCGGAATGCGATGCAGCTGCGCGTTGTTGGCGCCGTCGTTGCCGACGTGATCGGTCACGCCCAGCACGCCGCCCAGCTTCAGCATCGAGTAGATGCCCTTCAGGAACGCGACACCGTCGTCGGGATTGCGATTGCGCACATCGTGATAGTTCATCGCGGTGATCGCGACGTCGACGCTGCCCGGCGCGATCTGCGCGCTGGCGGGCAGATCGGCGTCGACGCGCACCACGTTCTTCAGACGATCGTTGGCGAGCCGGTCGGTGATCTGCTTCGCGTACATGCCGTCGCGCAGCTGCAGCGCGATGGGCGGATTCTGCGCGTAGACCTTGCCGTTCGGTCCCACTGCGACCGACAGCACCTCGGTGACGTAGCCGCCGAGCGCGATGATGTCGACGGTCGTCATGCCCGGCTTCACGCCGAAGAACTGCATGAGCTCGGCGGGCTTGCGATCCGCGTCGCGGCTCTTGTCCTCGGCCGGCCGATCGGCGCTCGCGAGCGCAGTGGCCAGGCTACCGCCGCCGCCGGCGCCCTTCGACGCCTGCGCGGGCGACTCGGACTTCATCGACGCGCATGCGCCGAGCGTCGCGGCCACGACGACGATGAACAGTCTCTGCATCAGGTTCGCCTTCATTGCTGATCCCCCTATTCAACTGCTGCCTTCTTCGACTCGATGCGCCCGAGGCGCGAATAGTAGCCGCTCGCCTGCAGCGTGATCACTGCCGGCTCATCGCTCAGGTTGCGCCAATACCAGCCGTGGTGTCCGGTGAAAGGCGCGATGAACGAGCCGTGCGATTGCGTCGCCGACTGCTGAATCTCGTAGCTGCGGTAGTAGCCTTTCGGCCACGTCCCCTCGGTCGGCTCGCCGTGGAACTCGAAATACACCGGGCCGCCCTGCACGCGCCACGAGTACAGCATCGGCTCGCCGATCGCCAGCGTCGCCTTGTACTCCAGCTCTTCCTTACCCGCGACCTCGATTGCGATGTTGCCGCTGTAATACTTGCGCGGATGAGCGTGCACGACTTCGGTGATCGGCCGGGCTTGCTTGCTCGTGCCGAGCGCGTCGAGGCCGGTGAGCCGGCCGATGCCGAACGGATCGATCGCATACTCGGCCGGCAGCACGAACGCGACCAGGACGAGCGCTGCCACGATGACGGCAACGAGAGTGCTGAGCAGCAGCCGGCGGCGCGGAGTTCGAGGTTGCTCGTTCATTGTCCGGTCGCGTAGCCGGTGAGTTGCAGCCCAGTGAGCACGAAGCCGGCCGTCAGCAGCACGACGTTCGCACCGTACGCATGCCGCGTGAAACTGGCGGTGCGCCGCCAATAGTTCATGACGAGCAGGATTGCGCTCAGCGCCAACAATTGACCGATCTCGACGCCGACGTTGAAGGCGAGCATGTTCGACACGAGACCCTCGCGCGCGAGATTCAGCTCCTGCAGTTTCGTGGCAAGGCCGAAGCCATGGAAGAATCCGAAAAACAGCACCGCGAGCTTCGCGTTCGGCTGCCAGCCGAACAGCGTGCGGAACGCGTCCATGTTGTCGAGCGCCTTGTAGACGACCGACAGGCCGATGATCGCGTCGATCAGGAACGGATTGACGCGCAGTCCCGTGAGTACGCCGAGCAGCAGCGTGGTGCTGTGCCCGATCGCGAACAGCGTGACGTACAGCGCGACTTCCTTGAGGCGATACAGAAAGAAAATGACGCCCGCGAGGAAGAGCAGATGGTCGTAGCCAGTGACCATGTGTTTCGCGCCGAGATAGATGAACGGCACGACCTGCGCGCCGCTGCTGTTGCGCACGAAATCCTGATCGCCTTCGGCCACGGTGTGCGCGAGCGCAGCGCCCGCAATCAGCAACAGCAGCGGAGCAAGCGAGCGGATGTACCGGCGCGTGTTCATGGCGGGAGGCGGATCATAGCCATTCCGACTTAGTTCAGCATGAGCAGCAGCGCCGCGCCGAGCGCAATCACGCCGATGCCTGCAAGGCGGGCGGCAGTCACACGTTCCTTGAGCACGAAGATCGCGATCAACGTCGCGAACACGATGGAGGTCTCGCGCAGCGCCGCCAGCCGGGGCGTATCCCCGAGCCGGAAGGCCCACAGGGCAAGCCCGTATGTGACGATGGACATCGCCCCGGCGAACAGGCCGGGACGCCATTCGGAACGCGCGGCCAGCATGAACCGCGGCCCGCGCCACAGCGCGAAGGCCACGCCGATTCCGCCCCCGAGCATCAGGAAGATCCAGGCGATGTAGCTGAGCGCTGAAGGCGCGGCCCGCACGCCCTGTGCATCGATCACTGTGTACAAAGCGATCGAAACGCCGGTGGCCGTCGCCCATCCGATCGCCGTCCGGCTGACGCTGCGGCCGAGCCCGATGAGCACGACCCCGCCGGAAACGCAGCCGATGCCGCACGCAATCCACACGTTGATGGGCTCGTTGAAGAATACGACGGCGGTGGACGCAGCGAGCGCGGGCGCCGCGCCCCGCGCTATCGGATAGGCCACGCTCATGTCGGCCGATTCGAAGGACTTGATCAGGCAGACGAGATAGACGAGGTGCACGACGGCCGAGCCGCCGAGCCAGCCCCAGGCGCCGTTCGGCAGCGGCAGGAACAGCGCCGCGGGAAACATCAGCAGCGCGCTGAAGCCGTCGATCAGCGCGCGGCTCGACATCTTGTCCTTGCCCGACTTGAGCACCGCGTTGACGACGGCGTGCGCCGCCCCCGAACAGACGATCATCACCGACGCGAGCTGGGTAGAATTTGTCATGGACAATGTCACGCATACTCTCATCGGCGCGCTGCTGGGGGAAACCATCGCGCGCACGACGCAGCCTGACCCTCGGGGACTGCCCAGCCAGGTCCGCCGCAACTTGCTGGTTGCGACGGCTGCGATCGGCAGCAACCTGCCCGACGTGGACGTCCTCTACTCCTTCATCGGCGGCAAGATCAATTACCTGCTACAGCATCGCGGCTACTCGCACACGATCATAGGTGCACTGCTGCTGGCCGCCCTCGCGTTCGCCATCGCACGCTGGGGACTCAGGCGACAGGGGCATGCGCCTTCGCCGCAGGATGTGCGTTGGCTTGCCGGCATGCTCGTGTTCACACCGCTCCTGCACATCGGAATGGACTTCACGAACAACTACGGCGTGCATCCTTTCTGGCCGATTTCGAACCGCTGGCTGTATGGCGACGCCGTGTTCATTGCCGAACCGTTTCTATGGGCGGCGTGTGCACCGCTCGCACTCACGTTCCGTTCGCTGCTCGCCCGGCTGATCGTGGTTGCGGTGTTGGCAATCGGCATCGGCCTCGCTTTGTTCAGCGGTCTGGTGCCGAGACTTCCCGCGGTCGCGCTGATTGTAGTGATCGCAGCGATGCTTCTGCTGGCGTGGCGTGTAACACCGCAGAAAGCGCTGGCAGCCGGTGTCGTGCTTTGGCTCGCCGCTACTGCGACCTTCGTCGTGAGCTCGCAAGTCGCCGCGCGCAGGATCGCGACGATCGCAGCAACGCTTTTTCCCGACGAGACTTCGATAGACCGCGTGCTGACGCCTATGCCGGCAAATCCGCTGTGCTGGGAAGTCATGCTCGTGCAGACACGCAGCCAGTCCGTGGTCGCACGGCGCACGATGCTGGCGCTCGCACCGTCGCTGATCCCCGCTGATGGCTGCCTGAGTCGCAGCCTGGACCTTCCGAGCACTGCGCCGCTGGAACGTGTGCGGAGAGCGGATACGGCCGGGTTGCATTGGTTCGCAGAGGTCGCGACCGACCTCGATCGGCTCAGGAGCCGCACACGGACGGATTGCGAAGCCGCAGCCGCAATGCGCTTCATTCGTGTCCCGTGGATGGCCAGCATCGGGAACGCCACGGTCCTGGGCGACCTGCGTTACGACCGCGAGAAGGCCCTCGGCTTTGCCGAGATCGAGCTGCATGACCCGCCCGGGGCCTGTCCCCGCTGGGTTCCGCCCTGGCAGCCCCCGCGGGCGGATCTGCTGCAATAGGCGCCGCGTCGGGGGATCTTTTACGGCCAGCGGACGTTGTTCGGGTCGCGCCTGGCGTGGCGCTATGCCAGAACTATGCGAATTTCCCGCCGACCGCTCCTGCTCCAGTTCGCCTGGCATGCCCTGGCGATCCTCATCTTTCTGTGCCTGCCGCTGCTGAAGTGGAAGGCGCCGTGGTGGCAGCTGCCGCGGCATGAGCTGATCGCTGTTGTCGTACTGATCGTGGGTTACGCCGCCGCGGCGCTGGCAGTCATGGTCTTCGCCCGCGCGGGAACACAGCGTGCGTTCGGCCGTGCAATGGCGCTCGCCTTCGGCATCTTCGGCCTGTTCCTGCTGCTGTTGCTGTTCAAGCATATCGACGCACCTGGCTATCTGCTTCTGCCGGTGTTTCTCGCGATTGCGGTGCTCGCACCGCTCGTGGTGATTCCGCGTGTCGTACAACTCGGCGGGATTGCAGTGCTGGCCGTCGCGTTGCTCGCCGTCGCAGCTCTCGGTGGAAAAGTGGCGCTCTCGCACCGGCCGGGAGCTGCGCAAGTCATCGCGATAGACATCAAGACGGCGTTCTACGTGCTCCGCGTACGCTCTCACGAAGGAGTGATCGCGCATCCGGCGACTCGAGGGGGCGGGCTCGATCGACTCGACGATCGGCTGCTCCTCGGCACGGGCGACGGTCATCTGTATGCATTGCGAGTTGCCGGCGACGACATCACGGCGCACCCGCTGCAGATCCGCGTACCGGCCAATCGCGAAGAGTTCGCCAATGCATTCCAGGGCAGCGCGACCGCGCCGCCACCAGGCAATGGCTGGAAGGAGTTGGCGCCGGAGGTGCAGACCTGGCGCTTTCGCGTCGCCGACGTGATCGCGCACAGCGACGGGGACGACGTGCGGATCTTCGCGTCCCATCATTTCTGGAAACAGCGGGAGAAATGCTTTGTCGTGCGCGTTTCGGAAATCCAGGCGCGCTTGAGCGAGCTCGAGCGGCTGCCCGGTCCCGGCACATGGCGCACGATCTTCGAGAGTCATCCGTGCCTGCCGGTGTTCGGCGAAGGCGCGATGCGCGGCAAGAACCCGTTCCGCGGCGAGGAGATCGGCGGTCGGCTGATGCTGCTCGATGCGAACACGTTGCTGCTGTCTCAGGGCGAACAAGGCTTTTCGGGCATCGAGGGCAGTCCCGCGTACGCGCAGGATCCGCAGGCGACGTACGGCAAGACGA
>DATEKT010000092.1:0-16736 GCA_035277305.1 Steroidobacteraceae bacterium | reverse complement strand
CGAAACTCGGCCTGTTCACAGCGACCAGCCGCCTGGTCTCGCGCGACGAGCGCAATGCGGAAACCGCCGGCGAGCTGCGCGACGAGGACGGCCTGCTGGTCGCGACGGCAGTTGCCCGCTTGCGCATCGTGTGGCGCAAAGGTTGAATGACGGCATGACCAGAATGGTGAGATGCGTGCTGCTCGGCACTGAGGCCGAAGGCCTGGACTACGCGCCGTATCCCGGCGAGCTCGGGCAGCGGATTTACGAGAACGTCTCGAAGGAAGCCTGGCAGCGCTGGCTCAAGCACCAGACGATGCTGCTGAACGAGTACCGCCTGACACCCATCGATCCGAAGGCGCGCAAGTTCCTGGTCGAGGAGATGGAGAAGTTCTTCTTCGGCGGCGGCTCGCAGAAGCCGAAGGAATTCATAGATCCGGACAAGAAGTCAGGCTGAAGCTGCTGCGCAGGGATGCGCGAATGGCGCGGGCGCAGGATGCGCTGGGCGGCCTGACTCTTATCCTGTCTTCCGCGCCGGCTCCTCCAGCCCGAACTCCGTCCGCAATCCCTCGCACACGCGCGCGAGCTCCGCCGCGACTTTCTCCAGGTCCGCGTGCCAGTCGCCCTTCTGGCCGGACTTGGCGCGCGTTTCCAGGTCGAACGACAGCGTCGCGAGATGGTTGACGTGCAGGTTGGCCGCCGCGCCTTTCAGCTTGTGCGCCGCGCGGCCGATCGCCGTCGCGTCGCCAAGCTCTACGGCAGCGCGCAGCTCCTGCAGCGTTTCCTCGCCGCCGGTCAGGAATGCATTGACGAGCTCGACGATGAACTCCTCGTCGTCTCCCGCGACGTCAGCGAGCCGTGCGCGAATCGCCTTGTCGCCGCTGTCCACGGCAATTGCGGCCGCGGTCGTCGGCGCGCCCGCGGGAGGCGCCTCGCCGTCCGCGCGACCGATGAAACGATCCATTGCGTCTTGCAGCCGCGAGATGTCGAGCGGCTTGGTGAGATAGTCGTCCATTCCAGCCTCCAGGCAGCGTTCGAGCGTGCCCATCATCGCGTTGGCGGTGAGTGCGACGATCGGCGTGCGCCGCGTCGCCCCGGTTTCCAGCTCGCGGATGCGCCGCGTCGCTTCCAGTCCGTCCATGACCGGCATCTGCATGTCCATCAGAATAAATGAATAGCGGTTGCGTCCGAACGCTTCGACCGCCTGCCGGCCGTCGCCGACGACCTGCACTTCGCAGCCGAGCCGCTCGAGGAAGCGGCGCGCGACGCGCTGATTGATCGCGTTGTCTTCGACCAGCAGCACCTGTCCCGAGTACTGGCGCTTGATCTCGCTTGCGACGAGCGTGCCGCGCGTGATGATCGGCTGGCTGTGCATGTGCCAGTCCTCGGCGGCGTGCGAGAGAGCGCGATTCAGGCAGTCGAGCAGCTCGCGCGTGCGCACGGGCTTCGTCAGGTAGGCGGAGAAGCCGATCTGCGCGAAGCGCTGCATGTCGCCGGAGCGGTCGAGAGAAGTCAGCAGGATCAGGCGGGTCGGCGGAATGTCGGGCGACTGCACGATCTGCTCGCCGAGCATCGCCCCGTCCATGTCCGGCATCTGGAAATCGAGCACGACGGCGTCGAACGGCTGCGGGCCCGGGTCGCGCAGAATTGCCAGCGCGCGCATCGCGCTCGAAGCCGTCTCGACTTCGTAGCCGGCATGCGTGAGCTGACTCGCGAGCACCTGGCGATTGGTCGCGCTGTCGTCGACCAGCAGCACGCGGCGCCCTTCGGCATTGCTGTCGACCCGCGGCTCGCTATCGCTGCCGACGACGGATTCGAGTGGCAGCGTGAACCAGAATGTCGAGCCCTTGTGCGGCTGGCTGTGCGCGCCGACCTGGCCGCCCATCATCTCGACCAGCTTGCGCACGATCGAAAGACCGAGGCCCGTGCCGCCGAAGCGGCGCGTCGTGGAGGAGTCCGCTTGCGTGAACGGCTGGAACAGGCGGTCGAGCGATTCCTGCGGAATGCCGATGCCCGTGTCGCGCACCTCGAAGTGCACCAGCGCACGGCCGTCCTGGCGGCCGACGCAGCACACTTCCAGCACGACTTCGCCGCTCTGCGTGAACTTGATCGCGTTGCCGACGAGATTGAGCAGGCACTGGCGGATGCGCTGCGGATCGCCGAACACGCGCTCCGGCACTTCCGGGCGCACGTTGACGACCAGCTCCAGGCTCTTCGCTGCGGCCTGGAACGCCATGATCGAGCCGACATCGTCGACGTTCGAGCGCAGGTCGAGCTCCAGGTTCTCGATGTCGAGCTTGTTCGCCTCGATCTTCGAGAAGTCGAGAATGTCGTTGAGGATGGTCAGCAGCGAATCGGCGCTGGCGCGGATCGTCTCTGCGTAGTCGCGCTGCGCGCGGTCCAGGCCGGTCTCGAGCAGCAGGCCCGTCATGCCGATGATGCCGTTCATCGGCGTGCGGATTTCGTGGCTCATGGTCGCGAGGAGCGTGCTCTTGGCGCGGCTCGCTTCCTCGGCTTCCTGCTTCGCCATGACCATCGCTTCGCGGCCCGCGCGCTCGTCGGTGATGTCGCGGATCGAGCCGGCCAGCCACAACGGCCGGTCCTCGGTGTCGCGCTCGGCCGAGGCGCGCGAGCGCACCCACAGCCACTCGCCGTTGCGCATGCGCAGTCGATACTCGACGTCGTAGGGCAGGCCGAACGTGAGGTGATCGCCCATCGCCTTGCCGACGATCTGGCCGTCTTCGGGATGGATGAACGTCTCGATCTTGCCGTCGGCGTCGTTATCGTTCGCGCCGTAGCCGAGCATCTGGCGGAAGCGCGGCGAGTACCAGGTCTCGCCGGTGCGCAGGTTGAATTCGAACAACGCGTCCTGGGTACCGGACACTGCGCGCTGGAAGCGCTCCTGCGCCTCGCGCAGGTCGGCGGACTGACGCGCGATTTCCTGCTTCGCCAGCTCCTGCTCGGTGGCGTCCCAATCGATGCCGAGTACGCGAACCGGATGGCCCTTCCTGTCGCGCATCACGCGCGCATGACACTGGATGTGACCGACCGTTCCGTCCTTGAACAGAGCGCGGTAGCGGTACGAGAACAGCTCGTCCTTGCTCGTGAGCACCTTGGTGAAATGCGCCACCCAGCCTTCGCGATCGTCGGGGTGTACATACTTCTCCGTGTACTCGGTGCCGCGGAACTCGCGCGGCGCGCCGAGGCGCTCGAGGAACGGGCTGTTCGCGTCGATGCGCGTGATGTCCTCCTTGATGTCCCATTCCCACACCGACAGGCCGCCGGCATCGTTCGCCATGCGGATGCGCTCGACCATGCGGCGGTTCTCCGCCTCCGCGGCTTCGGCGCGCTCCAGTGCTTCGCGCAATCCCTGGGTTTCGGCGCGCGAGCGCACCGCCTCGGCAAGTGCGAGCGCCTCGGCCTGCGACTTGCGCATGTTCGCCGAGCCGAAGAAGCCGGTTGCGAAGATCGCGAACACGGCGACCGAGTGACTTTCCAGGTACGACCACCACGTGCCGTCGTACGGCGAGAGCATCGGCGCTATCAGCATCAGCAGCGCGCTCAGCGTTGCGATCAGCGTGATGTGCCAATGGCGGTTCGACGACAACGCGAGCACCACGGCGAGCAGGTAGCCGATGCCGACTGCGGAGTCGAACATGTTGGTGATATCGACGGCGAAGATCGCCCCGCACATCACCAGCAGCCACGGCAGGAGATTGCGACGGCTGTGCAGATCGCCGCGCAAGCCCTGAACGATCGTGTCGCGCCGCTCTTCCTCCGGCATCTGGATCAGGCTGCGCAGGTAGAAGCGCAGGCTGAATGCGCCGAACAGCAGCAGCGCCACCAGGAAGTAGCCGAGTCCGTTCATCGACAGATACGACTGTCCGAAGAAGCGGCCGATCGTCGCGCGTTCGCGCTCGAGCGACAGGTCGAGCAACAGCACGCCGTCGGCGCGGTCGGCGACAGCATAGAAAAGGTGCGGAGTACCGGCGACCTGCTGGAAGTTCGTGTACGGGCGCGTGGGATTCTCGCGCAGCGCGGCGGCGGCGAGCGCGGCCTGCATGCCCGCCGGCTGCGGTCGTGCATTCGGTGCGAGCGCGTGCTGCAGGTGAGAGGCGTTGAACGAGTTGGCGAAAGTGTCGAGCGAATCGCGGCCCTGCTCACCGGCCAGGATCGCTTCGCTGATGGCGTACGCCTTGGTCACCGCAACGTCCGCGCCCAGGCGCTGCGCTACGACCTTCTTCTGTTGCAGGAGCGGGGCGCCGACGATCGATAGGAGCAGCACCAGCGTCAGGATCGCAACGATCGACGCCTGACCTGCAATGACTCCCAGGAGATTCTTCGACATTCCCAACGCCATGAACGAGCGGTCCGCCCCTGAAATGGAACAGCGGCAGCGTGCGCGGAAACTTTCGCCCACGGCTGTGACGCAGTTCGCACTTGACCCCCGAGTCGGGCGTCAGCCCGACACTCTTGCCAACGCAGCCCGCAAATCCCTCAATTTCGGCGGTTTGTTGAGCACGTGATCGACGTGCGCCGGAATATCCCCGTCCTCCACCAGGCGCTGGCCCCAACCCGTCAGCAGCACGATCGGCGTCGCAGGCGAAGCCGCTTTCACGGCGGCAGCGACGCGCCGGCCATCGACATGCGGCATGCCAAGATCCGTGATCACGACATCGAATGCTTCGTCCCTGCGATGCGCTTCCGCGAAAGTCTCGATGCCGGCTTGACCGCCGTCGGCTGCCGTCACCTTGTGACCGTCGCTCTGCAGCGTCGCGCGCAGCGACTCGAGCACGAGCGGATCGTCATCGACGATGAGGATCGACAGCGGTCGCGGCGCGGAGTCAGATGCAACCGGCGCGGGCGCCGCAGCGGTGACTTGCGCCGCCGGGAACACGATGCGCATCGTCGTGCCCTGATGCAGCGTGCTGTCGATCTCCAGTTCCGCGCTGTGTCGTCGCACCATGCCGTAGACCATCGGCAGCCCGAGGCCCGTGCCGCTCTCGCCCTTGGTCGTGAAGAAGGGCTCGAGGCAGCGCCGGCGCGTCGCCTCGTCCATGCCGACGCCCGAGTCGATGACTTCGAGCTGCACGGTCTCGGCCGAGCCGCGCGTGCGGATCGCGAGCGTGCCGCCTTCAGGCATCGCATCGACGGCATTGAAGATGAGATTGGTCAGCGCGTCGCGAATCTCGCTCTCCTGGCCGCGGATCGCCGGCAGCGGCTGTTGCAACTCGGTGCGCATCGCGATCGCGATGCCGCGCTGCTGCGGCAGATCGCGCCAGCGGACGCGCGTCATCTCGATGACCTGCGTCACGATGGGATTGAGATCGATCCGCGTGAGCGTCGCCTGCCGCTCCTGCGGACGATAGAACTCGCGCATGCCCTTGACGGTCTCGCCGACGTCGGCGATAGCGCGCCGGATGATGCTCAGGTAGTCGCGGGCGCGCTCGGTGAGACCGGGTTCGTGCTCGAGCAGCGAATCGGTGTAGAGCGCGATCGGCGCAATCGCGTTGTTGATGTCGTGCGCGACGCCGCTCGCCATTTGTCCGAGAGCCCGCAGGCGCTCCTGCTGCATCACCGTCTGCTGGCTTTGCTGCAGGTCGTCGTACGCCCGTTGCAAAGTTGTGTAGAGCTGCGCCTGGTGAGTTGCGAGCGCGACGTGATCGCTCAGCTGACTGAGGAACTCGCATTCGTTGCTGGAGAAGCTGTTCGCTTCGCGCCGCGCCGCAATCAACACGCCGAAGACGGTGCCCTGCGCGAGCAGCGGCGCCAGAACCACTGCGCGCATGCCGGCGTCGGCGAGCCGTTGCGTGAGATCGCCGCCGGCGCGGCTGATGTCCGGCTCGTAGATCAGCTGGCCGCGCATGCACGCCGCCAGGCCATTGCTCTCGATCGAGATACGCTGTTGCTCCGCGAAGGGTGGTTTGCTCGACAAGCTCACGATCAGCGTGCCCTCCGCTTCGTCGTACAGGCAGAGGCAGCCCAGATCGATCGGCAGATCCACTTCGAGGCTGCGGATCACGACCTGGAAGATGCTGCGCAGATCGTGCCGTTCGCCGATCGCGCGGGTGATCCGGTGCAGCAGGTCCAGCCGGCTCAGCTGCAGCTGCAGCCTCCCCTGGGCGGCATTGAATGCGACCGCGACGTCCGCAACCTCGAGCGGCCCTGCGACGGAAGCGCGGGCGTCGAGCGAGCCTTCCGCCCGCGCTCGTGCGACCTGGGCGATTGCCCTGATGGGCCGCGCGATACGTCGCGCGGAATAAGCGGCAGCTCCAACCATCGCACCGACGATGACCGCGATGAACAGGAGTGCGGCGATGCCGCGACGGCGCGTGGGTGCGATCGCGCTTTCCGCATCGACGCCCGCATAGGCGATCCAGTTCGTGCCGGCGACCTGGCGGAATGCCCACAACCGGTCCTTGTCGTCGAACGCTACATCGCGCAACGTGCCTTCGCTGCGGGCGAGCATGGTTGCGATCGCGGGCGTGTCGCTGACGTTCCTGCCGATCCAGTTTTCGGGGTCGATGGAGTGCGCGATCACCACTCCGGGCCGCGCGACGATTCCCGCGATGGTTCGCTCGCGTTCGACGCGCCCGAACGGTTGCAACTGCCGCAGGTTGACCTGCATGCCGACAGCGCCGATGACGGTGCCGTCGTCGCTCTTCACCGGCTGCACCGCGGTCACGCCCCACGTTCCGCTGATGCGACCGATCAACGGCTCGGAAATACGGAACATGCCGTCGCGAACGACGGCGCGCTGCAACTCCATATCGGCAACTCGTAGCCGCTCTCCGCCCGGCGGCGGCTTCGCGCCGCAGATGATCCAGCCTTCTGCATCGACGACGATGATGTTGCCGGCGCGCGGATAGAGATCGCGCAATGTCGACAATTCGGGGTCGCAGCGCGTCGGGTCCATGGCGCGCACCAGCGGGCGCTGCGCGATGGTTTCGAGCGTGGCGTGAAAGTCGCCGAGGAAGCGCTCGCTGCGCGCCGCGGTTTCATCCGCGACGCGGCGCGTGTCGTCCGTCGCATGAGCCAGGTCGCGACGCGCGGCGTCGAACAGCAGGAATGCAATGACTCCGAGGAGCGGCAGAGCAACGACCGCGGCGAGCCTCGCCAGCTCGAAGAGGATGGGTCGGCCGGGCGCCTCAGCCATGCAGGGATTCTGTCACAGGACTACTGCGCCAAATACTCCGTCGTCAACGCCAGCAGCGCGCGAACGCCGGTGCTCATGCCGGCCTCGTCCAGATAGAACAGCGGCGAATGATTGAACGGCGCCTGTGCCGCGTCGCGGTCCGGCGGTGTGATGCCGACCCAGAAATACAGCGACGGCACCTGCTGCGCGAAGCGCGCGTAGTCGTCAGCGGTTGTCTGCAGAGTGACCTCCCGCACGTGGTCCTTGCCGACGAGGCGCTCGAACACCGGCAGCGCGGCCGCAGTGACGGTCGGATCGTTCACCACCGGCGGCCCCGAAACCTCTTCCGAGGATCCCGGCTTCGAGAGATCCTTGAAGCGCACCGTCGCCGTCGCGCCGTTGGCCTCGGCGATGTTGCTCGCTGTCGTTTGCATACGGCGCACGATGTCGTTGCGGACGTCTGTGCTGAACGTGCGCACCGTGCCGATCATCTGCACTTCGTCCGGAATGATGTTGAAGCGGATGCCGCCCTTGATCGCACCGACGGTGATCACCGCCGGGATTGCCGTGATGTCGAGCTGCCGGCTGACGATCGTCTGCAGGCCGTTGATGATCTGCGCGGAAGTCACGATCGGATCGACACCGCCCCACGGCCGCGAGCCGTGCGTCTGCCGGCCTTTGACCACGATCGTGAAGCTCTCGACGCCGGCCATGAACGGACCGGAGCGATAGCCGATCGTCCCCGTCGGCAGCGACGCGATCACGTGCAGGCCGTACATGACATCCGGCTTCACGACTTTGAAAGCGCCTTGCTCGAGCATGAGCTCCGCGCCGCCGCGCTCGCCTTCCGGCGGACCTTCTTCGGCGGGCTGAAACACGAACAGCACTTGCCCGGCGAGCTGCTCGCGCATGCCCGCGAGCACTTCGGCGACGCTGAGCAGGATCGCGACGTGCGCGTCGTGGCCGCACGCGTGCATCACGCCGACGGTCTCACCGCGGAATTGCGCCGTCGCTTTGGATCTGAACGGCACGTCGGTCTGCTCCGTCACGGGCAGCGCATCCATGTCCGCGCGCAGTCCGACCGTTCGCCCCGGCTTCGCGCCGCGGAGCAGGCCGACGACTCCGGTGACGCCGACGCCGGTCCGGGTCTCGATGCCGAGCGCGCGCAGATGTTTCGCGATCTGTTCTGCGGTACGCACTTCCCGGTTGCTCAGCTCCGGGTGCGCATGGAAGTCGCGCCGCCACTCGATGGTTTTCGGCTCGATGGCCTTCGCTGCGGTGTCGAGCTGGGCGCTCGTGATGCCGCTGCCGGCGGCGCTGGCCGCGACGGGAATTGCCATGACAGTCAGCAGGAATCCGCACCGTCGGCTGCGCATAGGATGGACCTTCGTAAATCCCGGGACGTTATCGGGCCATGATGATTGCTATTTCGTCCCGGACGGGCAACCCCGTACAATCACCCGGCTTCTGGGGCTGAAGGGGAGCGCTTTCCGTGCAGACGGCGAATGAAGGGCGTCCAGTGCAGGCTCCGCCCAGGGACGGCGCGATGCGTGAGCCAGCTTACGAGCCACCGCAGGCAGTGGCCGATGACGCGCGTTACTCCATGGAAACGCGGCTGATCCGCACGCTCATGCACGCGTTCGGCAATCCTCCCATCGGCTTCATCCTCTGGAATGGCGACAGGATTGCGCCGCTCGGCGCAGCGCCGGTCGCAACGCTGCGCATCTCCGACCGCCGCACGCTGTTGCGCCTGTGCACCGATCCGGACCTGCAGTTCGGCGAGCTGTACTGCGCCGGCAAGATCGACGTGGACGGCAGCATCCTGCGCATGATCGAGGAGTTGTACATCGGCGCGGCGGAATCCACGCAGCCGATTTCGTTCCGGCGCCGCTTCGCGCAGTGGCGGCATCGCCGTCCGCGCAACACGCTGCTCGGCTCGCGCGAGAACATTCATCACCACTACGACATCAGCAACGAGTTCTATGCGCTGTGGCTCGGCGAGACCATGGCATACACCTGTGCGTACTTTCCGACGCCGACGGCCACGCTCAACCAGGCGCAGACCGCGAAGATGGATCACGTCTGCCGCAAGATCCGCCTGAATCGCGGCGATCGGGTCGTCGAAGCCGGGTGCGGCTGGGGCGCGCTGGCGCTGCACATGGCGCGTCACTACGGTGCGAAAGTCCGCGCGTTCAACATTTCGCGCGAGCAGATCGCCTTCGCGCGGGCGCGCGCGGAGAAGGAAGGGCTCGCGAACGAAGTCGAGTTCGTCGAGGACGACTACCGCAACATCAGCGGTCATTACGATAAGTTCATGTCCGTCGGCATGCTCGAGCACGTCGGCGTCGAGAACTACCCGGAGCTCGGGCGCGTCATCCAGGGCTGCCTGAAGGAGACGGGCATGGGTCTGATCCACTCGATCGGCCGCAACGTCGCGAAGCCGATGCATCGCTGGATCGACCGGCGCATCTTCCCCGGCGCGCAGCCGCCCTCGCTCAAGGAAATGATGGACATCTTCGAGGGCTCCACGCTCTCGGTGCTCGACGTCGAGAACATCCGCCTGCACTACGCCAAGACACTGGAGTGGTGGCACACGCTGTACGAGCGCTCCGTGGATCGCGTCGCGAAGATGTTCGACGAGCGCTTCGTCCGCATGTGGCGGCTGTACCTTCTCGGCTCGCAAGCGGCGTTCAATGTCGGCGAGCTGCAGCTGTTCCAGGCAGTCTTCGCGCCCCGCCGCAACAACCAGATCCCGTGGACGCGCGCTGACATCTACCAGCGATGAGCGCGTACGAGTCCTGCGACGTATTGATCGTAGGCGGCGGCCCCGCGGGCTCCTCGTGCGCGCGCATGCTGCGCCGGGCCGGGCTCGACGTGCTGATCCTCGACAAGAGCGAGTTTCCGCGCGACAAGGTCTGCGCCGGCTGGATCACGCCGCAGGTCGTCGAGGAGCTGGAGATCGACACGCGCGACTACCAGCAGGGCCGCGTGCTGCAGCCGATCAAGAGCTTCATCGCCGGCATGGGCGAGCGCACCGCAAAGCCCGTGCACTACGACAAGATCGTCAGCTACGGCATTCGCCGCTGCGAATTCGACAACTACCTGCTGCAGCGCTGTGGCGCGCGCCTGCGCCTCGGTGAGTCTTGGGAATCGATGGCGCGCGTCGATGGGCGCTGGCTGGTCAACGGCAAGATCAGCGCGGCGCTGGTGATCGGCGCGGGCGGTCATTTCTGTCCGGTCGTGCGCTTCCTCGGCGCGAACCTCGGCAAGGGCGAGCGCGCGATCGCCGCGCAGGAAATCGAGTTCGAGATGAGCGACGAGCAGGCTCTGCATTGCGGCGTCGAGCACGATCGCCCGGAGCTGTATTTCTGCGACGATCTGAAGGGTTACGGCTGGTGCTTCCGCAAGGGCAATTTCCTGAACGTCGGGCTCGGCCGCGAGGGCAATCACCGCCTCGCGGAGCACGTGCATCAGTTCAGCGGCTGGCTGCAATCGCAGGGCAAGGTGCCCGCCGATGCGCCGGCGCGCTTCAAGGGCCACGCGTATCTGCTGTACTCGCACGCGAAGCGGCCGGTCGTTGGCGACGGCGTGCTGATCATCGGCGATGCAGCGGGTCTCGCTTACGCAGAGAGCGGCGAAGGCATTCGTCCCGCGATCGAATCAGGTCTGATGGCGGCGCAGATCATTGCCGCCGCGCGCGGCGACTACAGCAAGCAGCGCTTGAGCGAATATGAAACGCAACTTGCTGCGCGCTTCGGCGAGCGCAACGGCGCTTCGCTCGCGAACTCGTTGCCGGAATCCTGGAAACTCGCGCTCGCGCGGTCGCTGATGCAGACGCAGTGGTTCACGCGAAACGTCGTGCTGAACCGCTGGTTCCTGCACGCCGACACGGCGCCGTTGCGCGCTTAGCGTGCTCAGACCAATCGCACAGGGAGTGATCGTGGCGCTGCTCGCCGCTAGTGCGCCGTTCGTTCGCGCGCAGGCCGCCGAGCAAACCTTTCAGTTCGACTGCGACGTTCCGCCGGGGAAATTTTCCGACTGGAGCGGCACCGTGGCGCCGGGCTTGACCGGGATTTCGGGACGCATCGAGCTGCTCGAGCCGCGGAGCCACAAGAGATGGATACCCACCGCAGGCGTGTGGCTGGCGCGCGGCGATGAACGAGTCGGATTGCAGCTCAGTGTCATTGCCGCGACGCCGGACGTCGTCCAGGTCTACGTCTACCGGTCCAGGGAAAATGGTGAGCGCACGCTCCTGACGACGGTACCGTGGCGTGCGCATCCCATCGCGTTCACGCTGTCTTACGAAACTTCCGGCGACCTCAAGCTCACAGTCGAGGGCAAGGAGGCACCGCTCGGCATGACAGGCTTCCATCCCGAGAAGCTGTCGCTCTCGTGCTCGACGGCGCAGTTCAAGTTCATTGACGTGGTCGTGACTTCGGCAGCGGACAAATAGCACGGCAGCGGCGGGAGGGCGCAGCTGCGCGTCGGCGAGTTTCCGGATATCGAGTGAGCCTTACTGCGTGCGCTCGATGCTGACGACGTCGCCGTCGACGATCGTCACCAGCATCGGGATCACGCGGTTGCTGGCCTGGTAGCGCCACAGCTCGGTGACTTTCACGCCGATCTTGTGACTGTCGCCCTGCGTGTTCTTCGAATACACGTCTTCGTGCTGAACTTCTTTCTTCTGCGGCTCGCCGCACTTTTCCAGCAGCTCGGCGACGCTGGCTGTCTCGTTGACGACCCACTTGCCGCAACGCATCGGCCCGGCCGAGACCGCGAACGGCACCAGGATGCAGAGCAGGGCAGGGAGAGTCTGGACGCGCATTGAGAATCCTCCGTCGCGGATGATACCTGACCCTCACTCCTCGCGGCGCGAGCGGCGACGGTCGCCGTGCGTCTGCATGCGCGGCTTCAGCAGCTTGGCGACCAGGCCGGTCCATCCCGTCTGGTGCGAGGCGCCGACTCCGCGCCCCGTGTTGCCGCAGAAGTATTCGTAGAACAGCACATAATCACGGAAGTGCGGATCGGTCTGTTGCTGCGGATACTGGCTGAGCACCGGCCGCGCGCCCTGCTCATCCTTCAGAAACAGCCGCTCGAGGCGGGTCGCGAGATCGTCCGCGATCTGATCGATCGTGCACAGCTTGCCGGATCCCGTCGGGCACTCGACCCGAAAATCGTCGCCGTAGTAGTGATGAAACTTCTGCAGCGACTCGATGATGAGGAAGTTCACCGGGAACCAGATCGGCCCGCGCCAGTTCGAGTTGCCGCCGAACAGGCCCGAGTCGGATTCCGCCGAGACGTAACGCACCGTGAGGTCGGAGCCGTTCACGCGGAACACGTAGGGATCGCGCTCGTGCACCTTCGACAGCGCGCGCACGCCGTACTCGGACAGGAATTCGTCCGGGTCGAGCATGCGCACGAGCAGCTTCTTCATGCGATGTCCGCGCAGCAACGAGAGCAGGCGCCGTTTGCCGCGGCCCGGCTGGTCCCAGTGCGATACGAGTTGCGCGAGATCCGGACGGTAGCTGAGAAACCATTCCAGGCGCGCCGCGAACTCCGGCACGCGCTCCAGCAGCTCGGGCTCCAGCGTCTCGACCGCGAACAGCGGAATCAGCCCGATCATGGAGCGGACCCGCAGCGGCGTGTTGTGGCCGTCCGGCGTGCGCAACACGTCGTAGAAGAACTTGTCCGTGTCGTCCCAGAGTCCGACCGAGCCCTCGCCGAAAGTGCTGATCGCTTCGGCGATGTGCAGGAAGTGTTCGAAGAACTTGGTCGCGACGTCTTCGTAGACGTTGTTGTGCTGCGCGAGCTCGAGCGCGATGCGCATGAGATTCAGCGCGTACATCGCCATCCAGCTGGTGCCATCGGCCTGATCGATGTGTCCGCCGGTCGGCAGCGAGGCGCTGCGATCGAACACGCCGATGTTGTCGAGGCCGAGGAAACCGCCCTGGAACACGTTGCGGCCCTCGGCGTCCTTGCGGTTCACCCACCAGGTGAAGTTCAGCAGCAGCTTGTGGAATACGCGCTCGAGGAACGCGAGATCGCCGTCGTCGCCACGCTGCTTGCGGTCGATCTGGAACACGCGCCACGTCGCCCACGCGTGCACCGGCGGGTTCACGTCGCCGAACGCCCATTCATAGGCCGGGATCTGGCCGTTCGGATGCATGTACCACTCGCGCGTCAGCAGCACGAGCTGTTCCTTCGCGAAGTCCGGATCGATCAGCGCGAGCGGCAGCGTGTGGAATGCGAGATCCCACGCGGCATACCACGGGTATTCCCACTTGTCCGGCATCGAGATGATGTCGGCGTTGTTGAGGTGATCCCACTCCCAGTTGCGGCCGTGCTTGCGCTCGACGGGCGGTGCGATCTGCGTCTCATCGCCCTGCAACCACTCAGGCACGTCGAAATAGAAGAACTGTTTGCTCCAGATCATCCCGGCGAACGCCTGGCGCTGCACGAGCTGGCGATCGGCGTCGGGCAGGTCGTGCTGGACCTCGGCGTAGAACTCGTCGGCTTCGCGGATGCGCGCCGCGAAGATCGCGTCGAAGTCCGCGAACGGATGCGTGTGCGTCGGCTTCGCAAGCCGCGTGCGGATCTCGATCGCGCCGCCGCCGGGAATGTCGAGCCGATACCACGCGGCCGCCTTGGTGCCGCAGAACGCTGGATTCACCGCGTCCGGGCGATTGCCGATGACGCGCTCGTGAAATGCGTCTTTGACGTAGCCGGTATTGGGAACGTCGTACAAGCGCTGAGCGTTCGTCTCGTTGTCGGTGAAAAGAAAAGTGGACCCATTGTCGACGTACCAGTGGTAATCCCCCAGCTGCTCGTGATGCACCTCGACGTGCGAGTCCTGCAGCGCCAGCCGCGGCCTGGCGGCGCCGTTGCGCCACGACCAGGTATTGCGAAAGATGAGCTGCGGCAGAATGTGCAGCGCCGCGCTGTCGGCGCCGCGATTGTGAACCGTGATGCGCATCAGCACGTCGTCGACGTTCGCCTGTGCGTACTCGACGAACACATCGAAGTAGCGGTTGTCGGCGAACGCGCCGGTGTCGAGCAACTCGTATTCGGGCTGGGTGCGCGAGCGGCGCTGGCTCTCCTCGACGAGCAACGCATACGGATACTCGCGCTGCGGATACTTGTAGAGCTGCTTCAGATACGAGTGAGTCGGCGTCGCGTCGAGATAGTAGTAGAGCTCCTTGACGTCCTCGCCATGATTGCCTTCGCCGTTCGTCAAACCGAACAAGCGTTCTTTCAGAATCGGGTCGCGGCCGTTCCACAGCGCCAGCGACAGGCACAGGCGCTGCTCGTGATCGCTGAAGCCTGCGAGCCCGTCCTCGCCCCATCGATAAGCGCGGCTGCGCGCGTGATCGTGCGGAAAATAGCCCCACACGTCGCCGCTGGCGCTGTAGTCCTCGCGCACCGTGCCCCACTGCCGCTCGCTGAGATACGGGCCCCACTTCTTCCAGGCCAGCTCGTGCGGCGTGCACTGCGCGAGACGCTCGCGCTCGGCGCCGACGGCGCGCGCGTCGGACTGGCGCGGCCCGGTGCGCTTCGTCACGGCGGGTCTGAGCTTCGTTCTCATTGCTTTAGCCTCGACTCACCACACGCGCCTATAGTAAAACGTCACGCTGCAACGGGCGCGTGGGCGTCCACGGAGCCAGAAGGTCCGATCGAGTTGACCGCCTCACCGGAGATTCCCGCCCGCGTTCTGCAGTTTCTGGCCGAACGCATCGATTCGGTGCCGCAATTGGAGGCGCTGCTGCTGTTGTGGGAGAGCCCGCAGCGGTTGTGGACGGAGGAAGACCTCGCCGCGCGTGTCTACGTAGAGCGGCCGGTCGCGGCTGCGATCCTGCAGGCGCTGCTGCGACAGCAGCTCGTGACGCTCGAGGCCGGCCCGGCGCCGGCCTATCGGTACAACCCGCAATGGGATGCGAGCGGTGAAGTGATGCCCGAAGTCGCGGCCGCCTACCGCCGTCATCTTGTCCAGCTCGCAACGTTCATTCACTCTCGCGCGTCGACGGCGGTGCGCGAGTTCGCCCGCGCGTTCGATTTCAAGAAGGACCGGTGAAGCGATGCTCGCCATAGTCAACGCACTGGGGACGCTAACGGTCGGGCTGTGTGCCTTCCTGCTCCTGCGCGCGTACGCGCGCGTCCGGCAGCGTCTGCTGCTGTGGAGCGGGCTGTGCTTCGTTGGACTCGCGATTTCCAATGCCGTGCTGTTCTTCGATCTGGCGATCTTTCCCGAGGACGTCAGTCTCTACACGTGGCGCCTCGCGATCGCCGCGTTTTCGATGCTGCTGCTGCTCTATGGGCTGATTTTCGAGAGCGACTGACGCATGTTCGAAGGATTCCTGCTGGGTGTGATCGTCACGGCGTCGCTGGCCGCGAGCGCGTTCTTTCTGAAATTCTGGCGGCAGACGCACGACAAGCTGTTTCTCGGCTTCAGCGCCGCGTTCGCCATCGAGGGCATCAACCGCCTGGCGTTCCTGTTCCTCGATCATCCGAACGAGGGCAATCCGCTGATCTACACGATCCGCCTGTTCTCCTACCTGCTGATCCTGGCGGCGATCGTCAACAAGAACCGCGCCTGATCAGATCGAACGCGGCGGATTCGAACGCCGCGCCAGCAGCCCATCGATCGACAGCCCGCCCGGCCCGTAGAAGATCAGCACGAGCAGCATGAAGCCCCACAGGTAGTGCTGGCCGATCGCCGCCTCGAAACCGTCCTGGTAGAGCACGTGTGCGTACGAGATGACCGCGAGCGCGTTCACTGCGAACAAGCCTATCGCGCTCAGCCGGCCCCACAGGCCAAGAATCACGAGCACGGAGAAGACGAGCTCACCCGCGGTGCCGGCCACCGCCGCCGCGTGCGGCGGCAACAGCGGGACGTGATATTCAGATTCGAACAACGAAAGCGTCTGACCCCAGTCGCTGATCTTGAGCCAGCCGGACTTGAGGAACACCCAGCCGACGTAGACGCGGACCAGCAGCGCAAACGGCGCTTGCAGCAGGTTCAGGAGCTGCACGACGCGCGCGTACACGCCGGCGAGATTGTTGTTCGACATGGTCGCCTCGCTGTGGCAATGCCGGCCGCGAGTGTGGCCCCACATATATATGTGGGGCAAGGCTCTTTCCCGATCTACTGCAGCGAGCGAGGCTCCAGCAGCTGCACGCTGAACTTCTTCTCCGGATCCATCCACACGCGACTGACGGACAGACCGGCTGTCGCGGCCAGGTCAGCAAACGCTTCCAGCGTGTACTTGTGGCAGAACTCGGTCGTCAGGTGCTCGCCCTTGCCGATGTGCACGGTCTCATCGCCGACGTGCACATCCTGCTCGCGCTTGCTGACCAGGTGCATCTCGATGCGGCTCTGATCCTCGACCCACAGCGCCGTGTGTTCGAACGCCTCGAGATCGAAGTCCGTGCCGAGCTCCCGGTTCAGATGGCGCAGGGCGTTGACGTTGAACTCCGCCGTCACGCCGGCGCGATCGTTGTACGCGCGCTCGAGGACGCGCGGGTCTTTCTTCAGATCGATGCCGATCAGCACGGCGCCGTTCCCGCCGATGATCTGCCGCATGCGTTGGAGCAGTTCCTGCGCCTGCTCCGGTGCGAAGTTGCCGAG
>DATEKT010000091.1:0-25411 GCA_035277305.1 Steroidobacteraceae bacterium | reverse complement strand
GACTTCGATCTCGATCTCGCGATCGTCGAGCTGGCCCTCGCGCAGCATCTTGCGGAATTTCTGCCGCGTCTCGGCGTCGCGCGGCGCGGCCGGCTCCTCGGTGAAGCCGAGCGATTTCGGGCGCGGCAGCAGCACGTCGAGCACGCGCTCTTCGGCCGCTTCCATCGCGCGATGCCGCACCTTCTCCATCTCTTCTTCGCGCGTCACCTTGACCGCGACGTCCATCAGGTCCTTGACGATGGAGTCCACCTCGCGGCCGACGTAGCCGACCTCGGTGAACTTGGTCGCCTCGACCTTGATGAACGGCGCGTCGGCGAGCCGCGCGAGGCGCCGCGCGATCTCGGTCTTGCCGACGCCGGTCGGACCGATCATCAGGATGTTCTTCGGCGTGATCTCGGTGCGCAGGCTCTCGGTCACCTGCATGCGCCGCCAGCGATTGCGCAAGGCGATGGCGACGGCGCGCTTCGCAGCGCTCTGCCCGACGATGTGCTTGTCGAGCTCCTGGACGATTTCTCTGGGGGTCATGGACATGGAGCTATCTCAGCTCCTCGATCGTGAGATTGCGATTGGTGTAGATACAAATGTCGGCAGCAATGTTCAGCGCCTTCTCCACGATCGTCCTCGCATCGAGCTCCGTATTCTGCGCCAGCGCGCGTGCGGCGGCCTGCGCGTAGGCGCCGCCCGAGCCGATCGCCATGATGTCGTCCTCGGGCTCGATGACGTCGCCGTTGCCGGACACGACGAAGGAGGTCTTCGCGTCGGCCACGCACAACAAGGCTTCGAGGCGGCGCAGGCTCCGGTCGGTGCGCCAGTCTTTCGCGAGCTCGATGGCCGCGCGCGTGAGATTGCCGTATTGCTGCAGCTTCGCTTCGAAGCGCTCGAACAGCGTGAACGCATCGGCGGTGCCGCCCGCGAAGCCCGCGAGCACTTTGCCGTCGTAGAGACGACGCACCTTGCGCGCATTGCCTTTCATCACGGTGTTGCCCAGCGAAACCTGGCCGTCGCCGCCGACGGCGACCACGCCGTTGCGGCGAACCGAGAGGATCGTGGTGCCGTGGAGTTCGATCATGCGGTCAGGCCTTGCGTCGCGCGCGGGGGTGAGCAGCGTCGTAGATCTTGGCGAGGTGCTGGAAATCAAGGTGAGTGTAGACCTGCGTCGTCGAGATGTTCGCGTGCCCGAGCAATTCCTGCACACCGCGCAGGTCCTGGCTCGACTCCAGCAGGTGCGTCGCGAACGAGTGACGGAACAGGTGCGGATGAACGTGCCGGCCCAGGCCTTGTTGCCGCGCCCAGGCGGCGATGCGCTTCTGGATCGCGCGGGCGCCGAGCCTCTCGCCGCGAGCGCCGACGAACAATGCCTGCTCGCCCGTTGCGGCGAGCGTCGCGCGCTCTTTGAGCCAGCGCGCGATGGCTTCGAGTGCGTGCTTGCCGACCGGCACGATGCGTGTCTTGCGGCCTTTGCCGAGCACGCGCACGGTGCGATCGCCGCGATCGACGTCGCCGAGATTCAGGCCGACCAGCTCCGACAAGCGCAGGCCGGAGGAATAGAACAACTCCATGATCGCCTTGTCGCGCACGCCGAGCTGCGTGTCGGTGCGGAATTCCAGCAGGCGCGTCATGAGATCGACGTCCATCGTCTCGGGCAGACGCTTGCGGGCTTTCGGTGCCTGCACACCGACGGCCGGGTTCGCTTCGAGCCCTTTCTCGCGCAGCAGGAAATTGAAGAAGCTGCGCAGTGCGCTCAGGCGTCGCTGAATCGTGCGCGGCGAGGAGCCTTGCCGGAACTCGGCGGCGGCGAACATCCGCACGTGCTGGCTGTCCACTGCGCGCCAGTTAGGCACGTGACTGCGGTTGCAGTACGCGACGAAGCGCTGCAGGTCGGCGCGATAGCTCGTGTCGGTGTGCGCCGAGAGGCGGCGTTCGACCGACAGATGCGCCAGGAAGCGCGGCAGCCACGCAAGCGCCGATTCATCCATCGGTCGCACTCACTCAGGCGACTCCGATGGCCTCGCTGACCAGGTCGCCGATGCGCGCCAGGAACTCGGTGCTCATGGTCGGATGGAAGCGTTCCGCGTCGGGGCTGCCGATCGCGAGCAGCGCGAGACCGGTCTGCTTGCCGGCGGCCTTGCTGCCGAGCGGCACCAGTGCCGCCGAGCCGATCTCCACCGTGCCGGCGCCGAACAGGTAGTCGCGCTGACTGTCGCGGATCTGGCCGCAGCGCGGCCGGCCGGACTCGAACAGGGTCTCGAACATTTTCAGCTCGGGGGCACCCAGCTTGACGATGCGCAGGTGACGGCTGTTCAGCTGCGCCAGGTCCGCTGCGCTGCCGGCGGGCACGAGCAGCAGCCATTCCGACGCTCCGAAATCTTCGCGCAGCGACGCTTCGAGCGCTTCCAGCACGCCGTTCGCACCTTCGGCGCGCACCAGGCGGCAGGCAAGGCGATGGATCTTCGCAGCCAGCACGTCGTTACCGCGCGCGACCTCGATCAACTCGCGCAGCCGGCTCTCGAGCTTCTCGTTCTTGTCGCGCAAAGCGGCAACCTGGCGCTCGACCAGCGAGATCGCGGAGCTGCCGCGGTTGTGAGGAAGCTTCAGCTTGGTGAGCAGCGTCGCGTGGCGCTCGAAGAAATCCGGATTGCCCTGCAGGTAGTCCGCGATCGCGGTCTCTTCCAGGGAGACCTCGTCCAGCTGGCCGACGGGTTGCTTGCTCATTCATTCCCCTCGTAGTTCATAGTGACCGTCCCCTCGAACACGCTGACCGCCGGACCGGTCAGCCACAAATGCTCGCCGGGTCCTGCCCAGCGCACTGTCATGGAGCCGCCCGGCGCGTCGACCCGGACTGTCTCCTGCAGCAACCCGAGCCTGCGCCCGACGGCCACCGCGCCGCAAGCGCCAGTGCCGCACGCCTGCGTCTCGCCCGCGCCTCGTTCGTAGACGCGCAACCGGATGTGCTCCGGGCTGACGACTTCCATGAAGCCTACGTTCGCGCGTCGCGGAAAGCGGGAATGATTTTCCACAGCAGGACCGAGAGTGTCCACGGGCGCGGCGCGCACGTTGGGCACCTGGATCACTGCGTGCGGATTGCCCATCGACACGGCGCCGATCTGCAGCTCCTGCTCGCCGACGCGCAGCGGATAAATGTCGGCCTCGCGCGACGCTTCGAATGGCAGCGAGGCCGGATCGAAGTTCGGCACGCCCATGTCGAGCGAAACTGTGCCGTCCTTGTGCAGCTCGCCGGCGATGCGGCCGCCTGGACTGTCGAGCTGCACTCTGCTCCGGCCGAGCTTGCGCGCGACGAGGCTGGCGATGCAGCGCGCGCCGTTCGCGCACTGCTCGACCTCCGAGCCGTCGGAATTGAAGATGCGGTAGTAGACGTCAGTGCCGTCGGCGCGCGGCGGCGCAAGCACGAGCGCCTGGTCGAAACCGATGCCGGTGTGCCGGTCGGCGAGGTCGCGGAGGTCGGCGGCGGTGGGCAGCGGGCCTTCGGTGGGCGCTTCGAAGACGATGAAGTCGTTGCCCAGCCCCTGCATCTTCGTGAATGCCAGCCGCATGGCGGCAAGCATACACAATGTGCGAACATCCCGCCGCGCAGCTCCATGCGACAACAACATCAACTACGCGAGGCCTGCATGCGCCACGTGATGGTCATGAACTCCAAGGGCGGGTGCGGCAAGAGCACGATCGCCACGAACCTGGCGAGCCACTTCGCCGCCGAAGACTACAAGGTCGCGATCGCGGACTACGATCCGCAGCGGACCAGCCTCGACTGGCTGGCGATGCGCGCTGACGATCTGCCGCGCATCGCCGGCGTCGCCGCCTACGACGAAGGACTTCGCGCGGTGCCGCGCGACACCGAGGTCCTCGTGATCGATGCGCCTGCCCGCACGCACGGCTCCGAGATGAATGAGCTGGTGCGGCGCGCCGAGACGATCCTCGTGCCGGTGCTGCCGTCGCCGATCGACATGAAAGCGTGCGCGCACTTCATGGACGAGCTGCTGGAGCTCGGCAGAGTGCAGCGTCAGCAGGCGCGGCTCGCGGTCATCGCCAACCGGGTGCGCGAGAACACGCTGATGTACGAGGAGCTGGATCAGTACCTCGAGAAGCTCAAGGTGCCGTACCTGGCTTCGCTGCGGCAGTCGGCCAACTACCTGCGGGCGTTCCAGCGCGGCATGGGCATCTTCGAGCTGCCGGAATACCTGGCGTGGCCGGACTGGAAGCAGTGGGAGCCGATCACGAAGTGGCTCGGCAGCAAGAAGAGCCAGCCGAGCTAGCCGGCCGGGAGGCTGGCGCGGATTCCTTTCTCCACGTCCGCGTACTTCAGCACCACTCCCAGGTGCTTCAACATTCGCTCATTGCTCACGCGGCGCGACTCGTTCAGGAACGACAGGCGCTCGGGGCTGAACGTCAGCTGCGCTTCTTCCATCGACACCTGCGGCGGCGCCGGCAGGCCGGCGGCCTTCGCGACCAGGTTGATGAACGCCGTCGAGCTGAACGGCTGACCGTCGGTGATGTTGTAGACCCCGCGCGCTTCCGGGTTCGCGATCGCGCGCACGCAGGCTTCGACGAGATCGTCGACATGGATGCGATTGTTGATCCCGGCATCGCGCTCGCTCACGACTGCCTCCAGGTGCCGCAAGCGCTCCATCGGCAGTCGCTCCGGACCGTAGATTCCCGGGACGCGTAGCACGACGCGGCGCACCCGCCGCTCGTTGCACCAGACTCGCGTCATCTCCTCGGCGCTCACGCGTCGGCGTGCGCGATCGGTGCGCGGTTGCACGGCGCTGCTCTCGTCCACGACCGCGCCGGCGGTGTCACCGTAGACGCCGGTCGTACTCATATAGACGAACGTCCGCGGCGGCACCGTCGCAAGTTGCAGGAAGCGGTCGAGCCGCAAGTCGCTCTCGCCGAGCACCGGCGGGGGCGTGAGATAGAGGATCGCCTCCTGGTCCAGCCGTTCCGGGATCGCCACGCCGGCGCGCACGCGGTCGAGATCGATCGCGATGGCGCGAATCCCCACGCGGTCCAGCTCGGCGACGCGCTGCGAAGAGCGCACCAGGCCGGTGACGTCGAACTCCGCCTGCAGGCGCTGCGCGAGGCGCTCGCCGACGTAGCCGCAGCCTGCGATCAGGACGTGGCGGCGGCTCATGCAGGACACTCGTGCATTTGACTTGAGCTTCGGTACTGATTTAAATTTCAGTTATTACTGAAATCACGGACTAGTCAGATGAAACTTACGGCAACCACGCAGCGCTGCATCCTGCACTGGGGCGAAATGGCCGGCCGCTGGGGCGTGAGCCGCTCCGTCGCGCAGATCCACGCACTGCTGTTTTTGGCGCCGCAGCCGCTGACGGCGGACGAGATCGCCGAGTCCTTGTCCGTGGCGCGCTCGAACGTGAGCGTCAGCCTCAAGGAGCTGCAATCGTGGGACCTCGTGAGCGTGACGCATGTGCTGGGCGACCGGCGCGACTATTTCCAGGCCCGCAAGGATATCTGGGAAGTGCTGGCGATGATCATGGACGGCCGCAAGAAGCGCGAGATCGACCCGACGGTGCAGACGCTGCGCGAGTGCGTGGCGGAGGGCAAGCGCGATCACGAGACCCCCGAGGAAGTGAAGGAGCGCATCGCCACGATGCTGGAATTCCTCGAAGAGCTGTCGGGCTGGTACGACCAGATCCGCGGCATGCCGCGCCCGACCCTGCTGAAGCTCATGCGCATGGGAACGAGGGTGGCGAAAGTCATCGGCTGATCTTCTCGAGCGCATCCGGCGCGTAGTCGAACGAGTCGAAGAACAGCTGCTGCGGCGGCAGGCCGCGCGCCGTGAATTCGTGGCGCACCGTTTCGACCATCGCGGGCGGGCCGCTCGCGTACACATCTACGCCGTCCAGCTGCGGATGATCATCGAGCGCCGCGGCATGGACCAGGCCGCGCCGCCCGGTCCAGTTGTCCTGCGGCTGCGGATCCGAGAGGACCGGTGTGTAGCGCAGATTCGGGTACTGCGCAGACAGCGCCCGCACCTGCGCGTCCTCGTACAAGTCCTGCCGCGATTGCGCGCCCCAGTACAGGTGCAGCGGCCGGCGATCGCCGACTTCCAGCAGATCGCGCAGCATCGAGCGCAGCGGCGCGTAGCCCGTTCCGCCGCCGATCAGCAACGCCGGCCGCGGCGATTCGCGCCGGAACCAGAACTGTCCGAGCGGACCTTCGACGCGCAGCAGCGTCTTCTCTTTCATCCCTTCGAACAGCTGCTGCGTGAACTCCCCGCTCGCGACGCGGCGGATGTGCAGCTCGATCAGCTCGTCGCGGCCCGGACAGCTGGCGATCGAGAAGCTGCGTCGGCGGTTCTGCGGCAGCATGATGTCCAGGTACTGGCCCGCGACGAAATGAAAGTCTTCGTTCGACGGCAGCCGCAGGAACACAGCCATGACTTCCGGTGCCAGCTTGTGCATGCGCTCGATGCGGCAGGGCAGGCTCTTGACCTGCACCTCCGGCCGCGGCGGCCGGATCTCGCGCACTTCGATCGCCAGATCGCCGCCGGTGGCGTGCGCCTGGCAGAGCAGCGCGTAGCCTTCGCGTTCTTCTTCCGCCATCAGTCCGAGCGGCCTGCCGCGCGGGTACACGATGTTCCCTTCGCGGATGCGCGCGCGACACGAAGAGCAATGCCCGCCCTTGCAGCTGTGCGGCAGGTTCAATCCCGCGCGCAGCGCAGCGTCGAGAATCGTTTCTCCTTCTTCGACGAAGATGACCTGCTGCGAAGGTAACAGGGTGATGCGCGAATACGGCATCACCTTCTCCGATCTCCCTGGCGGCGATCCAGCCAGCGTCGGGTGTGGATCTTCGGCACCTTCGCTTTGCGTCCGACCGCGAACGCGAGCGCGTCGTTGAGCGCCTTGACCGCGCGCTCGCGGTCGCCGAGCTGCTCCATCAGGCTCGCGAGGAACTGGTACGCCTCGAGCCGCGGCTTGATCGCAATGCTCGTTTCGAGATACGTGCGCGCTTTGCCGTAGAGTTCCGCGCGCGCGGCGAGCCCTGCGCAAGTCAGCAGCAGTGCTGCGTCTTCGGCATGTTCAGGCAACCACGACTCGGCGCGCTCCAGCGTCTTGAACGGGTCCTCCGTCTCGACTTCGCCGTAGGTGAGCACGGTATTTTCGTCCCACGCGCGCTCGATGCTTTCGCGCAGCACTGCTTCTGCGGCCTCGTGATCGTCGCACGCCATCGCTGCGCGCGCGTAGGCTGTGACGATATCGGGGCGGCGCGCCACCGACTTCGGGATGTCCTTCCAGGCCGATGCCAGCTGCTCGGGATCGGCGGCTGCGCCGGCGGCCTTCAGGCGGTCCAGGTAGATCTGGCCCACGGTTTCGTCAGCGACCGCGGGCGGAATACCGCGCGTGCTGCGCAAACGCGGTTCGATTTCCAGCAGCCGCTGCCATTGACCCGTCTGGCGATGAATGCGCGACAGCAACAACAGTCCGCGTGCATTCGATTCGCCGCTCGCTTCCAGCTGCTCCAGCGTGGCCAGTGCGGATGCAAGCTGCTTGTGCTTGAGAAGAATCTCCGCCTGCATGATCAGCACCGGTGCGCGCCGGTCGGTCGAGTTTTCCAGCGCCCGCGCCAGCAGCTCATCGCGTCGTTGTGCCGCGCCCTGCAAATCCGCTGCGCGCGCGGCGACCAGGTAATGCGCGACCGGATTTTCGGCATCGCGGGCGTAGCGGGTGAGCGTCTTCTCGGCCGCGTCGTATTCGCCTTCGGACAACTCCAGCAGTCCTTGCCCGAGGCTGCGCCGTGCTCGTTCGAGGCGGCGTTGTTCCTGGTTGCGGCGCCACAGCTGCCGCGCGCTGATCGCGCGGGCGATCAGTCGCACCGCGAAATACGCTCCGACCAGCAGCAACAGGAAAGTGACCGCCGACATCTCGACCAGCCGGCCGGCGAAGCGCAGCGCGACGTAGCCGGGATCGGCGAGCAGCAGATTGGCGAGCAGCGCGCCCAGGATGGCTGCCGCAGCGATGTACAGACCGCCCCTCATCGCCGCGGCCTCATTCCGGACCCGGGCGCGCGGGCAACAGCCGTTGCAGTGCTCGCGACGATCCGGAGATGTCCGGCAGCTGCGGATCGATGTCGACGGGCTCGAGCTGCTGAATCTGCTGGAGCAGCGCCTGCGCGTCCGGACTGGAAAGCTCGAAGAACTGGCCCAGCCACTGACGGGCGCCGGCGAGCGCCTCGCGATACGCGGTCTCGTCGTGTCTCGCGACGGCCGTGCGCGCGGCAAACAGCAACAGCTGCAGATGCTGGCGGCGCACCTGTGCTTCGTCCGAGGTCACGATGCTGCCTGCCTGGTTGTCCACAGCGCGGATGACAATGAGGTTCGCAAACGCGTTGCGCGTCATCGCCCAGGCACGCGCGAACATGCCTTCAGGCAGTGTTGCGCGATCGGTCGTGCGACGCTCCGCTGCGAGCACGCCTTTGATCGGCAAATGCGCTGCCGCTTCCTCGGCGCTCGCAAGCCGGCTCAGGACGCCGACCGTGTCGGGTTGACGCACGGCACGCAGCGCTGTCAGTTCGCGCGCGATCTGCTGGCGCACCGGCGCCGTCGATTGATCGCGCAGCGCGGCCAACCGGGCATCGGCGGATTCGAGTGCGACGATGGCAGTCTGCACGTCGCGATCGAGTGCAAGCCGGCGTTGACCGAGCTCCAGCAGGAACATCGCTTCGGCCCGCGACCACGCGCGCTCCGGCCCTTCGGCGCGACCGCGCAGCTGCTCGACGGAGAGCACCAGCTCTTCGACCTGCTTCGGTACGTCTTCCAGAACGTCGACGCGGCGATCGAGGTCACGCGCGGCCGCGCGCTGGCGGTTGCCGATGCTCTTGAGATCGGCGCGCAGTTGCGCGCTCGCCGCGTCGTGCGCGCGAGCGGCGTCGTTGGTGCGATCCAGGCGGTCGCGCGTCGAATCGATCCGCAACAGCGCGTAGATCGAAGTCGCGAGCGCCAGCGCGGCCATCGCCGTCGTCAGGCGGCTGTAGGTATGCGCGCGACGCGCTCGCGGCTGTTCGGGCGTGTTTCCCGAAGCAGGGATGATTTCCGTACCGGTGTCGGCCATGGGGAATCGGGCGGGAATGAATGAGCAACCCGCGGCGCTATGGTATCACCGGGCACGAGCCCGCATGCGCCATTGAGCCAGCGCGCCGATCATCGATGCGTCATCCGCACCGGGCGCAACGATGGCGTCGTTGCGCAGTCCTGCGCCGACAGCTGCCGCTACGATCCGCCTGCTTGGGACCAGCAGCGTCGTACTACTTAACAGTTGTCGGCCGCGCTCGGTCAGCATCGCCTGCAGGTTTTCGAGGGTCTCGATGCTGGTCACGGTCACGACGTCGATGCCTTCGTCGGACCAGCGCGCTTCGACCTCGGCGACCCGCGCGGCGTCGACCTGTGGGCGCATGCGGCGGTACACCTCGAGGGTCTCGACCGCCATCCCCTGCGCCACGAAGGTCTCTTTCAACAATTCCCGGCCGCCTTCGCCGCGGACGATCAGCACGCGCGCGCCGCTGGCGAGCTGCAATTGCGGGTGCGCGAGCAGGGCTTCGCTCGTGAAGCCCGCGTCCGGAACGATGTCGGCAGCGAGCTCCGCGGCGGCAAGGGCAGCGGCCGTTGCGCGCCCGATCGCTGCGATGCGCGTGCGCTCGCCTTTGCTGACTCGTGCTGCACCGTGCTCGACCGCGTTGACGCTTACGAACACGATCAGGTCGAGGTCGACCGGTGCGGCCACAGCTCCCATCGCGATCGGCTCGATCTCGACGGCGGGGAAGGGAATCGCGCTGCCGCCCTGGCGCACGATCTCCTCGCACAGGACCGCGCATTGCGGCGCCGGTCGCGTGACCAGCACAGTCAGGTCGGTGAGCGGTGGAACGATCTTCGGGATCACGATTGAGCGAGTCTCAGCTTCTCGAGCAGCGGACGCGCGCCGGCGTCGAGCAGACGATCGGCGAGAGCGATGCCCACTGCGTGCCGGTCCGCGACCGCCGCGCTTTGGACGCCGCGATAAATTTCCTTGCCGTCGGGAGAGCCGATCACACCGCGCAAGTGCAGCTGCCCGCCGCTGATTTGCGCATATCCCGCGATCGGCGACTGACAGCTTCCCTGCAATCGCAACGCGAACGCGCGCTCCGTCTCGCAGCATTGCCATGCGGGCTCGTCGTTCAGTGCGCGCACCAGCTCGATGCTGCGCGCGTCGTCGTCGCGACATTCGATGCCGATGATGCCCTGACCGACGGCCGGCACGAACTGCTCCGAATCGAAGCGGTGCGTGATGCGATCTTCGAGCCCGAGACGGATCAGGCCCGCCGCGGCCAGCACGATCGCGTCGTACTGATCCTCCTGGAGCTTGCGCAGCCGCGTCTCGACGTTGCCGCGCAGCGTGAGCAGTTGCAGATCGGGGCGCGCGTACATCAGCTGGCATTGCCGGCGCAGACTGGACGTGCCGACGCGCGCGCCCTGCGGCAGGGCGCTGAAATTCGGGTAGCGCGATGAGACGAATGCATCGTGCGGATCGGCGCGCGTCAGCATCGCGGCGAGCGTCATACCGGGCGGCATGTCGCTCGGCACGTCCTTCATCGAATGCACGGCAATGTCGGCGCGGCCCTCGGAGATCGCAATCTCCAGCTCCTTGATGAACAGACCCTTGCCGCCGACCTGCGCCAGCGAGCGGTCGAGGATGCGGTCGCCCTGCGTCGTCATCGGCACCAGCTCGACCGCGAGCCCGGGATGCGCCTCGCGCAATTTTGCGGCGACGTGCTGCGCCTGCCAGAGCGCGAGGCGGCTTTGCCGGGTCGCGATGCGCAGCGGGGACGCGGAGCTCACTGATGCCCCGGCTCGGAGCGGCGCAGCTCGAGCGCGAACTGCAGCAGCGCGATGATCAGCGCCAGCACGACCGGACCGAGGAACAGTCCGATGGCGCCGAATGCGGAGATGCCGCCGAGCACGCCGATGAACACGGTGAGCGTGCTGACCGGCGCGCGGCCCGCGACCAGCATCGGGCGCACGACGTTGTCGACGAGCGAAACCAGCAACGCGCCCCACAGCACCATGAAGATCGTGGCGCCCCAGCGGCCCTGCGCCGCCAGTGCAATCGCGGCCGGTATCCAGACCAGTGCCGTGCCACCGAACGGCAGCAGCGCGGCAAGCGCAGCGATGACGCCGAACACCAGCGCGGAGGGCAGGCCGACGATCAGGAACGAGATGCCGACCAGCGTTCCCTGGATCAGCGCCGTGAGACCGGTGCCATAGACCAGCGCGCGCGTCACCGCTGCCAGATGGTCGAACAGCTTGTTCTTCTGTTGCCGCGACATCGGAATCAGGTCGCGCAGCGAGCGCCACATCCCGGCGCCGTCGCGGATGATGAAGAACAGCAGGAACACCATGAGCACGAAGCCGAACACCGTGCCGATCGCGCCCAGGAAGACCTTGCCGCCGAGCGAAGCGAGCGACTGCAGCACCGCGCGCGAGCCTTCGATGATGTAGCCGCGCACCTGGGCGACGTTGATGCCGAACGTCGTGTCCAGCCAGGTCAGCGCCCCGCTGATCCAGGGAACCTTGGTCAGATCGAACACGTTATTTCGGGTCTGGTCCGCGACGGTGCTCTGCGCCGTCTGCAGCAGGTCGCCGACCTGCGCGGCGAAGGCCGCGCTGAGCGCCGCCAGGGGACCGAGCAGGACGATGAGCGTCAGCACCGTCAACAGCGCCGCCGAAAGCTGCGACCGACCCTTGAGGCGACGGGTCAGCCACTCGTGCAGCGGGTTCAGCAGAAACGCGATGAACACCGACCACAACAGTGGACCGACGAACGGCTGGACGATCTGGAACAGCGCGATACCGAGCAGCAGGGCCGTGACCAGTGCGAACGTTCGCGCGTAGAACCGGTCACGGACCGGCACCGCACGCTGCGGCGAATTCATCGGCGGCGACCTCGGGCGATGCGCCCAGAATTGTGAGCGTGCAATGCTAGCACCCGGATCGCTTCCAGGTTTACTCTGACCGTAAGCAAGCCAGGACTTCAGACGAATGAGGACGAGCCCATGAGCACCAACGCCGACGCCACCCCCAACCCGATCACGACCGACCAGCTGCTGGCCGACCTGAAGACCGTCATGAACGATGCCGAGGCGCTGCTGCGGGCGACGTCGACGCAGACCGGCGAGAAGATCCAGGAAGTGCGCGCCCGCGCCGAGGAGTCGCTGCGGCAGGCCAAGGCCCGCCTCGGCTCGATCGAGGAAGAAGCGCTGCGACGCGCGCGCGAGGTCGCGGATGCGACCGACGAATACGTGCGCGAGAATCCGTGGCAATCGGTCGGCATCGCCGCGGGCGTCGGCCTGCTGCTCGGCTTGTTGCTGGCGCGCCGTTAAAGCAGCGGCTTCGGAACTGGCATGGCAGCGCTCCCGCAGGAAGAAGAGCAGCCCGTCAGCGGGCTGTTCCAATCGGCCAGCAACTTTGCCGGCACGCTGCTCGCGATCGCGCACACGCGCCTGCAGCTGCTCACGACCGAGCTGCAGGAAGAAGTGCGGCAGGTCGGCGCGATCCTGCTGTGGGCATTCATCGCCGCGTTCGCGGCGATGATGGGGCTGTTCCTCGGCGCGCTCGCCGTCATCTTCGTATTCTGGGATACGCACCGCATCGCCGCGTCGCTGGCGATGATCGCCTTGTTCATCATCATTGCGATTGGCGCCGGTCTGATGCTCGCACGGAAGCTGCGCGACAAGCCTCCGCTGCTCGATGACACGCTCGCGGAGCTGGCGAAGGATCGCGACAACCTGAAGGCGCGCATGTGAGCAAGCGCTTCGATCAGCTCAGCGCCCATCACAGCAACCTGCTGGCGCGCTGCGCCGTGCAAAGGCGTCAGCTCGGTGAGAGCGCGGAAGAGATCGAGCACGAGCTCGGCCGCGTGGATCGCGGCGTGGCAGCCGTACGCCGCGTATTGCGGCATCCGGCGATGATTGGCGGGGCGGTCGCTGTGGTTGCGCTCGTCGGACCGCGGCGCCTGCTGCGCTGGGCGACGAGCGGATTGATGTGGTACTCGACCGCGCGGAGCCTGATCAGGCTTCGCCGCGAATCCGTCGCAGCAGCTCCGACGCATGACGGCGGCTGACTTCCAGCACGTCGCCGCATTCCCGCACTCGCACCACGTACTGACCTGAGTCGGTGCGCTCGACCGCGGAGATCTGCTTCTCGGCGATGAGCGCGTTGCGATGGATGCGCACGAAGTCCGGCGCGAATTCCTCGGCCAGCCCCTTCAGCGACTCGTCGATCAGGCTTTCGCCGCCGCGGTGCTTGATCGTCACGTACTTCTGGTCGGCGACGAAATAATAAATCTCCGCGATCGGAATCAGGCGCAGCTGCTCGCCCAGGCGCGCACAGATCTGATCGCGCCGGTGCTCGATGCGCGCGGTCTCCGCGACTTTGACGAGGCGGCTCGGCGAAATGCGCGCTGCGTGCCGCAAAGCATGCGCGAGCTTCTCTTTGCGTACGGGCTTCAGCAGGTAGCCGACCGCTTCGGTCTCGAAGGCTTCGACCGCGTACTGGTCGTACGCGGTGGTGAAGATCACCGCGGGCGGATCTTCCAGCGTGTCTATGTGGCGCGCGACCTGGATTCCGGAGAGTCCCGGCATGCGCACGTCGAGCAGCACGACGTCCGGGCGCAGCTCGCCGCAGCGGCTGAGCGCCTCCTCGCCGTTGGCGGCCTCGGCGACCACTTCGCAGTCTTCGATCTCGGCGAGCAGCCGGCGCAGGCGCTCGCGCGCGGGCGGTTCGTCATCGACGATGAGCAGCTTCATGCGGGGCCAGAGTTTAGCTAACCGTTTCGTCCGCCGGAAAGATCAGCCGGGCGCAGAATTCGCCGGTCGACTGCTCGGTCTCGATGCGGGCGCGGCCCGGCCAGGCCAGCTCGAGGCGCTGGCGGATGTTTTCCAGCGCCATGCGATTGCCTTCGCGCTCCCCGTAACCCTGCTGCGGCGGAATCGGGTTACGGACCTCGATCTGCAGCATGCCCTCGACACGCCTGCCGACGATCGTGACCGCGCCGCCGGCCGGCAGCATCTCGATGCCGTGATAGACGGCGTTCTCCAGCAGCGGTTGCAGGATCAGGCTCGGGACCTCGACGCGCATCGGCAAATCGTCGACATCCCATGTCACGCGCAGCCGGTCGCGCAGCCGCAGCTGCTCGATGCGCTCGTGCGTGCGTGCGATTTCGATCTCGTCTTTCAGCGAGATGCGCGAGGTGGCGTCGCTCAGGCTGGCGCGAAACAGGTCGGCGAGATCTTCCACGGCCTGCTCGGCGCGCTCGGGCGCGGAGCGCGTCAGCGCCGCGATCGTGTTCATGCTGTTGAACAGGAAGTGCGGGCGGATGCGCGCCTGCAGCGCGCGAATGCGCGCCAGCGCCTCCATCTCGATGCTGCGCTTCCACTCGGCGCTGACGTAGAAGTAGCGCAGCGCCAGCGCGCTGACGATGAAACCGACGCCGAGGCTGCGCAGCAGGAAGCCGGCGTGATCGGTCGGGAACGCGACGATCATGCCCGGCACGCCGAGGCTCCACCAGCGGCCGATCTGGTAGACCAGCTCGGAGATCACGAAGATGCAGCCGAGCAGCATCGCGATCGCGATCAGCGAGGCGCGCGTCGCGGGCAGCGTGTGCAGCCAGGAGCGCGTGCGGCAGAGCACGGCGGAACAGCTCAGCCCGATCCACAGCAGGAACAGCGAGCTGCCGGCGAGGTCGAGCCAGAAATTGTCGTGCAACGCCTGGCGCGAGATCGCGAACATCATCGCCACCAGCTCGACGATCAGCACGACGGCGAGCACCGCGCGCGATTCGCAGAAGTCCGGCAGGAACAGGGTCGAGGACGGACCGCGGGTGTCGGAAGCGGACGCGGCCATCGCGGCAGGTCTCAGGAGCCCGGCTTGTTCTTCCCGGTCTCGGCTGCGGCGAACAGGGCGTCCTTGAGGCGGAACAGCGTCGAGATGTCCTCGTCGCCGTGGCCCTGCTCGATCAGTCGCCGGTAATGCACGAGCGTCATCTCGATCAGCGGCAGCTGCACGCCGTGACGCGCGGCCATCTCGCGGCAGATCTTCAGGTCCTTCTCGTGCAGGCGCACGCGAAAGCCCGCGGGATAGCTGTCGCGCAGAATGTTCGGCGCGCGATTCACGAAGTACCAGCTCGAGCCCGCGCCCTTGCCCAGGGTGTCGATGAGCTTGTCGAGCGGCAGCGCTTCCGATTTCGCGAACGCCATCGCCTCGGCGACGGCCTGGATGACGCCGGCGCACATGATCTGGTTGGTCGCTTTCGCAGCCTGGCCGGAACCGCTCGCGCCGAAGTGCGTGACCGCGCGGCCCATCGCCTTCAGCGCCGGCTGAGCGCGCTCGAACGCCTGGGCGTCACCGCCGACCATGATCGCGAGAGTGCCGTCGCGGGCTCCTTCAACGCCACCGCTGACGGGCGCGTCGAGAAACTGCGCGTTGCGCTCGCGCAGCTTGTGCGCAGCAGTGCGCGCCGTGTCGGCACTGACAGTGGAGCAATCGATGACGATGGTGTTGGGACGAAGCGCCGGTGCGATCGCGTCGACGACTTCGAGAACATCCGCGTCCGCCGAGACGCACATCACGATGACGTCGCTGAGCGCTGCGATGTCCGCCGGCTTCGCGACGGCTTTGCAGCCGGTTTCCTGGGCGAGTGCCTGTGCTTTCTCGGAGCTGCGATTCCAGACTGCGCTGAGCAGGTTCTGCTTGTGCAGATTGCGCGCCATGCCCAGGCCCATCGCGCCCAGGCCGACGAACCCGACCCGCATCACTTGCACATCACGTCCATCGACGCCTTGGCGGAAGCGCGTGCGGCGTTGAGCTCTTCGTCGCTGAGATATTTGCGCTCGCCATCGCCGCTCTGCTGATACAGGCGCTGCGAATTCATGTACGTGTCATAGCGCTGGCGGGCCTTCGTGCACTGCTCCGCCTTCTGGGTCGCAGTCAGCTGCGTGGCCTGCTGCTGATCCTTGTTCTGGCCCGCCGCTTGCTGATTGGCCTTGTCTGCCTCCTGCTGACGCTTCGCTTCTTCTTCGGCGCGCGTCTGCACGGCGACCGTATCGGTCTTCTGCGACTGGATGTTCAGCCGCTCGGCCGGCAACGTGGCCGGCTTGTCGGTGTACAGGACGTTGCCGCGGTCATCCTTGAACTTGTAGACGTCGGCCGCGGCCTGACCGGCTGCGAAAGCAGCGGTGGCAGCTGTGAGCACGAGCAGGGTTCGCAACATAACCTTCTCCATCTGTACGTCCGGCACGGGGCGGTCGAATGAGCGTTTCGTGAGCGCTCCCAACGGCTTGCGCTCGGACGTGAACAGGATGCGGAAACCGGCCGGAGTGTAACAGGAACCCCGTACCGTCGTTATTGAGGCAGTCCCTGCCAATTCGGCGGAATGAGCACTGGATCACAGTCGGGAAAATGCGCGGGGGCGCCTGGCGAGCGCCCCCGGCAGGAGAAAGGTCGGTCGCCGGCTTACAGGCTGTAACCGCGCTCGCCGTGCTCGACCGTGTCGAGGCCTTCGGTCTCGTGCTCTTCCGAAGCGCGCAGGCCGATCACCAGGTCGACGATCTTGTAGCAGATGAACGAGACCACGCCGGACCACAGCACCGTCACGCCCACTCCCCACAACTGCGAGGTCACTTGCGCGAACGTGCCGTTGAAGCCCCAGGTGCCGGCGACGTAGTCGTAGACGCCGGTGCCGCCCAGCGCGGGATTGTTGAACACGCCCGTGAGGATGGCGCCGAGGATGCCGCCGATGCAGTGCACGCCGAAGACGTCGAGCGAGTCGTCGTAGCCGAGCGCTGACTTGAGCTTGGTGACGGAGAACAGGCAGACCACGCCCGCCAGCGCGCCGATCACCAGCGAGCCCATCGGACCGACCCAGCCGCACGCCGGCGTGATCGCGACCAGGCCGGCGACTGCGCCCGATGCTGCACCGAGCATCGTGGGCGTGCCGCGGAAGATCCATTCCGCGAAGGTCCAGCCGCACACCGCCGCCGCAGTCGCGAGGAACGTGTTGATGAAGACCTGCGCCGCGAACGCGTTCGCTTCGAGGTTCGAGCCGGCGTTGAAGCCGAACCAGCCGACCCACAGCAGTGCCGCGCCGATCATGATGAAGGGCACGTTGTGCGGCGCCATCGCCACCGTGCCGTAACCCTTGCGCTTGCCCACCAGCAAGCAGCCGACCAGACCGGCGATGCCGGCGTTGATGTGCACCACGGTGCCGCCGGCAAAATCCAGCGCGCCGCGCTGGAAGAGGAAGCCCGCGCTGGCGTTGGCCGCTTGCGCGGCCGCGGCATCGGTGTATGCATCCGGACCTGCCCAGAACCACACCATGTGCGCGATCGGCAGGTACGAGAACGTGAACCACAGGACCATGAACAGCAGCACCGCGGAGAATTTCATGCGCTCCGCGAAGGCGCCGACGATCAGGCACGCGGTAATGCCGGCGAACGTCATCTGGAACGCCGCGTACAGATACTCGGGAATGTAGACGCCCTTGCTGAAGGTCGCGGCGGGCGTGAGGTTGCCGGCCGCATCGAGCATCCCCGACAGGAACGTGCGGCTGAAGCCGCCGAAGAATTCGTTGCCGCTCGTGAACGCGACGCTGTAACCGTAGATCGCCCACAGCACCGACAACACGCTGAACGTGACGAACACCTGCATCGAGACGGACAGCACGTTCTTCGCGCGCACCATGCCGCCGTAGAACAGCGCGAGTCCCGGCACCGCCATCATCAGCACCAGCAGCGTACTGACGAGCATCCAGGAGATGTCGCCCTTGTCGTACGCCGGCGCCGCGGCCGCAGCCGTCTCGACGGCGTCTTGTGCCGCGGCCGTCTGCATGCCGATCAAGAGGACCAGCGCCGCGAGCCCGAGCAGCGCGAGTGCGAGTCGCGTCCCCTGCAGCTGCACGATTGCGCGGCTCGATGCCAAGATTTTTCTCACAGTGGTTCTCCCCGTGTCCTTCACAGCCTGCTCAAACTGCCTCGACCCCCATCTCGCCGGTGCGGATGCGCACCGTCTGCGCCAGCTCGACGACGAACAACTTGCCGTCGCCGACCTTGCCGGTGCGCGCCACATTGCTGATCGCCTCGATGACCTGCTCCGCGATCGAGTCGTCGACGGCGAGCTCGATCTTGGTCTTCGGCAGGAAATCGACCCGGTACTCCGCGCCGCGATACAGCTCGGTGTGGCCGCGTTGCCTGCCGAAGCCCTGCACCTCGGTCACCGTGATGCCCTGCACCCCGATGTCCGCGACGGCCTGGCGGACGTCATCGAGCTTGAACGGCTTGATGATCGCGGTGATCAGCTTCATGACATTGCGGGGCGGAAATGCATCTTCTATGCCACGAACTCCCGCGATCGAAACGCTGCCGGGGATCGCGGTGAGCCGCAGCGCGCGGGCGCGCCGCGCACTGCGATGGTGCGATTTTTTCGCGCGCTTGCTTCAAGGAGGGGCATCTCTCTAAATTGCCCGCCATGGACGCACGTTCTATCGACGATCTGGCGCGGCGGCTGGCAGCCGCTGTGCCCCCCGGCCTCACCGCGCTGCGCCGCGACCTCGAGGACAATTTCAAAGCGGTGCTGCAATCGGGGCTGGCGCGCCTCGACCTGGTGTCGCGGCAGGAGTTCGACGTGCAGGCCGCGGTCCTGCGCCGCACGCGCGAGAAGCTCGAAGCGCTGGAAGCGCGGCTCGCTACGCTGGAAAACGGCCAGAAAACGCCCGACGCGCAACCGTAGCGCGGTGCGACACTCCTTCGCCTGAGGAGTGCACAGGAGCCATGGATGGTCTCTACGGTATTGAGCCGTGCGCAGCACGGCATGGACGCGCCGCTCGTGCGCGTCGAAGTCCATCTCGCCAGCGGCTTGCCGCGCTTCACCATCGTCGGCTTGCCCGCGGCCGTCGTGAAGGAGAGCAAGGATCGCGTGCGCGCCGCGATCCTCAACTGCAAGCTGCGGATGCCGGACGGGCACATCACCGTCAATCTCTCGCCCGCGGACGTGCCGAAGGAAGGCGTGCGCTTCGATCTGCCGATCGCGCTCGGCATCCTGGTTGCGTCGGATCAGGTCGTGCAGCCGCCGTTCGAGAGCTGCGAGCTGTACGGCGAGCTGTCGCTCGGCGGTGAGATCCGTCCCGTGCGCGGTGCGCTGCTCGCGGCGATCGCAGCAGGTCGCGCAGGGCATCGCATGATCGTGCCGCCGCACAACGTCGCGGAGACGCTGCTCGTTTCGGGTTGTCGCGTCGCGGTCGCGAAGCATCTGCTCGATGTCGTCGCGCACGCTGCCGGTTCGAGTCCGCTGACGTTCGCGAGCGGCGAGGCGCCACCGGTCATCGCTGCTCAACACCCGGACTTGTCCGAAGTGCACGGCCAGGCGCAGGCCAAGCGCGCGCTCGAGATCGCCGCAGCGGGCGAGCACAGTCTCGTGATGATCGGGCCGCCGGGCACGGGCAAGAGCATGCTCGCGCAGCGCCTGCCGGGATTGCTGCCGCCGATGAGCGAGAACGAAGCGCTCGAAGTCGCGGCGCTGCGCAGCATCAGCGGTCTTGCTCTTAAGCCGGCGCAATGGCGCGCGCGGCCGTTTCGCAGTCCGCATCACACATCGTCTGCAGTTGCGCTGGTCGGCGGCGGCTCGGGGCCGCGTCCCGGCGAGGTGTCGCTCGCGCATCACGGCGTGCTGTTTCTCGACGAGCTGCCGGAGTTCGATCGCGGCGTGCTCGAAGTGCTGCGCGAGCCGTTGGAGAACGGCGCGGTCACGATCTCGCGCGCAGCGCGGCAGGCGGAATTTCCCGCGACCTTCCAGCTCGCCGCCGCAATGAATCCCTGTCCGTGCGGATATCTCGGGGACACGCAGGGTCGGTGCCGCTGCACGGCCGAGCAGGTGCAGCGTTATCGCAGCAGGCTGTCGGGTCCGCTGATCGATCGGCTCGATCTGCACGTGGAAGTGCCGCGCGTGCCGACGCAGATGCTGGCTGCGAAAGTGGGAGCGGAATCGAGTGCGCTTGTCGCGCAGCGAGTGGCGCGTGCACGCGAGCAGCAGATCGCGCGTCAGGGCACGCTGAATGCGCGGCTCAACAACAAGGCAGTGGAAAGATTCTGTGTGACGACGCGAGAAGCAGTAGTGCTGCTCAATCGCGCGACGACGACGCTCGGTCTATCGGCGCGTGCGTATCACCGCATCCTGAAGGTGGCGAGAACCATCGCGGATCTCGCGCAGACCGAGCCGATCGAGACGCGGCACGTGGGAGAGGCGTTGGCCTTGCGGGTGCTCGACCGGACTACTTCTTGACCTGGCTGACCATGTAGTCGACCGCGTTCATGATCGACTTGTCGGAGAGGCTGGTCGCGCCGCCCTTCGGCGGCATGAAACCCGCCGTGCCCTGGAAGCCCTCGATCGCGTGCTTGTGCAGCGTGTCGGCGCCCTTCGCGAGGCGCGGAGCCCAAGCTGCTGCGTCACCCACCTTCGGGGCACCCGCGACACCGGTGCCGTGGCAGGCCGTGCAGGTCTGCTTGAATACTTCTTCGCCGCCCAGGTCTGCCGTCGCGGCGGCGGCCTGCTTCGGCGGTTCGAGCGCGGAGTTGTCCTGCCCCGACACCGCCACTTTGGCGATCGGCTTGATGCGATCGTTGATCGCGCGCCGCATCTCGTCGCTCGCCTGCACCTCGGCGACCTGGGTGTCGGTGGCGACCACGCGCGCGAGGATGTAGAGGATGATCGCGATGCCGACCAGGATCCCGAGGACGAGCATGAAAGTGTCGAAAAATTTCTTATCGTGGGCGACGGTCACAGCGGCTCCGCGGGTTCCGAAAGGTGCGCAAACGAGGCGCGCAAGTATAGGGGCAAAGCTGCTAAATTACCGCCCCCCGCAAGGTAAGCGCCCGTAGCTCAGCTGGATAGAGTGTCGGCCTCCGAAGCCGAAGGTCGCCAGTTCGAATCTGGCCGGGCGCGCCAACCCTTATGCAAGAGCAGACTCTCGCAGGCCGCACCATCGCCGTCCCGGAAACGCGCGAGCTGGACGTGTTTGCCGCGATGCTCGAACGGCGCGGCGCGAGCGTGCTGCGCTGTCCGCTCGTCGCGATCCTCGATGCGCCGGATCCGGTGCCCGTGCTCGACTGGCTCCGCTGGTTCGCGAGCGGCGCGTGCGATGACCTGATCCTGCTGACAGGGGAAGGACTGCGCAGACTCCTCGCGCGCCTCGACAGACACGAGCCGCAGTTGCGTGACGAATTCGTCGCGCAGCTCGCGCGCGTGCGCAAGATCACACGCGGACCGAAACCGGCGCGCGCGTTGCGCGAGCTCGGACTCAAGCCGGACATCGCCGCCGACATTCCCACGACCGCGGGAGTCATCGCGATGCTCGGTGTGGAGCAACTCAGCGGTCGCGCCGTCGGCGTTCAGCTCTATGGCACCGAACCCAACCAGCCGCTGATCGATTTCCTGACGGGCGCCGGCGCGCGGGTTCGAACAGTCGCGCCGTACATCTACGCGAACAAAGCCGACGAGGGCGCAGTGAGCTCGTTGCTCGAGCGCATGGCGCGCGGCGAAGTCGATGCAATCGCGTTCACGAGCGCGTCGCAGGTCGATCGACTGTTCGCCGTTGCTCCCGCAACGCAGGTGCACGCTGCGCTTGCACGCACGCGCGTCGCCGCAGTCGGACCCGTCGTCGCCGCTGCGCTGGCGCAACGCGAAGTGCGCGTTGCATCGATGCCGTCGGATTCCTTCTTCATGAAGCCGCTCACGAGCGCGCTCGAAGCAGCGCTCGGCACTCGCAGCGAGCAACGCTGAGTCGCGAGTGTTGGTTGGGTGCTACGCGCCCTCTTGACCGCCGCGGAGGTGTTCACGTAAAACGCTTCGCGAAGTATACAGCGCGTGTTTTTGCCTAGTTTCGCAGAGCGCACTTGATGTCAGAGTGCGTTGCCTGCGTGGCGGAAATGCAGACGCCGGCCTACAAAGGTCCTTCCGCGCGTGACTGTGTCGTGCGGAAAAAACAGATCGAGGCAGTGTGCAGAGGGGGTTGGACGTGAAGCGTGTCGAGCACGCGCTCGCGGTTGTGACGACAACGCATCCAGTTGCCGTGCGCCACGTAAATAACAACATGGCGGCGGCGCTGCTCCCTTCGCTTTCTTCACTCTCGGTGCATCGCCTCCAAGAACGGAGGACGCCTCTCGCCGCACTCATTGTTCGGCACGAGACGTCTCGCAAAACAGAACTCATGGAACTACAGGCCGGCATCCCGCAGGCCTAGGGGGTCACAGTGAACATCAAGCGCGCATTGCTCATGTCGGGCGCCTGCGGAATTCTCGCCAGTGCGGTCAGTACCGCGCTCGCGCAGCAGGCCAGCGAGGTTTCCGAAGTCGTCATCGTCACCGGTTCCTACATCCGCGGCACCGCCGAGGATGCGGCGCTGCCGGTCGACGTCATCTCTGCCGAGGATCTCGCCAAGCAGGGCTCGCCCTCGACGCTGGAGATGATCAAGGGGCTCAGCGTCAGCAGTGGCGTGCTCGGCGACACCAATCAGTTCGACGCCCGCGCACAAGGTTCCGAAGGTTCCGGCAGCGTCAACCTGCGCGGCTTCGGTCCGCAGCGCACGCTCGTGCTGCTCAACGGCCGGCGCATGGTGGCGAGCCCCTTCCTCGTCGGTGCGGTCGACACGAACTTCATTCCGACGGCCGCCATCGGTCGCGTCGAGGTGCTGAAGGACGGCGCAGCGGCGACGTACGGTTCCGACGCCGTCGGCGGCGTCGTCAACTTCATCACCAAAGAGAATCTGCGCGGCCTGGATCTCGGCGCCGATTTCAAACAGATCGCCGACTCCGACGGCGACTACTCCGCGAATGCCGCCTACGGCTGGGGCAACGACCGCTCGAGCGCGCTGTTCGCAGTCGGCTACCAGCACCGTTCCGAGTTGCTGATCAAGGACCGCGACTGGGCGCACAAGGACTACCTGCAGAACCCGCAGGGCGGCTGGTCCGCCTCCGGCAATCCGCACTCGTTCCTGCCGTTCGGCATCGTCGCCCCGTCCGCGACGAACCCGCTGGGTGCCGCGGGACCTCCGGTTCGCGATCCGCAATGCGCGCCGCTCGGCGGCTTCGCCGGTACGACAGCGACGGGCGTGCCCGTGTGCTACTGGCAGTACTCGGTGTACGACGCACTGACCGAGGAGGAGGATCGCTGGCAGGTCTACGGCGACTACAACCTCGACATCACCGATTCGACCAGCCTGCACGTCGAAGCGATGTACGCGGACACGGAAATTCCGATCTACCGCACCTCGCCTTCGTACGCGGCGCTGCAGGCCCCGACCGGATTCACGCCGGCGCCCGGCGAGACGGTCGGCGGCACTTCGCCGGTGTCCGGTCAGTATTTCGTCCCGCGCAACAACCCGGGCTACGTGCAGTTCCTCGCCGACAATCCAGGCGTGTTCCCCGACACCGGCACGAATCCCGGCGCGCTGCTCATCGCGAATCGTCCGTTCGCGCTCGGCGGCAATCCGTTCTTCGACAACGGCTCCTCCGAAGGTCCGCGCAACTACGACGGCTTCCGGGTGTCGGCGGGCCTGAACGGCGACATCTCCGACTCGCTGTCGTGGGACATCGCGGCGACTTACATGGAGCAGAACGCAAGACGCGAAGGGCGCGACACGGTGGTCAATCGCTACCAGCTCGCGTTGCGCGGCCTCGGTGGCCCGGGCTGCGACATCGCCACGGGCACGCCCGGCACGGGCAGCTGTTTCTGGTACAACCCGTTCAACAACGCCATTGCGCGCAATCCGATCACCGGTGCGACCAACTCGCAGTTCGATCCGGCGCTCGCGAATACCAACCGCGACCTGATCAACTGGATGTTCCCGGTCGTCTCGACGGATCAGCAGACGACCACGCTGGTGTTCGACGCGGTGCTCAGCGGCAAGACCGGCATCAACCTGCCGGGCGGAGCGCTCGCGTGGGCGATGGGCGCGCAGTATCGTCAGGACGAGTTCAGTGCGACGTACAGCGACCTCAACAACTTCGCCGACACGCCGTGCGTGAACTCCGTGAAGACGGGCATTCTGGGCACCGACCCGTGCACGCCAGCGCAGCTGGCGGCCCCGACCGGCGCTCTGCTGTTCCTTGGCGGTGCCGACAATCGCGATCTCGATCGCGACATCAGCGCGATCTTCGCAGAGCTGAGCCTGCCGGTCACCGACAGCTTCCAGGCGCAGCTCGCTGCGCGCTACGAAGACTACGGCGGCGGTATCGGTTCGAGCTTCGATCCGAAGTTGTCGCTGCGCTGGCAGCTCGCCGATGCGTTCGCGCTGCGCGGTTCTGTAGGAACTACATTCCGCGGCCCCGCGCTGACGCAGAGCGACCCGAGCAGCGTCACGACGTTGCAGAACGTGGCGGGCACGTTCCGCGCGATCCGCACCTTCGGCGATCCAAACCTCAAGCCGGAAAGCGCGACGACCTTCAACGTCGGCATGATCGTGAAGGCGGGCGGCTTCAGTGGCTCGCTCGACTACTGGTCGTTCGACTTCGAGGACCAGATCGTCAACGAGCCGGTCGCGGGCATCACCAACTTCGTGTTCGGCACGGGCTCCACCTGCCTCGCCGGCCTTGCGGGCCCGCTGGCGAATCGCTTTGCGTTCCGCGATGGCAACAACGACGGGCAGATCACCGACGCAGACTGCACGACCGCGAACATCACACGCCTGGACATCAACGTGTTCAACGGCCCCGACGTGAAAACCGACGGTCTCGACCTTTCGCTGCAGTTCGGTTGGGACATGGGCGGCGGCACCGCGACGATCGGTCTCAGCGGCACGTACGTGCTGAAGTACGACATCGAAAAGTCGATCATCGAGGGCAACACGGTGTCGGCGGCGTTCGACGCAGCGGGCAAGCTGAACTATCAGACGGTCGCGTATCCACTGCCGCAGCTGAAGGGCAACGCGTTTGCCGAGTACTCGAACGGCCCGCACAACATCCGTTACACGATGAACTACATCGATGACTACGTCGATCAGCGCACGACGGAGTTCCTGCCGTCGCTCGCCACCAACGGCATCGCGGTCACCGCCGGCAAGAAGATCGACAGCACTGTGTTCCATGACCTGAGCTATCTGCTGCAGCTGCCGTGGGATATGTCGCTGAGCCTGACGGTCGAGAATCTGACGGATGAGGATCCGTCGTTCGCGCGCCTCGACCTCTCCTACGACCCGTTCACTTCGAGCGCGATCGGGCGGACCTACAAAGTGGGATTGCGCAAGCGCTTCAGTGCGGAGTAAAAGGTAGGCGTCAGGGGGATGTTGACCGTTTTGGGGCGGCTTTCGGGCCGCCCCAATTTTATGAGGGCGCCCTGAAATTCACTCGGGCAGGCTCCACC
>DATEKT010000090.1:0-5532 GCA_035277305.1 Steroidobacteraceae bacterium | reverse complement strand
CTCTGGAACGATGCGAGGGTGCGCAGCGACGGATTCAGGAACAGCAGGCCGAGCACTTTGCCCGCGAGCGCCTGCGGCTGCGGATGTTGCTGCAGCCGGGCGGCGAGCCCGAGCAGATCCTTGATCTGCTCGCGCGGGAAGTCGGCCAGGTCGAGGAAGCGGTTCATGCGATCACCCGATCTTCTTCAATGCGTCGCGCAGCTGTTCGACGTGCTCGCTGCCGAGCACGAACGGCGCGAGGATGCGCACGACGTTCGGATCCGCGCTCGTGCCGGTCAGGATGTCGAGCTTCAGCAGCTCCGCCTGCACGTCCTTCGCGGGCCGCTGGGTGCGCAAGCCGAGCAGCAGTCCGGCGCCCTGCGTCGCGACGACCGGGCCGACGACGCACTTCTCGCGGATCTCCGCGGAGCGCGCCCGCACGTTCTCGAGCAGCTGTTCCGATTCGATGATGTCGATGACCGTCTCGACGATCGTGCAGGCCATCGGCCCGCCGCCGAACGTCGTGCCGAGCGTGTCGGTCTTGAGGTAGGAGGCGACGTGATCGGCCATCAGCAGCGCGGACACCGGGAAACCGGCGCCGAGCGCCTTCGCGGTCGTAATGATGTCCGGCGTCACGCCGTACATGTTGGCTGCGAACGGATAGCCGGTGCGGCCGACGCCGCATTGCACTTCGTCGAAGATCAGCACCGAGCCGTTCTCGCTGCAGCGGAAGCGCAGCGCCGCGAGAAAGTCCTTCGGCATGTCGACCGCGCCGGCGACGCCTTGCACGGGCTCGACGATCACGGCCGCCGTGTCGTCGTTGATCAGTGTGCCGAGCTTGTCGATGTCGGTCGGCTTGATGAACGTGACATCGAACGGCGCACGCGGGAAACCGTACCATTTCTGCTGCGCGCCCCACGTGAGCGCGCCCGCCGCGGCGGTGCGCCCGTGAAAACTGCCTTCGACCGCGATGACCTGCGTGCCGCCCGTCATCTTGAACGCGAGCTTCAGCGCGTTCTCGTTCGCCTCGGCGCCGGAGTTGACGAAGAAGATCGTTTCGAGCCCGAGCCCGCAGAAATTCGCGAGCCGCGTCGCCGCACGCCGGCGCACGTCGAGCGGCACCGCGTTGCTCTGGAAACAAAGCGAGCGCGCCTGATCGGACAGCGCCTCGACCCAGCGCGGATGGCCGTAGCCGAGCGCGGCCACGGCATGACCGCCGTAGAGGTCGAGCACTTTGCGGCCGCCGGGCGTATGCAGATACACACCTGCCGCATCGCGCACTTCGAGATTGAACTGCGCGAACACGGGCGCCAGGTGATCCGGCAACCCTTTGGTAATCGAAACGACCTTCTCGCTAGCCATGCTCACGTCCAGTCATGTCCAACCTGTCGCGGGCGCGGTCAGGCCCGCCGTCTCTTCGAACCCGAACATCCGGTTGAGCCACTGCATCGCGCCGCCTGCAGCACCCTTCACCAGGTTGTCGATACCGCACATCACCGCGATCGTCGAACCGTTGGCGACGCCGCTGACGAACGCGTAGTTGCTGCCCGCGACATCTTTGATGTGCGGCATCTCGGCCGCGACGCGCACGAACGGGCGGCCGCGATAGAACTCGCGCAGTGCATCGAGCAGCTCCGGCGTCTTGATCGCGCGCTGCGCGTGCCCCTGCACCGTCACGTGAATGCCGCGCGCGAACGGGCCCGAATGCGGGACGAAGTTGAATTCCGCCTGCACGCCGCTGGCGGCGGTCGCGAGCGCCGTGATCTCCGGCGTATGGCGATGCGAAAGCGGGTTGTAGGCGTACAGATCGCTGTGACGCTGCGGGTGGTGCGTGCCGGGTCCCGGCGTGCGGCCTGAGCCCGTGCTTCCCGTGATGCCCGCAGCAAAGAGGCGCGGATCGGTCAGTCCGAGCTTCAGCAGCGGCACGCTAGCGAGCAGCACCGCTGTCGCGAAACATCCGGGATGCGCGACGTGACGCGTCGGCAGCTTGTCGAGATGCTCGGGCACCGCGCACGTGAACTGCGGAATGCGCGACGGGGCACCATGCGCGTGCTTGTAAACAGCCTCGTACGCACCGGGTGTCGAGTAGCGATAGTCCGCTGAAATATCGATGACGCGCGGCGCGGCGCCTTTGGCTTCAGCCGCCGTGAGCACGTCGTCGATGAGCTTCGCGGCCACGCCATGCGGCGCGGCCGAGAGGATCGCGGACTGCGGCAACGTCGAGGCGAGCTTCGTGATCGTCTCCAGGTCCGAGAACTTCAGCTCCGGATAGATCGGCGCGAGGTGCACGAACGACTTCGCGACCGGCTCGCCGGGCTGGCTGTCCGACAGCACACCCTTCAGCTCGAGCTGAGGATGCGCAGCGATCAGGCGCAGCAGGTCGCCAGCCACGTAGCCGGTGCCGCCGAGCACGAGGACAGGAGTCTTCATTCCGACTCTTCCTCCTCCAATTGCTTGGTCTTCAGCTTCAGCACGTCGATGATGCGGTCGCCGAGCGCAGCGCCGTCCGTGATCGCGTTGTGCGCGGCCACGCCGAACTGATCGCGGATGATGTTCACGCCGACTGCGTTGTCGGTCGCCGGACCCGTGACCACCGCGGGCTCGATGCCGAACTTCTCGCGCAGCAGCTTCACGCCGCCCCAGGCCGCAACCGGATCGTTCGCCGACAGCACCACGCACGACAGCGCCTCTTTGATGTCGGGAGACGACAGGATCGCCTCGACGCCGTACGCGCCGAGGATGCCGTCGCCGAGCTCGAACACGATCACGTCGGGTTCGCCCTGCGACATTTCAGTGAGCAGCGCGCGCGTGATCGCCGGACCCGTCTTCGCCGTCGTCGTGACGACGCCGAGGTCCGTGAAGATCATGCTGCGGCGGGCGCCCGCGTCTTCCATGGCGAGAATGTCACGGCGCAGCGATACGCCGGTCGCCTTGAACGCATGCACGTTCAGGCCGCGATGGCGCATGCGCGCGACAATCGCGCAGGCGGCAGCCGTCTTACCGGCTTCCATGCACGTGCCGGCCAGGGCAACGACCGGCACACCGCGGGTGTTGACCGTCGCGTTGTAGTCCAGACGCTGGTAGCCGACGCGCGCGGGCACGCCGATGCGCTCGCCGAGATACGGGAACTGCAGCACCACGCCGATGACGCGTGCGTCGAACGGCCGGCCTTTCTCCGGGTTGACCGAGTCGACGATGCCGAGCACGCCGCCGATGTTCAGCACCTGGATCACGTCGCCGGCTTTCACCGACTCCGGCAGGTGGCCCGAGTAGCCGAACAGCGCCTGGCGATGGCCGAGCGCGCCGACGATGACGTCGCCCTTCGCGAGCTTCGCCATGCGGCCGCTGGTCAGCTCCAGCGTGTTGTACGTCGACTTGTTGTTCAGGATCTCGACGACCAGCACCACGCCTTCCTCGCACGGGATGTCCGCCGTGGCGACGCGCAGCTCGTGACCCAGGTTCAGCGCCTGAGTGATGGAAGCGATCTTGTCGGCCAGTACGGTCTTCATGCTTGCTACCTGCGGAAACGCGACGACTGCGTTCATTGCTGCTGTCCTGCCCTCGCCCAGAACATTCCGGGCAAACCCACCATCTTCGAAAAACCGAGCGCATCGGCGGCGGTCCATTCGCCAGCGGCTTCGCCGTAGACGCCCTTCGACGCTGTCATCAGCGAGTAGGGCGAGGCGACGCCGGCGACGAACGCACTGCCGGGCCGATATTGCACGGTCACTTCACCGGTCACGCGCGACTGCGAGGCCGTGAACAGCGCCTCGATGTCGCGGCAGACGGGATCCAGGTGCTGGCCCTCGTGGACGAGATCGCCATAAGGGCCGGAAAGCAGTTCCTTGATGCGCTGCTGGCGGCCGGTCATCACCAGCTTCTCCAGCTCGCGATGCGCGGCGAGCAGCACTTCGGCGGCGGGCGCTTCGAACGCCACGCGGCCCTTGGTGCCGATGATGGTGTCGCCGAGGTGAATGCCGCGGCCGACGCCGTAGCGCGCGCCGATCTCTTCGACCTGCTCGATCAGCTGCACGGGCTCGAGCCGCATGCCGTTGAGGCTCACCGGCACGCCACGCTCGAAACCGATCGTGTGCGTCGTCGGCTCCTCCGGCTCGCTGAAAGCATTCTTCGACAGCACCCACGCGTGATCCGGAATGCTGCCGGCCGAAGTCAGCGTCTCCTTGCCGCCGATCGTCACGCCCCACAGGCCGCGATTGACGGAGTAGGCCGCCCCATACGGCGGGATGGGTAGCTTGCGCTCCTCGAGATACTTCAGCTGCTCCGGGCGCTTGAACGCGCGGTCGCGCACCGGCGCGAGAATCGTCAACTCGGGCGCGAGCGTGCGCAGCGCGACCTCGAAGCGCACCTGGTCGTTGCCCGCGGCGGTGCAGCCGTGTGCGACGACTTTGGTGCCGAGCTTGCGGGCGTACTCCGCGATCGTCTGCGCCTGCATGACGCGCTCCGCGCCGACGCACAGCGGATACATCTGGCCGCGCTTCACGTTGCCCATGATCAGGTACTTGATCACCTGGTCGAAGTACGCCTGCTTGGCGGCGACCAGGACGTGGTCCTGCGCGCCGAGCTCGCGGGCGCGCTGCTCGAGCACCTTCGCCGCCTGCGGATCGATGCCGCCAGTGTCGACGGTGACCGTGACAATCGGACGGTCGTAGGTCGCCTGCAGCCACGGCACCAGGAACGACGTGTCCAGGCCGCCCGAGAAAGCGAGAAGGATCGGCTCGTTACCGGCCGGCAGGGATGCTTCGCTCATGGATCAGATTCCGAAGATGACGCGCAGGCGCTCACGCAGCTTGCGCTGTTCGCGGCCGCCTTCGGTCGCGATGAAGATGGTGTCGTCGCCGGAGATCGTGCCCACGACCTCCGTCCAGCTGGATTCGTCGATGGCCACGGCGACGCTCTGCGCGGTGCCGGTCGTGGTCTTGACGATCGTCAGCGACGGGCCGGCCGTGCGGACGTCCACGACGAAGTTGGAAACCGCGGCGAAAGGCGTGCCGGCCGCGACGGTGTCGCCGCCGGGCAGGATGTAGTGATCGCCCGCCTTGGCGACGCCGAGCTCGCGCAGATCGCGGCTGACGCTGGACTGCGTGGCATCGAACCCCTGCTTGCGCAGAAGCTTCGCCAGCTCGTCCTGGTTGTGCACGGTCGACTCGCGGATGATCCGGAGAATCGCCGCGCGGCGCGCCACTGATTGATGAATCTCTGCTGCCATGAGCTCGTCTGCATAAAAACCCGCGCATCGTGCATAAATATGCAGAGCAAGTCAAGAGCCGGAGATCCGCACTCGAAAATTCGACAGGATGAACAGGATTAACAGGATGTCGGACGAGAAAGCGGACGAAGCTGGTCTCTCTTCCTTCTCACATCCTGTCAATCCTGTTCATCCTGTCAAAATTTTCCGGCTCCTGCGGGAGCGCCACACCCCATCCGCCGCGTACAGCGCCAGTGCCGCCCAGATCAACACGAACCCCGCGACTCGCGGGCCGCTGAACGGCTCGCCGAACGCAAACACCGCCAGGATCAGCTGGATGCTGGGAC
>DATEKT010000089.1:0-3322 GCA_035277305.1 Steroidobacteraceae bacterium | reverse complement strand
TGTTCGGCGAGCCACGAGACGCCGTTGAAGTCGCCGCCCTCTTCGTCGGCCGTGAGCGCCAGGATGATGTCACGCCGCGGCTTGAGGCCTTCCTGCCGGTAGCGGATCAGATTGGCGACGAAGATCGCGGCCATCGCTTTGTCGTCGGAGGTGCCGCGGCCGTAGTAATAACCGTCGCGCTCGGTCAGCTTGAACGGGTCGAGATCGGGCGACCAATCCTCCTTGTTCGCTTCGACGACATCGAGATGCGCCACCAGCAGCAGCGGCTTCTGCTTGCCGTCGCCACGCAACCGCGCGACCAGGTTGCCCTTCTTCGCGTTGCCCGGGTGCACGAGCACCTGCACGTCCTGCTGTGGGAATCCTGCCGCGACGAGCCGCGCGGCCATCGCGCGCGCCGCCTGCGTGTTGTCGCCGACGGAATCGGTCGTGTTGATCTCGACGAGCTCTTTGTAGATGTCGAACAGCGCGCGCTGCTCGGGCTTCAGATCCGCGGCGCCGGCGGCACCGCAGACCAGCAGCAGTGGCAGGAATGTTCCAGCAAACGTTTTTTTCATGACAGACCGCCGTGAGAGAGGGGTCCGGCATGATAGACGAAAATCAGAGCTCGACCGTCTCTCCGGCGCGCCGCTCCAGTCCCTTCGCGACTGCCTCGGCGCGCGTGCGCGCCCCGAGCTTGCGGAACAGCGACTCGATGTGAAACTTCACGGTGTGCAGGGAAATCCCGAGCTGGCGTGCGATCGCCTTGTTGCTCAGGCCGGTGCCGATCGCCGCGAGCACGTCGAGCTCGCGCGGGGTCAGCAGCACGCCCGCGGCGCGTTCGGCAAACTCCTCGAATCCGATCGAGCGCAGCGCCGGTGTCGCGTGCGCGGCAGAACCACCGGCCGCTGCCTGCAGCGCTGCCTCGATCTGCTCAGCTGTCGTTGCGCCATCGAGCAGCACGACATCGGCCGAGCTTTCCTCGACCACCGCGTAGCCCGCATGCGCGACGACTGCCGCAAGCTCATCGCGTCGTGCGTCGTCCGGCGCAACGATTGCCACGCGCAACAGGTTCGCTGGTTTTCTTTTGACCACCGCTCCACTCATATTCATTGCTACTGCCGCGGACGCGCCGTGATCAGCACGTTCAACGTCAGCACCTCACCGCCGCGAATCAGCCGCAGCGCCGCTGTCCGACCCACGCTGGCATCGTCGAGCTGAGACATCACCCGACGCATGCCGCGCATCGATGCGCCATCGATCGTCAGCAGGATGTCGCCTGCGGTCACGCCTGCGACGGCGCCCGGACCGCCCGCGGCGATCGACATCACCATCATCCCGGTCGTCTCACCGGCGTCCGCACGCAGCGGCTCGGGGATAGAGACCGGCTGCAGGCCGAGACCGAGCCAACCGCGCGCCACCTGGCCGTCGTTCAGCAGCTGCGGCACCACCCGATCGAGGGTCGCGACCGGGATCACGAGCACTACACCCGGCGGGCCGAGCGTCGACATGCCCAGCAACGCCCCGTCCGAATCAAGGACCGGTCCTCCTTCTTCGGTGCGGCCGAGGCGGATATCAAGGGCAATCCTTTGCTCGATCCGCCCGCCGGCGCGGCTGTACCACTGCGGCGCGACCGCATTCACCAGCCCCAGCCTCGCAGTCGGCGCTCCATCGACAGACGCGCCCAGAGCCAGAGCAAACGTTCCCACGCGGGCACCGGCGCGCGCCACGGCCGGCGCGTCCAGGCGCGTCTCCGTCTTGAGCACGAGCAGATTGGTGCCGGGATCCCGGCCCGCGATACGCGCCTTGGCCGTCGCTCCCGACACCGCGACGACTTCGTATTCGTCGCGATCGCCGACAGCTTGCTCGGACGTCACCACCGCGCCCTGCCACAGCGTTGCGCTGATGTGCCGGTGCGAAGAGTTGCGGACCGCGACTGCGAGGCCATGCGCGGCTGCGACTTGCGCCTCGAGGGTCTGCGAAAGGTGGCTGAGCGGATTGGCTGCGGACATGACGGGTCTCCAGAATCGTTGCCGCGACGATGCGCGCAAGGCGCTGCGTAACGTATCGGGCAGTTGGCCGGGGCGGGCAACTTCCGGCCGGGAGCGCGGAGGAAGAGAAAGAGAGTCCGAATATCTCTCGCCAAGATCGCCAAGATCGCCAAGGTCGGAAAAGCAGATTCGAAGGTTCGGATTCCAAGCACTCAGACTTCCCGGCCCTTTTTCTTCCTTGGCGATCTTGGCGATCTTGGCGAGAGACATTTCTTCAGTTTGCACCGACCGGTGGACGCCTATCCTCCGCAAACCACGCCAGCCTCCCCACTCCCAGCCGAACGCCCGGGTGGATTCCCCGAAGGCCGGCGCGAAGATCCGCCGATGCTGCAACCTTCACAGGCCGCGCAGAACGGACTCGATCCCTACTCCGAGCTCGTCGCGCAGGCGTTCGATTTCATCAGTCCCGCCGTCGTGAGCATCTCGGTCCGCTCGCGTCGAGGGCCTGCAGGCGTGGGATCTGGCGTGCTTTACACACCGGACGGCTATCTGCTCACGAACAGTCATGTCGCGAGTGGTGCGACCGAACTGCGCGCCGCGTTGACCGATGGCCGCGAAGTGCCGGCGACACTCGTTGGCGACGATCCCGAGACGGACATCGCGGTGCTGCGACTCGCTGGCAGCGGCTTTCCATATGCGACATTCGGCAGCTCGTCGGCATTGCGCGTCGGACAGCTCGTGATCGCGATCGGCAATCCCTTCGGCTACCAGGCCACCGTGACTGCCGGCATCGTCAGCGCGCTCGGCCGCAGTCTGCGCACGCGCTCGGGCCGGCTCGTCGAGAGCGTGATCCAGACCGACGCGCCGCTGAATCCCGGCAATTCCGGCGGGCCGCTCGTCGACGGCGCAGGACGCATCGTCGGCATCAACACGGCGATCGCAGGCGGTGCGCAGGGAATCTGCTTCGCGATCGGCATCGACATCGCCGCCGACGTCGCCGCGACGCTGATGCGCGAGGGCCGCGTGCGTCGCAGCCGGCTCAAATTTGCGGGACAGACGATCACGCTCGATCGCCGCATCCTGCGCGGCCTGGAGCGCGGCGCGTCCAGCGCGATTCTCGTGATGGAAGTGTTAGCCGACGGGCCCGCGCAGCGCGCGGGCCTGGAGAAAGGCGATGTGCTGCTGGAGTTCGACGGCGATGCGATCGAGAGTCTCGATCATCTGCATCGCCGCCTCACCGCGGAGCTCGCTCAGCGCGACGTGCCTCTCAAGGTGCTGAGGAAGGGGAAGGTGCTGTCGCTGGCGGTGCGGCCGGTGACTGACTGAACGCGCGCGCCACGCGGCCCAGCCACTTG
>DATEKT010000088.1:0-11260 GCA_035277305.1 Steroidobacteraceae bacterium | reverse complement strand
GGCGTTACCGGTCCTGGGTAGCGCCGCGCATTTTTTTAGGAGAGAGGACCTTGTTGCAGTTGACTGGGGTGGAGCACGTTTATCCGAACGGCACGCGGGCGCTCGATGGAGTGACGATCTCCATCGGCAAGGGAATGTTCGGACTGCTCGGCCCCAACGGCGCCGGCAAATCCTCGCTGATGCGCACGATCGCAACCTTGCAGACGCCGACGGCAGGCGAGATCCGCTTCGGCGACATCGATGTGCTCGCCGAACCCGGCCGGCTGCGCTCCACGCTCGGCTACCTGCCGCAGGATTTCGGCGTTTACCCGCGAGTCTCCGCCTACGATCTGCTCGATCACATGGCGTCGCTGAAAGGCATTACTGTCGCTGCCGATCGCCGCGCGACAGTCGAGACGCTGCTGGTGCAGACGAATCTGTGGAACGTGCGCACCAAGACGGTCGCCGGTTTCTCCGGCGGCATGCGCCAGCGCTTCGGCATTGCGCAGGCGCTGATCGGCAATCCGGCGCTCATCATCGTCGATGAGCCGACGGCCGGTCTCGATCCGGAGGAGCGCAACCGCTTCTACAACCTGCTGGTCGAGATCGGCGAGAACATCGTCGTCATCCTCTCGACGCACATCGTCGAGGACGTTGCCGACCTGTGTCCGCGCATGGCGGTGATGGCCGCCGGCCGCATCCGGCTGGACGGCGCGCCGGGCGAGTTGATTCAGAAGTGTCGCGGCACTGTGTGGGCCAAGGCGGTCGAGCGCGATCGTCTCGAGGAAGTGAAGGCCGCATACGAGGTGATCTCGACGCGGCTGTTTGCGGGCCGCACTATCGTGCACGTGCTGTCGGACAGCGATCCGGGCAACGGCTTCAAGCCGGTCGAGGGCGGGCTCGAGGACGTGTATCTCTCGACCCTGGCTCGCTCGCGCCGTCCCAGCGCGCAGCAGGCTGCATAGAGGACAACCCGGATGTTCGCCACGATCGCGCGCTTCGAGCTGCGCTACCAGATGCGCAACCCGGTGTTCTGGGTCGGCATCGCCTTGTTCTTCCTGCTGACCTTCGGCGCGACCACGGCGGAGTCGATCCGCCTCGGCGCCGGCGGCAATATTCACTCGAATGCGCCGATCGCCATCGCACAGATCCAGCTGCTGATGTCGCTGTTCTTCATGTTCGTGACGACCGCGTTCGTCGGCAACGTGGTGGTGCGCGACGATGAAACCGGTTTCGGCAGCATCATTCGCTCGACCAAGATCGGCAAGGTCCCCTACATGCTGGGCCGCTTCACCGGCGCCTTCCTCGGCGCCGCGGTCGCGTTCCCGGCGGTGCCGCTGGCGATCTGGATCGGCACGTTCATGCCGTGGGTCAATCCCGATTTTCTCGGGCCCAACCGCTTGCAGGATTACCTGTACGCCTACTTGTTCCTCGCGCTGCCCAATGTGCTGATGACCTCGGCGATCTTCTTCGCCGTCGCCTGCTGGACGCGCTCGGTGACGTACAGCTACCTGACGGTCATCCTGTTCATGTTCGCGTACTTCGCGCTGACCGCGATGCTGCGGAAATGGCCGGACCTGTCGGTCGCAGCCTATCTGGAGCCTTTCGGCACGATCGCGTACGGGCTGGGTGTCCGCTACCTGACGCCGGCTCAGGCGAACACGCAGTCGATAGAGCTCACTGGCTTGCTGCTGAGTCACCGGTTGCTGTGGATAGCGATCTCCGCGGCAATAGTCCTCGTCGCTGTCTGGCGTTTCAACTTCGCGGAGCGCGGCGCGTCGAAGCGCAGCATGAAGCGCCAGGCGACTGAGCAGCAGAAGCTCGCCGCGACCAAGGCGATCATTGTCGATCGGCTGCCGGCCGGCACGCCCGCGCAGGCGGCCTGGCATCAGCTGTACACGCGTGCGGTGTTCGAGATGAAGCTGGTCTTCAAGAGTCCGGCTTTCTGGGTGCTGGCGGTGGTCGAGGCAGTCAACCTGTTCTCGACGTTGTGGTTGGCCGGCCGCATGTACGACGTGCCGATGTGGCCGCGCACCTTTGCGATCGTCGATACGGTGCGAGGCACTTCGATCCTGATCACGCTGCTGATGGCGATCTACTTCGCGGGCGAAGTCGTGTGGCGCGAGCGCGAGCGCCGCATCAGCGAGATCGTCGATGCGACGCCGCTGCCGAACTGGGTCTTCCTCATCTCGAAGCTCGCCGGCGTTGTCGGCGCACTGCTGGTGCTGTGCGTAGTCGTGGTGTTGCTGGAATCGATCATCTTCCAGTTCCTGCGAGGTCTCACCGACATCGAGCTCGGTCAGTGGCTGGCGTGGTTCGTCGCGCCGGGTGCGCTCTACGTGCTGCACATTTCAGTGCTCGCGATCGTGGTGCAGGCCATCAGCCCGAACAAGTTCGTCGGCTGGGGGCTCATGCTCCTGTATCTCGTTTCCACGACGGTTTTTGCCGGGCTGGGCTTCGATCATCCGCTGTTCAACTACGCGGAAGCCAACGCGCCGCTCTCGGACATGAACGGTGCGAACAACGGCGGCGACACCGCCTGGGCGATGCGCATCTACTGGACCGTCTTCGCGATGATCCTGGTCGTGATCGGCCACCTCATGTGGCGCCGTGGAACCGCTGTGACGTTGAGCGGGCAATGGCGCAGTCTGCCGTCGCGTCTGCGCGGCGCGCCGCTGACGTTCCTGTCGATCGCTGTAGTCGTCACCGTCGCAATGGGCGGCTGGCTCTACTACAACATGAACATCCTCAATCACTACTGGAAGAGTGGCGACAAGGAAGATGCGCGTGCCGCGCAGTACGAAAAGGACTATTCGAAGTATCTCGGTTTGCCGGAGCCGACGCTGACGGACATCAAGCTCGATGTCGATCTGCAGCCGTCGCGTGAATGGGTCCGGTTCGACGGCACGTATCACTTCGTGAACGCGACGACGTCGCCGATCGACACGCTGCACGTCCGCATGCAGCTCCAGACTGTGCGCGTGGAAGCGCTGGCCGTTGCCGGCGCTAAGCTGGTGCAGGACGACCAGCCCAACATGCACCGCATCTACAAGTTCGATTCACCGCTGCAGCCGGGCGCTACCGGCACGCTGACCTTTCGCACCGTCATGGAACGGCGTGGACTGTCGGCGATGCCGAGCGACCGCCGCGCGTATGAGGTCCACGCCCAGCCCGCGCCGAACGGCGCGTATCTGACGAACCTGTTCTTCTCCCCGCAGCTCGGCATGAGACGGTCGGACTTCCTGCAGGGAAACACCAAGCGCCGGAAGTACGGCCTGGCGCCGGAACTGCCGACGCCGCCGCTCGAGGACACTGCCGGATTGGCCAAGAGCTATGCGGGCGTCGAGCGCGTGAACACCGACATCACCGTGACGACGGATGCGGACCAGACGCTGATCGTGACGGGTGCGCGAGTCTCCGAGAGCGTCGCCAACGGCCGCCGGACCGCGCGCTTCGTGTCGCCGATTCCGACGCTGAACTTCATCACGATCCAGTCGGCGCGCTACGCGGTGAAGTCCGAAGACGCGAGCGGCGTGAACATCAGCGTCTACTCCTTCCCGAAGCATCCGATGAACGTCGATCGCATGCTGAGCGTCATGCGCGACGCTCTCGACTACTACCGCAAGAATTACGGTCCGTATCAGTACTCCTATGCACGCATCATCGAACGGCCCGACTATGGCGGCGGCGCGAACTCCGCGCCCGGCACGGTCGGCTATTCGGAGAAGGCGGGCTTCACCATGGATTTCCGCGATCCGAAGCGGCTCGACTTCCTGGCCTACGTCACGGCGCACGAGCTGGCGCACCAGTACTGGTTCCACCAGGTCATGCCGGGCGACGTGCAGGGCGCCGAAGTGCTCACGGAGACCCTGTCGCAATATTCGGCATTGATGGTGATGAAGCATCGCTACGGCGTGGACCAGATCCGGCAGTTCGTGAAGTACGAGCTCGATTACTATCTGCAGGGTCGCCGGCAGGAAACGGCCGAGGAGCATCCGCTGGCGCGCGTGAACAAGCAGCCGTACATCCACTACAACAAGGGCTCGATCGTGATGTACCTGATCCAGGATCGCCTGGGCGAGGAGCGCGTGAACACCGTGCTGAAGGGCCTGGTGGATCGGTATCGCTTCAAGCCGGCGCCGTATGCGCGCTCCAGCGACCTGGTGGATGGCCTGCTGACGCTGGCGCGCACGCCGGCGGAGCGTGAGCTGATCCTCGATCAGTTCTATCGCATCACGCTGTATGACCTGCGGGCCAGGCAGGCCAGCGTGCGGGCACTGCCGGACGGTCAGTTCGAGACGACGATCACCGTCAATGCCGGCAAGGCGTACGCCGACGGCAAAGGCAACGAGAAGCAGGCACCGTTCGACGAGCAGGTCGACATCGGCGTATTCACCGCGAATCCGGGCGATCTCGGCTTCGGCAGCGAGAATGTCCTGTCGATGCAGAGGGTTCAGGTCCGCACGGGCGAGCAGCAGGTCAAGCTGGTCACCAAGGGCCGGCCGGTTTACGCGGGCGTCGATCCGTACCTGCATTTCATCGATCGCAACGCCAACGACAACATCATTCCGATTTCCAGCGCCAACTGAGGTTCACCATTGTGATCCAGCCAACTTCGATTGGAACGCGCGCGCTCCTCACCGGCGCGCTTTCTTCGCTGTGCCTGCTCGCGCTCACGGCGTGCGGCGGCAAGTCTGCCGACGAGCACGCTGCTGCCGCGTCGAGCGCGGCCAAGCTGACTTACCCGGCAGCGCCGCGCGGCGAGCAGGTCGACGACTACCATGGCGAGAAGGTCGCCGATCCGTACCGCTGGCTCGAAGACGTCGACAGCGCGCAGACCAAGAGCTGGGTCGAGGCCGAGAACAAGCTGACCTATGGCTACCTGGAGCAGATTCCGCAGCGTGCGGCGATCAAGGAGCGGCTCACGCAGCTGTGGAATTTCGAGCGCTACGGAGTGCCGGTGAAGCGTGGTGGCAAGTACTTCTACACGCGCAATGACGGCCTGCAGAATCAGGCCGTGCTCTACGTCGCCGATTCGCTCGAGGCGCAACCGCGCGTGCTGCTCGATCCCAACACTCTGCTTGCGGACGGCACGGCCGCGCTGACGGGCTGGGAGCCGAGCGAAGACGGCAAGCTGCTCGTCTATGGCATCGCCGAAGCGGGCTCCGACTGGGAGATCTGGCGAGTCCGCGACGTCGCGACCGGCAAAGATCGTACGGACGAGCTCAAGTGGGTGAAGTGGGCCGCGGCCACGTTCAACAAGGATGCTTCCGGCATCTACTACAGCCGCTACGAAGAGCCGAAGGCCGAAGAGGTGCTTCGCAGCATCAACTACTTCAACAAGGTCTACTACCACAAGCTCGGCGACCCGCAGTCGAAGGACAAGCTGGTCTACGAGAAGCCCGAGCAGAAGGAGTGGATCTTCGGCCCGATCGTCACCGAGGACGGGCGCTATCTCATCATCAACGACTGGGCCGGCGGACCGTACGGCACGAACCAGATCCTGTATCGCGACCTGAGCAAGCCGAACGCGCCGATCGTCGAGCTGCTCATGGGCTTCGATTCGCGCTACGACTTCGTGGGGAACGAGGGCTCGCGCTTCTGGTTCATGACGGAGCTCGGCGCGCCGCGCGGCCGCGTAGTCGAGATCGACCTGGCCAATCCCGACCGCGCGAAGTGGAAGACGATCATTCCCGAGGCGAGCGAGGCGATCGAAGACGTCAGCGTCGTCGGCGACCGGTTCATCGTGACGTACCTGAAAGACGCGGCCTCGCAGGTGAAGAGCTTCGCGCTCGACGGCTCAGCGCCGCGCGACCTCAAGGTGCCGGCGCTGAGCACGCTCGCGGGATTCCATGGCCTGCGCAAGGATCCCGAGACGTTCTACTCGCACGTCGACTTCGTGCATCCGGGCACGATCTACAGCTACAACGTGAGCACCGGCGAGAGCAAGCTGTTCAAGGAGCCGAAGCTCGCGATCAATCCCGACGATTACGAGACCCGGGAAGTGTTCGCCACCAGCAAGGACGGCACGAAGGTGCCCATGTTCATCACGGGCAAGAAAGGCCTGAAGCTGGACGGCAACAACCCGGCGCTGATGTACGCGTATGGCGGCTTCAAGATCTCGATCACGCCGCGCTTCTCGCCGGAATTCGTCGCGTTCATGGAGAAGGGCGGCATCTACGCCCAACCGAGTCTGCGCGGCGGCTTCGAGTACGGCGAGGCGTGGCACCAGGGCGGCATGCGTGGCAACAAGCAGAACGTGTTCGACGACTTCATCGCGTCGGCGCAATGGCTGATCGACAACAAGTACACGCAGACGCCCAAGCTGGCGGTGCGTGGAGCCAGCAACAGCGGCCTGTTGATGGGGGCAATGCTGACTCAGCGTCCCGACCTGTGGGGCGCCGTGCTGTGCCAGGTCGGCGTGCTCGATATGTTGCGCTTCCAGCAGTTCACGATCGGCTGGGCCTGGGCCGCGGAGTACGGCTCGTCGGATAAGCCGGAGGACTTCAAGTTCCTGCGCGCTTACTCGCCGCTGCACAACGTGAAGCCGGGGACGAAATTCCCGCCGACGCTGATCACGACCGGCGATCACGACGATCGCGTGTTCCCGGGGCACAGCTTCAAATTCGCCGCGGCCATGCAGAATGCCCAGGCGGGCGACGCGCCGGTGCTGATCCGCATCGAGACGCGAACCGGGCACGGGCAGGGCCGGCCGACCTCGAAGCAGATCGATCTCGCGGCCGATCAGCTGGCATTCTTCGTGAAGGCGCTCAATCTGGAGTAATTACGCCACGGAGAGGTGGTTTGCGGCGAAGAGAAGAGGAAGAGATTCTCTCGCCAAGACGCCAAGGAAGAACAAGGGTTTTAGTTCGGAGATTCCATCCGACGTCGAAACTCTGCTTTTTCCGACCTTGGCGATCTTGGCGATCCTGGCGAGAGTCTTCTTACTTCTTGTTCCGCTCCGCGGCGACCTTGGGGACTGGGGACGCTGTGTTGACAGGTGGTTTGCGGCGAAGAGGAAGAACAAGAATATCTCTCGCCAAGATCGCCAGGATCGCCAAGGAAGAAGTGAGCTTTTGAGTTCGGAGCCAGAACTCAGGTGCCGGGCGTTGTGGGGCCGGCGCCGCCGAGGGCGAGCATGAGCTGCGCTGTGTCGACGTAGCGTTGCGCTTGGGCTCGTACGTAGCCGAGTCGTGCTTGCTGATACCGGCGTTCGGCGTCGAGCACCTGGAGCACGCCGACGTTTCCTTCGTTGTAGCTCTGCCGTGTCATCGTGACGGTGTCGCGTGCTGCGGCCTCGGCATTCGCTTGCGCGACCAGTTGCTGGGAGCCGTTGTCGAGCGCCTCCAACGAGTCTGCAACCTGGCTGAAGGCCGTCAGCACGGTGTGCTCATACGTTGCGGCGCTAGCGTGCATCGCGTCGACAGCGGCGCGCTTTTCCGCGCGCAGGGTGCCGCCGTCGAAGATCGGCGCGACGAGGCCGCTGACGATGCTCCACGCATTGCTCTTTGTATCGAAGAGCTCGCCGGTCGTGATCGACTGCTGACCGGTCGTGCCGGTGAGCGTGATCCGGGGGTAGAGGTTCGACGTTGCCACACCGACTGCGGCGGTCGCCGCATGCAGCTGCGATTCCGCGGAAAGAATGTCCGGGCGGCGCCGAGCGAGCTCGGACGGCAGACTCACGGGCAGCTGCGGTGGCAAGGTGAGCTGCGCGAGATCCAGATCGGGCAGCGATGCGTCGGCGGGCGCGACGCCGAGAGTCAGTGCGAGCGCGTGACGCGCCTCCGCGAGTTGCTGCCGCAGCGGCGACAGCAGCGTCGTGTCGCTTGCGAGCTGCGATTGCGCGCTGACGACGTCGAGCCTCGAAACTGAGCCCGCGTCGAACGCGACCTGGACGAGCTTGAGGTTTTCGCGATCGCGATCGAGGAGCGCCTCGACGGTGCCGATCTGCGCGCGCAATGACGCGACTTCGAGAGCCTGATTCACGGCATTGCCAGTGACAGCGAGTTGCGCGGCCTCGACCTGGTGCTGCTGATACTCAGCCAGCGCGCGCTGTTGCTCGATCGTGCGAGTGAGGTTACCGGTGAAATCGAGGGAGTAACTGACGGTTGCGCCCACCGAGAAATACGTGAACGGCGGCGGCTTCGGCAGCGGTCCGAGAAACTGCGAGCCGTACTTCTGACGACCGGTGCCGGCATTCAGGTCGATCTCCGGCCAGCGCCCGCCCGACCTGGCGTTTATCAGCTCCTGCGATTGCGCAAGCGTCCATTGCTCCGCGGTGAGCCGGCGATTGCTCTGGAGCGCCCGGGCGACGATCTGGTCGAGTGCATCCGAACCGAAGAAATGCCACCACTGGTTGGCTGGGCTCTGGCCGAGCAGCAACTCCTGGCGATCCGTGGGGTTCGTATCGGCGGCTGCTTTCGGCGCGACGTATTGGTCCGCATGCGGCGGCTCGGGACGCTTGAAGTCGGGACCCACAGCGCAGCCGGCCAGCACCGCGGCCACGGCTACGGCAACGAGCGTCGGAAGTTTCGGTGTCGGCTTCATCATTACTCCACGATCGCGGGTTGCGCGGCTCGCGCGACAGTCGGTGGCGCACGCAGCAACGCAACCAGCGGGATCGCGATAACAGTCAGGATCAGCATCAGCTTGAAGTCGTTGTTGTAAGCAATCATCGCGGCCTGCTGCGTCACGACGGCATTGAGCTGCGCGAGATGCTCCGCTGCCGGTACGCCGGGGCTCAACGAAGGCGTCAGTCCGTCGCTGAAGGGCGTGACGTGCTCGGCGAGTCGCGAGTGCATGATCTGCGTGTTGCGGACGAGCAGCGTCGTTACCGCGGAAATGCCGACGCTGGAGCCGAGATTGCGCATCAGGCTGAAGAACGCCGTGCCTTCATTGCGCAGGTGCGGAGCGAGCGTGGAGAAGGCAATGGTCGACAGCGGCGCGAACACACAGCCCGTGCCGAAGCCCTGCAGCAGTCCCGACCACACGACCTCATTCGAATCCATCTGCAGATAGAAGTTGGTCATCCACCATAGCGACACAGCCGTCAGCGTCAGTCCAAATGCCATGACGTAGCGACCGTCGATGCGCGTAGCGAGGCGTCCGACGATAGCCATTGCGATGAGCGTGCCGATGCCGCGCGGCGCGGTGACGAGGCCAGTGAGCACGACCGGATAGCCCAGCAGGTTCTGCAGCAGCGGCGGCAGCAGCGCCAGCGTCGCGAACAGCACCACACCGATGAGGAAGATGAACAGGTTGCCGGTGAGGAAGTTGCGATCCTTGAAGAGCGCGGGGCTGATGAACGGCACTTTGCGCGTCGTGAGCACGTGGATTGCAAACAGGTAGGTCGAGACGGCGCAGATGCCGGCCTCGATCCAGGTCTCGATGTTGCTGAACCAGTCGTTCGATTGTCCGCGATCCAGCATCAGCTGCAGGCTGCCGACCGCGAGCGCCAGCGATGCGAAGCCGAAGAAATCGAAACGGGTCGCGCGCTTCACGGTTTCTTTCATGAAGGTGAGCACGCCGAAGAAGGCGAGGATGCCGAAGGGCACGTTGATGTAGAACACCCAGCGCCAGCTGTATTGCTCCGTCAGCCAGCCGCCGAGTGCCGGACCGAGGATCGGACCGATCGTGACGCCCATCACCCATACGGTCATCGCGCGGCCGTGACGCTCGGGCGGATTGATGTCGAGCAGCGTTGCCTGCGACATCGGGATCAGCGCTGCGCCCGACAATCCCTGCGCGAGACGCGCGAGTACGATCTGCGGCAGCGTCTGCGCCAGTCCGCACAGCGCGGAGGCGATCGTGAAGCCGAGGATCGAGTAGAGAAAGATCTTGCGGCGACCGAAGCGGCCGGCGAGCCAACCCGCGAGCGGCGTCATGATGGCGGCGGCGACGATGTACGAGGTCAGCACCCACGACATCTGGTCCTGCGTCGCGGACAGTGTGCCCTGGATGCGCGGCAGTGCGACGTTGGCGATCGTGTTGTCGAGCGCCTGCATGATCGAGGCGAGCATCACGGAAAGCGTGATCAGGCCTCGATGCGGCGCCTCGCGTGCGGCGCCGGGGATCGTATCGGCAACGGCGCTCATCGACTCGCGGTCGCGGCTCCGGCGTCGGGAGCCGACTCATCCGTCAGCTGCTCGTTGGAACCGAAGATATGCCGCTGATAGCGGGTGTCGACGTTCACGTTCGCCGACAGGCCGGCGTGCAACGGATACTGCGGGTCGAGATCCTGCAATTCGACGCGCACCGGCAGGCGCTGAACGACCTTCACCCAGTTCCCCGTCGCGTTCTCGGCAGGCAGCATCGAGAACTGCGAGCCCGTCCCCGGGCTCACGCTGGCGATCCGGCCCTTGAATGTGCGACCGGGGTAGCTGTCGATGCGGATGTTCGCGGTCTGACCGGGGCGCATGTGACCCAGCTGATCCTCCTTGAAGTTCGCTTCGAGCCACACGTCGTGCACCGACACCAGCGCGAAGACCGGCGTTGACGCTGCGACGTAACTGCCGACCTGCAATTGCTCGACGCGTGTCACGACGCCGTCGCTGGGCGCGGTGACGGTCGTATAGGAGAGATTGAGTCGCGCGCGATCGAGCGCGGCCTTCGCTTGCAGCACGGTCGGATGCTTCGACGGCTCGATGTTCGGATCGCCACCCAGCTGGGCGGCTGCGCCGGTGATTTCGTGCTGCACGCTGGCGAGGCGCGCGCGGGCTTCGTCGTACGCGTGCGTCGCGCGATCGACCTGGGCCTGCGAAGCAATACCGGCTGCGATCAGCTTCTTCTGCCGGTCGAGCTCGCTTTGCTGGAAGGCGAGAGTGTCGCGCGCGGAGGCGAGGTCGGCTTGCCGCTGCAGGTATGTCGCTTTGAGCGATTCGATCTGCAGCGTTGCGGCTGCGAGCTGCGCTTCCGCTTCCTGCACGTAGATGCGATACGGCGCGTCGTCGAGTCGATAGAGCACGTCGCCGCGCTGCACGGCCTGGTTGTCGTGAACGGCAAGCTCGACGACGCGACCGGAGACGTTGGCGCTGATTGCAGTGCGCGCTGCCATGACATAGGCGTCGTCGGTCTTCTCGTAGCGTCCGCCGCTGACATAGAAGTAAGCGGCCAGTGCGAGAACGACGAGCGGCCCGGCGATGAGCAGCGGCAGGCGCGCGCGTTGCCAGCGATTCGGGGGTGTCTCGTCGACAGGAGCAGAAGGGTCGGGCGTGGACATGGATTGCGTTCGCTCAGTTTCGTTGGGCTTTCAGTTTTTGCGGGGTCGCGACCGGAGGCGTTG
>DATEKT010000087.1:0-37172 GCA_035277305.1 Steroidobacteraceae bacterium | reverse complement strand
GCGCATCAACAAGCTCGTGGCGGCGGAGCAGAACAAGACGTAGCAAGCCGTGGACGTAACACGCGATACGATCGCCGCGCTCGCCACACCTCCGGGGCGTGGCGGCATCGGCGTGATCCGCGTGTCCGGTCCGCTCGTTGCGACGCTGGCACGCGAGATTCTGGGTGAGTTGCCGCAGCCGCGCTGCGCAGTGCTGCGGCCCTTCCGCGATGCCGACGGCCATGCGCTCGATACCGGCCTCGCACTTTATTTCGCGGCGCCCGAATCGTTCACCGGAGAAGATGTCCTCGAGCTGCACGGTCACGGCGGACCGGTCGTCATGGACATGCTGCTCGCACGTACGCTGCAGCTTGGCGCACGCATGGCCGAAGCAGGCGAGTTCTCTCGCCGCGCTTTTCTCAACGACAAGCTCGATCTCGCGCAGGCCGAAGCGATCGCGGATCTGATCGATAGCGGTTCGGTGGAAGCGGCGCGCGCGGCCTTGCGCTCGATGCAGGGCGAATTCTCAGTCGCCGTGAACTCGTTGACCGAAGCGGTCACGGAAACGCGCATGCACGTCGAAGCGGCCATCGATTTCCCAGAGGAGGAGATCGACTTCCTCGCCGACACAGCACTGCGGGGCCGCATCGATGGCGCGATCGAGCTGTGCGCCGAGATTGCAGCGAAGGCGCGCCAGGGTGCACTGCTGCGCGAAGGGATGACTGTCGTGATCGCAGGTCGACCGAACGCGGGCAAGTCGAGCCTGCTGAATCGACTCGCGGGCTATGACGCAGCGATTGTCACCGCGATTCCCGGCACGACGCGTGACGTGCTACGCGAGCGCATCTCAATCGATGGTATGCCGCTGCACATCGCCGACACCGCCGGTCTGCGTGAAGAAGCCGATGTAGTGGAAGCCGAAGGGATTCGTCGCGCGCGACAGGAGATGAGTCGCGCCGATCGCATCCTCTATGTGATCGACGGCGAGCGCCGGCTCGAGTCATCTGAAATAGATCGCGAGCTGGCGGCGTTGCCCGCCGACATTCCCGCCACGCTGGTGGTGAACAAAATCGATCTGCTCGGGCAGAGCTCGCGCTACGAACAATCGCAGCCACCCCGGCTGTATGTATCCGCCACAACCGGCGAAGGCGTGGACTTGCTGCGCGAGCACCTCAAAGAGTGCATGGGATTCCAGGGCGCCGACTCCGGCACGGTTTCCGCGCGCCGCCGCCACCTCGATGCGCTCGCGCGCACCGATCGGCACTTGCAGGAGGCGCGCCGGCAACTGCTCGACCGTCGCGCCGGCGAGTTGATGGCGGAAGAGCTACGTCAGGCGCAGCAGTCGCTCGCGGAAATCACCGGGGCGTTCACGTCCGACGATCTGCTCGGCCGGATCTTCTCCAGCTTCTGCATCGGAAAGTGAACGCCCAGCGACCTCCCGAGCCCCTGCACTCCGCGCTCCGGGCAATCTTCGGCGAGCCGGTCGACCACGTCCGCGTGATCGAGCATTCCTTCTATGCGCGTCTGCATTTCGGCGCCCGCGCGACGACCCGCCGCAATCGCATTCTTTTGCGCGGTTCGGCGGCAGCGTTCTGGTCCGATCCCGACCTGGTGCTGCACGAGTACTTTCATGTCATCCGGCAGTGGCAGCCGCGACGCCTGACGATCTGGCGTTATGTCGTCGAATCGCTGCGCCGTGGCTACTGGCTGAACCGTTTCGAGATCGAGGCGCGCGAGTTCGCGGCGGCGCATACGCCGCGGTTGCGGCTCGTCCTAAAGGACCGCTCCCTCGGCGGCCCGCGCGCTGCTAGCATCGGCACCGGCGCGAACGATCAAGAACCTGAAACCGGAGGATGACTCTCATGGCGAACGCCTTCCGATCGCGTTTCCTCTCGTGCTGCGTAGCCGGGGTGCTGGTCAGCGCCGCGGCCCAGGCCGACGTCACCATGCAGGAGCAGATGAGCCTGAGCGGCGCCGGCATGATGAAGATGGCGAACATGAGCGGCACGACCACCACGACCATCTCCGGCGACCGCGCCCGCACCGAGAGCAACATGCAATTCGAGTCCGGCCTGATGCGCACCTTCGCGCGCGGCGCCGGCGGACCGCACGTCGAGATCGTGCGGCTCGACAAGGACACGATCTATTCCCTGGATCCGAAGAAAAAGACCTACACCGAAACGACGTTCGCCGATATGAAGGCGAAGATGCAGCAGGCCATGGACGCGATGAACAAGGGCCAGGCCTCGCAGGCGCAGGCGACCTCCGGCGTCGACGAAGAGCAGTGCGAATGGTCCGAGCCGAAGTCGGAAGTGAAGCGGACGGGCGAGAAGGTGCTGATCGCCGGCTTTCAGGCGGAGCACGTCACGGTCAGCGCGACCCAATCCTGCACCGACAAAAAGACCGGGCAGGTGTGCGATTTCGGCCTGGCGCTCGATCAGTGGGTTGCGCCGGACTTCCAGGCGTCCAGCGAGGCACAGGCCTATCAGCGCGCGTACGCGGAAAAGCTGGGTCTCGGCAGCGCGTCGTCGCGCGATTTCGCGGAGCGCGCGCAGCAGAGCTTCGGCCGGTACAAGGGCCTGTGGGGCGAGCTCGGCAAGCGGATGGCGACGCTCAACCTGAAGGGGTATCCGGTCAAGTCCGGTTTCAGCCTCGGCGTCGGCGGTCCGCAGTGCCAGAGCACTCAGCAACAAGCGCAAGGTAACGAGCAGCAGCAGCAAGCGCCGACGAGCATCGGCGGTGCACTCGGTGGCGCCCTCGGCGGCATGTTCGGCAAGAAGAAGAAGGAGCAGGAGGCCGCGCAACAACAGCAGGCCGCGCCGCCCCCGACGATGGCGGGCGGACTCATGCCGCTGATGAGCATGGGCACCGAGCTCATCTCCATCAACCGCGACGCAGTTGCTCCGACGACGTTCGAAGTCCCTGGCGACTACAAGAAAGCCAAGGACTGATCTGGCGAAGCACGCGTGCCCGATGCTGTGCGTCGGGCGCGCACCTTCTGCACGCGAACGTCGGTCCCGCCTTTCCAGTAGAGCTGCCGTTTGCCCGGCGCGAGCACACCTGCAAGCGCGCCGTCCTTGTACACGACACCCATCTCGTGCTCATCGAGCTCGACGATCTGGAAATGACGCTCCATCGTCGCGCGAGCCTGCTGCAGCAGCTCGTCGATCCGCGGATGCTCGAACTCCGGTTCGCGCAGGTCGTACAGCTGCACGGCGATGCGCTCGAACGGCTGCAGGATCCACCGCACGCCCGGCTCGAGAATTCCCGCGAAGCGCCCCTGTCTCCACACCAGAGCCCGTTCGGACTGCGCGATAGTGAGACGCGTAGTCATGGTCGTTTCCTCTTTCGTCGGCTCCAAAACGCAAAAACCCCGATCGGCATGCCGACCAGGGTCTCGTTGCGGAGTCCGGAAGGCACGCACGCCTTCCTGCACTCATTGCGGAAAGGCTAACGGCTCGTGATCACACCACCAGCGACGCGCTGTCGCGCGCACAGGGCGCGGGCGCAGTCGTTTGGTTGTTGGATGAAAATGATCGTCATGAGGTAGGAGTTTAGTGACCGGCCTTGCGGTGTCAACCCGCGCGTACGCGCGCTGACCTTTATCTGCGCGTGCTGCCGTGCCGGCCCGCACCCTTCGCGAAGTCGCTCGCGCCCGCGAGGCTTTCGCCCGTGCTCATCGTGTTCGTGCCGCGCTTGAATTCGTTGCGCAGGGCCGCGTCCTCCTCCATGCCCCATTGCTCGATCGCCGATAGGCGGTCGTTGCGCATACAGGTTTGCGGGAACGATGCGATCTGACGCGCCAGCTCGATCGCTGCCGTCAGCGCCTGGCCGGCCGGCACGAGCCGGTTCGCGAGGCCGATGTCGAAGGCCTCCTGCGCGCGAACTTCGCGACCGGTGAGGATCAGGTCCATCGCGCGGCTGTGCCCGATCAGGCGCGGCAAGCGAATCGTGCCGAGATCGATGAGCGGCACGCCGAAACGGCGGCAGAAGATGCCGAAGATCGCGCTCTGCGACGCGACGCGCAGATCGCACCACAAAGCGAGCTCGCAGCCGCCAGCGACTGCATAACCTTCGACCGCTGCGATCACCGGCTTCGACAGACGCAGGCGCGTCGGTCCCATCGGGCCATCACCTTCGTCGGTGACCTGGCGGCGATCGCCGCGCGCGTACGCCTTGAGATCCGCACCCGCGCAGAAGTGACCGGCGACGCCGGTCAGAATGGCGACGTCGCTGCGCGGATCCGCATCGAACTCGCGAAACGCCGCGGCGAGTTGCAATGCCGTGGCGGCATCGACGGCATTGCGATGCTCCGGCCGCTCGATCTGCACGACATATATATTGTCGATCTGCTGGCGGGAGACTGTCATGGCGCGTCCGCTCAGTTGGCTTTCGGTTTCGCGTCCGTCCGCGGGACGGTCAGCTTCTGGTCGACCGCGCCGGCATAAAACACGATCAGTTTCACCGGCGTCGTGCCGACGTTGCGCCCGTTGTGCGGAGTCGCGATCACTTCGGCAAGCGCCTCGCCCGCTTTCATCAGCTTCTTGCGGCCGTCGGTCAGGCTGATCTCGAGCGTGCCTTCGAGCAGCATGCCGAACGATGGCACCGGATGCTCGTGCCAGCTGGTCTCCCCGCCCGGCGCGATCTCGATCATCAGGCTGGTGATCTCGGCCTGACCTTCCGGATATTTGATCGGCGCGCCGTTCCAGGACTGCGTCGTCTTGAGGAGCGGCGTGACTTTCACCGAGGAGCTGGGCTCGATCGCCGACGCGGCGAAGGGCAGCAGTGCTGCAACGATGAGTGCTGAGCGGAAGTGCAGCTTCATGGGAGGCCTCGTCTGGAGCTGACGGGAGGCGCTTATGATGCCTGCGGGGAGAGTCGGCTGCCAACGGCCGGCGGAGAGCCGGGGATCGAACATTTTCTCCTGCAGATCCGACCGAGGCAGCCGGCAATCATCATCCGTTCGCGCGCGCACTCCAGGTACTCACGCAAGCTCGAAGGCCGCTCTGACTTTCGACATGGCGATGGCTAAAATCTTGCGGAAATGTCCGCCTTGTTGCTGCTCGTCGCCTGCCTGGTTCTCGGCGCGCTCGTCGCGCGTCTCGCCCATCCACCCGCGACGTTGTCGCAGGCGCTGAACTGGTGGGTGATCAACATCGCGCTCTGCGCGCTCGTGCTGCACCTGATTCCGACGCTGCGCTTCGACGGTGAGTTCTGGTACCTGGTCGCGTCGATGTGGCTGGTCTTCCTCGGCGCGTGGGCTGTGTTCGCGACGCTCGGACGCGCGCTGCGTTGGTCGCGAGCACGCATCGGTGCGCTGACCCTCGTGTGCGGCCTCGGCAACACTTCGTTCATCGGCTTTCCGATGATCGAGGCTTTGCATGGACGCGAAGGTTTGAAACTCGCGCTCGTCGCCGATCAGCTCGGTTGCTTTCTCGCGCTGGCGATCGGCGGCACGATCGTGATCGCGTTGTACTCCGGCAAGCGCGCCAGCGCTGCGGATGCGGCGCGCAAGGTGGTGCTGTTTCCGCCGTTCCTGTCGCTGGTTGTCGGCATCATCGCCGGCCTGCTGGGTGGCTGGCCGCAACCCGTCGATGCGATATTCGACCGCGTCGGCGCGACGCTGGTGCCGATCGCGCTGTTCTCCGTCGGCTTGCAGTTGCGCCTGCAATTTCAACGCAACCAGGCTGCAGCGTTGCTGCTCGGGCTCGGCTGGAAGCTGGCGCTCGCACCGCTCCTCATCTGGCTCGGCGGTCTTGCAATCGGCGTCTGCGATGCCATCCTGACGATCGCAGTGCTGCAATCCGCGATGGCGCCGATGATCTCCGCGACGATTCTTGCCGGACAGAACGACCTCGAGCCGCAGCTCGCGAACAGCGTCCTGGGCATCGGCATCGTGCTGTCGCTCGTAACTGTGCCGCTGGCGGACTCCCTGCTCACCCACTGATTTCCGCACGTATGGGACGGCGATTCGACCGCAAGAGACGGAGTTCGGCCCCGGCGCCGATCCGGAGAATGGCAGGCACATCATCGAGGAGCCCTGCCATGAACGAAGAGAAGCTTTGGGACGCCGTGCTCCGCCGCGACACCACCGGCGACTTCTTCTATGCGGTGAAGACGACCGGCGTCTATTGCCGGCCGTCCTGCGCGTCGCGGCGCCCGCTGCGGAAAAACGTGGAGTTCTTCACGAGCACGGCAGACGCGCGTGCACAAGGCTACCGCGCGTGCAAACGCTGCCGGCCTGACGACAGCACCAAGTCCCGCGCCGCGACTGCCCCCATCAATGCCGTCGTGCACGAGCTGGCACGCCAGATCGAAGCGAATCCCGAGCAATCGTTCCAGCTGACGCAACTCGCGCAGCGCTCCGGTTACAGCGCCTTCCATCTGCAGCGGAACTTCAAAGCGATCATCGGCAGCACGCCGAAGGAATATCAGACGGCCGCGCGCCTGCGCACACTGAAGCAGGAGCTGCGCAAGGACGCTCCCGTCTCCGACGCGATCTACCAGGCCGGTTTCGGCTCCGGCAGCCGCGTCTACGAGAAGGCCGACGGTCAGCTCGGCATGACGCCGAGCGAATATCGCAGCGGCGGCAAGGGACTGACGATCTCGTACGCGAGCGGTCGTACGCCACTCGGCTTGCTGATGATCGGTGCGACCGATCGCGGCATCTGCTTCCTGCAGTTCGGCGACAGCGACCGTGCGTTGCAAGCCGAGCTGCGTCGACAGTTTCCCGCAGCGGCCGTGCAGCCGATGCCGGCGACGCACGAAGAGCAGTTCGAATCGTGGATGGCAGCGCTCAACCGTCATCTGCGTGGATTGGAGCCGCGGCTGGACCTGCCGCTGGACGTGCGCGGCACTGCGTTTCAGCTGATCGTGTGGCGCTATCTGCAGAAGGTGCCGTACGGCGAGATCCGCTCGTACTCGGAAGTCGCCGAAGCCATCGGCAAGCCGAGTGCGGCGCGTGCGGTGGCGCGTGCATGTGCATCGAACGGCGTCGCGTTGCTGATTCCGTGTCATCGCGTCGTGCGCGGCACGGGCGAGCTCGGCGGCTATCGCTGGGGCGTGCAGCGCAAGCGGGTGCTGCTCGACACGGAACGTGCGTCGAGCAAGCGCTCGGGCGGCTGAGATGACAGATCTGCATCATCAGCCGCTCGCCGCGTTCAACTGGCAGAAGGTTGCGGCCGAAGTCACCGAGAATGGCGCAGCTGTTCTACGCAATCTGCTGCCGCCTGCGAGTTGCGAGCAAGTTGCGGAGCTCTACGACGAGCCGCAAGGTTTCCGCTCGCACGTGCACATGGCGCGACACAACTTCGGCAAAGGCGAGTATCGGTACTTCGCCTATCCATTGCCGCCATGGCTCGCGACGTTGCGCGGCGATTTGTACGCGCGGCTCGCGCCGATCGCGAATCAGTGGGCACAGGATCTCAGTTACGAGCGTGACTTTCCCGACTCGCATCGCGAGTACATCGAGCGCTGTCACGCGGCCGATCAGCGCCGGCCGACGCCGCTACTGTTGCGCTACGTCGCGGGCGACTACAACTGCCTGCATCAGGATCTGTACGGCGCGGAGTGGTTTCCGTTGCAGGTGATCGTGCTCTTGAACGCGCCGGAGCAGGATTTCCAGGGCGGCGAGCTATTGGTCGTGGAGCAGCGGCCGCGTGCGCAATCGAAAGGCAGTGTGATCGCGTTACAGCAGGGCGACGCTGCGGTGATCGCCGTGAATCATCGGCCACGCCGCAGCGCGCGCGGTCATGCACGCGTCACGTTGCGACATGGAGTGAGCCCGCTGACCCGGGGGCGCCGTCACACCCTCGGGATCATCTTTCACGACGCCCATTAGAGCGGCTCGCATCCTTCTCCCTCCCCCTCGCGGGGGAGGGCCGGGGAGGGGGCAGAGGGGCGCTATCCTACTTCTGCACCACCACCGCCCCGTGCTTCATCACGAGCACGGGCTGCTCCGTGACCGCGATATCTTTGAGCACGTTGCCGCGAACCGCGACCACGTCCGCCATCTTGCCGGCTTCCAGCGTGCCGACCTCGGCATCGACGCCGAGCAGCTTCGCCGATTCGCGCGTGCCGGCCAGCAGCGCCGCTTCCGGCGCCATGCCTTGCTCGACCAGCAAAGCGAACTCGTGTGCGTTCATGCCGTGCGGAAACACGCCCGCATCCGTACCGAAAGCGATCGGCACGCCGAGCTTGAGCGCCATCTTCAGCATCGACCCGTGCGCGGCCGCCGCGGCGCGCGCCTTTTCCTGGATCTTCGGCGGATACGTCTCGGCCTCCTTGTTGACCCAGTACACAGCCATGCGCGTCGGCACCAGGTAGACGCCTTTCTGCTTCATCAGCTTCAGCGTCGCCTCGGTGAGGAAGCTGCCGTGCTCGATCGAATCCACGCCGGCTTCGATCGCGAGCTTCGCGGCGAGATCGCCGTGCGCGTGCGCCGCGACCTTGCGCTTCCACGCATGCGCTTCGGACATGATCGCGTCGAGCTCCGCCGGCGTGAGCTGCGGCACGTCGACGGGATCCGCTTCCGACAGCACGCCGCCGGATGCGCAGATCTTGATCACGTCCGCGCCCCATTTCATCTGGTCGCGCACTGCCGTCCGACATTCGTCGGCACCGTTGCACACGCCTTCGATCGGTCCGACCGGGGCGATGATGTCCGGCGGGAACGGGCTCTGGTCGCAGTGACCGCCCGTCGAGCCGATGGAGTGTCCGGCCGTGAGAATGCGCGGTCCCGGGATCACGCCCTTGTTGATGGCGTTGCGCAAGCCGATGTCCTGCCAGTCGCTGGCGCCGACGTTGCGCACGGTAGTGAACCCGGCCTCGAGTGTGCGCTTCGCGTACAGCGCAGCGGTGTGCGCCTGTTCGGTCGGAAAGCGCAGCATCCCCTCGTAGAACGCCTTGTAGTAATCCTTCTGGAACTGGCCATCCAGGTGCGTATGCGCGTCGATGAATCCCGGCAGCAGTGTCGCGTCGCCGAGGTCGATCACCTTGGCATTCGCAGGCGCCGTGCCGCCGATCGAGACGATTTTCTCGCCGTCGACGACGATCGTGCCGCCCTGCGTGAGCTGGCCGGATTTGCTGTCGAACAGATAGGCTGCCTTCAGCACGACAGGTTCGGCGTGCGCAGCCGTAACGAAGGTTGCCGCGATGGCGGCGGCGATCATCGAGCTCAGACGCATGAAAGGAATCCTCACGGTCGTTGTTGTTGAGTCGCGCGACGATACGCTAGATCGGCCAGGCGTGCACGACGAGGACGCGGCCGAGCACGTCGATCTCGCCCTCGCGACGCAGGCCGCTCCGCTCCGCAACCTTCAGCGAGCGCACGTTGTCGCCATGGATCACTGAGATCACGCGTTGCAGCCGCAGCGTGTCGCGAGCGTAGGCGAACACGCACTGTGCGGCCTCGGTCGCATAGCCGCTTCCCCAGTGCGCGGTATCGAAGGTGTAGCCGAGCTCGCGTTCCTGAATCACTGCGAGTCCGGCGGGCACCTGGCCGCGGCCGAACCACGCACGCGGGATCGTACCCGCCGCGGCGTTCGCCTCGATGACCAGATCGCTCATGCCGCAGCGACCCAGCAGTACACCATCCGTCTTGCGCTCGACTGCGAGCTGTCCTAGCTGCAGTTGCTCATAACTGGTGAGCGTCGCTTGCAGCCAGTCCTTCGTCTCTTCGGCGCTGCGTGGCCGGCCGTGCCCCGTGTAACGCACGACGTCGGGGATCGCGTGGATGCGTGTGAAGAAAGGCAAATCGGCCGGCGCGATCCGGCGCAACACCAGCCGGGACGATTCGAGGCGATCGGTCGTGCGGGCGAGCGTCATGCGGTGAGTTTAGCCAGAAATCGACGCGTCCGGCGCGAGCGCGAGCGAGTAACGTCTCGCTGCCGCTCACGATCAAGGACGATCATGAAGACCATCGCATTGCGAACGACCGAAGGCAGATTCATTGCGCACGAGGTGCGAATTGCAGGCTCGTTGCGCGCGCGTCTGTGTGGCCTCGCGCGCGAGCGATCGTTGCCGACACGCGCGGGGCTGCTGCTGAGCGCCGCGTATGTGGTTCACACCCTCGGGATGAGATTCGCGATCGACGTCGTGTTTCTCAGCAGGCAGATGCGCGTCGTCGGCCTCACGTCGCGTGTGCAACCGTGGCGAGTGTTGTTCGCTCCGCGCGGTACCGGTCGCGTGCTCGAGCTCGCGGCCGGACAAATCGCCGCGACCGGGCTCAAGACCGGGGCCTTCATCCTGGTGGAATCATCGCAGGCGCAGCCGTGCGAGCGCTCGCCGATTCGCTTCTCGTTGCGTTTGCCGCAGCGTTACGAGGACCGCACGCCGACGCAGCAGGCGAGCGCGTCTTCGAGCCGATCGTTGCCCCAGTAAAGCTCGCTGCCGATCAGAAACGTCGGTGCGCCGAAGATGCCACGCTCGAAGGCTTCGTCGCCGCGCAATCGCAGTCGCTCTTTCGTTTCCGCGGAAGTGGCCTGCGCGAGCACGGCTTCGGCATCCGGCCAGCCCATCGATAGCAACAGACCCCGCACGATGTCGTCGTTGGTCGTATCGACGTCCTCGTGGAAGTTGGCGAGATAGACACGCCGCGAAAACTCCGCGACGCGCTGGGGCGTCGGGTCGAGCGCGAGCCCGATTCGCGTCGCGAGCAGGCTCGGCCGCGGAAAGGCGCTCGGCTTGCGGAACGGCACGCCATGTTTCGCGCACTGGCGCGCCATGTCTTGCCACATGTAGACGCCCTTCGCCGGATAGAGGTTGAACGGCGAATCGTTCCAGCCCTGCTTGCGGAAGATCGGGCCCAGCAGGAACGGTTTCCAGATCACGCTCACGCCCGCCGCCCGCGCGATCGTCTCGATCCGCAAGGCGGCCACGTGCGAATACGTGCTCGCGAACTCGAACCAGAATTCCAGCTGCGCCGTCATGCGGTGCGCACCTAGTGAGTCTCGATGAACTCGATCAGATAACCGTCGGGATCGCGCACCATCGCGTACGTCAGCTTCAGGTCCGCTACTTCGGTCGGCGGCCGCACGATCGCGACGTTGGCAGCGCTCAGCCGCTGCACCATCGCCTTCACGTCCGACACATGAATGATAGTGCGGCTGAAGCCGTCGCCGATCTGATAGGGCGTCGTGCGATCCGCGCGATGCATGAGCAGGATGCCCGGCGTGCGCTCCTTGTCGAAGCCGAGCACGATTTCCGTCACGCCCGGGCTCGGCGTGATGCGCTGGCGCTCGGTCATGCCGAGCAGGCCGACGTAGAAATCGAGCGCGCGCTTCTGATCCAGCACGGAGTAGCTGGTGTACGCCAGCTCCGACTTGATCGCGGGCGCTGTGTCGGCCTGCACGCGCAAAGCTGCGAAACTGCACGCGGCGACCAGCGCCGCAAGAATCCGAACCTGCATCGGAGCTCTCCCAGTGAGGGTGGCGATTGCACTATGCTCAGTCTGCCATGAAACGAGAAATCATCCGCGCTCCCGACGCGCCGAAGTCGGCGTTGTACAGCCAGGCCGTGAAGGTCGGTCCCACGATCTACGTGACGGGCATGGCCGGTCTGGATCCGCAGACGAACAAGGTCGCGGGTCCGACGATCCAGGAGCAGACCCGTCAGGCGCTGATCAACTGCGAGAGCGTCCTGCGCGCGGGCGGCGCGAAGCTCGACGACGCCGTCGAAGTGCAGGTGCTGATCGCGCGCCCGGGCGACTTCGCCGGCCTGAACGAAGAGTATGCGAAGTTCTTTCCGAAGGATCCGCCCGTGCGCTCCGTCGCGCGGCTCGGTCCGGAGCTCGGCGACGTGCTGGTGTCGATCAAGATGATCGCCGTCATTTCCGACTGACGATCGCCGCTCAGTACTGCCAGCGTACGCTGAGCACCCAATCGCTGTTCACGCCTTTGTGGACCACGGGCTCGATCAGCTCCTGCGACAGCGCAGTGCCGATGTCGAAGCTGAGATGCGCGGGCCGATACGTCACGTCGAGCCCAAGCGTCACGGACGGGTCAGCGAAGTGCTTGCCGACGCCGGCATCTGCCTGATCGCCATGAATGTCGAACTGCGCGGTCTGAATGTGGCCGACGAAGCCGCGACGCGGCAGGGGCATCGCAAAGAGCGCATGAGGTGAAAACATCCAGTCGCCGCGCTCGCGAATCAGCTGCAGGCCGGCGAACGGCGTGACCTCGCGATAATCGTTGTCGAAATCGATCTCGCCGCGCGTGCCCGCCGCATCGCCCGCGAGGATCTCGAAGTTCCAGCGATAGTCGCGCAGCTCGACCTGCTCGAAGAGCACGCCGCCGACCCAGCGATGCTCGCCGAGCCAGCCGCGGTCCGATGTCATCGCAGCCGCGAGACCCGCGCCGTAGTGGCGCATGCGGCCGTCGAGGCCGTCGAAGCGCGCGTCGACCGGTCTTACGATTGGCGTGGCAGGCGCGAACAATGTCTGCAGCTGGCGCTGCTCGCCACCTGAAAGACTGAGGGTATCCGCGAAGGCCAGAACGCCGACCGACCAGCGCTGCGAGAGCGCTCGCGACACGGCCAGCGCGAGCATTGGCCCCTCGATCTCGAGATTTCCGGCGCTCGTGGCGCCGAATCCAGCTTGTGCGGCAAATGACCAGCCATCGGTTTGTCTCGTCGGATTCCACACCGGCAGCGTCGCGTAGCGATTGTCCATCGCCACTTCCGGCAGGTGCTCGGCCACGTACTCGATATCTTCCTTGGCTGCCGCGGATCCACACGCGAGCAGCAACAGGACGCATGAAGCAGCTTTCACCGACGTAGGACGCTCGGTGCGGGCAGGATCAATCGGCGCGAGCTATTCCCACATCGCGCGCAGCGCAGCGACAGCATCGACGCGCACATTCGCCTTGGTATCGAACGCACGCAGCGCTGCTTCACGCGCCGGTGGCCACGCCTTCTGTTCAAAGCGCGCCAGCAACTGATCGGTCATGAAGCGGCTGCGGGCGCCATAGACGTGCGCATCGCCCGTGCGGCTCTGCTGCGTGATGTAGTACTTGAGCGGGGCGATCAGGTGCAGCTCGCGCTTGGCGCGCGTCATCGCTACATATAAGAGTCGCCGTTCCTCTTCGATGCTCTCGGGCCGCCCGGCGGCGTGCTCGTTCGGGAAGTTGCCGTCCGAGACATTCAGCACGTACACCGAATCCCATTCCTGGCCTTTCGCGGAATGCACGGTCGAGAGGATCAGATAGTCTTCATCGAGCAGCGGATCGCCGGCAAGATCGCCGCTCACATTCGGCGGATCGAGCGTCAGCTCCGTGACGAACTGTTCGCGTGTCGCGTATTGCCCGGACAAGCGTTCGAGTTGCTCGATGTCGCCGGCGCGCACCTTGGCGGCGTCGTAGATGCGCTCGAGTTGCGGCTCGTACCACTTGCGCAGGCGGCCGAGCTGACCCGGCCATTCGCGCGCGTGCATCAGGTCCGTCATCACCTCCATCAGCGAGGACCATTCGGCTTCCGCCGCCGCGGGCATGCGGTACTCGGCGAGCGTCGGCCAGGCGAAGCCGCTCGCTTCGAAAACTTTGAGGCAACGGTCGGCCGTCGCCGGCCCAACGCCCGGCAGCAGCTGCAGGACGCGGAAGGCGGCGATGCGATTGCGCGGGTTGTCCGCCCAGCGCAGCAGCGCCAGCACATCTTTGACGTGCGCCGCTTCGAGAAACTTCAGGCCGCCGTACTTCACGTACGGAATGTTGCGGCGGAGCAGCTCGAGCTCGAGCATGTCGGTGTGATGCGCGCTGCGGGCGAGCACAGCCTGACGGCGCAGCAGCGTTCCCTGCTCCCGTGCCGCGAGCACGTGCTCGACGACATAGAGCGCCTGCGCCTGGTCGTCCTGCACGGCAACGTAGAACGGTTTGCTCGCCGACGGCCGCTCCGAGCGCAGCTCCTTCTGATACTGCCGCGGGCTCTCGCTCATCAGCGAATTCGCCGCGTCGAGGATCGGCTGCACCGAGCGATAGTTCTGCGCCAGCTTGACGGTCTGCGCCGGCGGCGCGAAGCGCGCGGGGAAATCGAGGATGTTGTCGAGCGTGGCCGCGCGGAACGAGTAGATTGCCTGCGCGTCGTCGCCGACGACGCAGACGCCCCAGCCGTTCGGCTTCATCGCGTACACGATCTGCGCCTGCAGCGTGTTCGTGTCCTGGTACTCGTCGATCAGCACGTGCTCGAAGCGCCCGCCGATCTCGCGGGCGACGCGCTCCTCCTGCACCAGGATGTGCCAGTAGAGGAGCAGATCGTCGTAGTCGAGCAGCTGCTGCGAGTGCTTGACCTCGACGTAGCGGCGGAACAGCTGCGTCAGCTCATCACCCCAGTCGCTGCACCAGGGGAAGACTTCTTCCAGCGTCCGCGCCAACGGCTGGCGGCTGTTGACCCGATGCGAATAGATCGCGAGGCACGTGTCCTTGCGAGGGAAGCGCTTCTCCTTTTTCGCCAGCCCGAGCTCCTGCCGCAGAAAATCCAGCAGGTCGGCTGCGTCGCCGCGATCGAGCACCGAGAAGGATGGTTCGAGCCCGACGACTCGTGCGTACTCCCGCAACAGCCGGTTGCCGATCGAGTGATACGTGCCGGACCACAGCAACCGCGCAGCGTCGCCGCGCACGCGCGAGTGCGGATCGGACCGCAGTGCCTCTGCGCAGATGCGCTCCGCCCGGCGCAACATCTCCTGCGCGGCGCGCCGCGTGAACGTCAGCAGCAAGATTCGCTCGGGCGCAACGCCATTGAGCAATAGATGCGCGACGCGATGCGCGAGCGTGTTTGTCTTGCCCGTGCCCGCCCCGGCGATGATGAGCAACGGCCCCGCGGAGAATCCGGCGCTGCCTGGCGTCCCGTACGTCGCGGCCTGGTATTGCGCGGCATTCAGGCGCTGGGCGAACGAGTCGGCGGGTGCTTCCTGGACGTGTGCGTTCATGGGCGGCGTATCATGTCCGAAAACTGTATAAAAAAACAGAAGTACACTACGCGCTCGCTTGCATGGGGAGACCGACAACAAATGAGAACCATCTATATGTGCGGGCGCCTGGGCGCCGCTGTCCTTGCCGTGTGCGCCTTCACTGCTGTCCACGCGGCCGACGCCCCTCTCAGCGCGATCCGCGCCGGACGTGTGGTGGACGTGCAGAACGGCAAGGTCGTCACCGATCAGGTGATCCTGGTGCGCGGCGATCGCATCGAAGCCGTCGGCGCAGCGAATGCCGTCGCGATTCCGGCGGGAGCGAAAGTCATCGATCTGAGCGCGTACACGGTGTTGCCGGGGTTGATCGACGCTCACACGCACATCACATCCGATCCGACGCTGCCGCCGTTCTACGGTTACGGAATGTCGGCGCCACGCGTCGCGCTGAAGGGCGCGACCTATGCGAAGCGCACTCTGCTGGCCGGTTTCACCACGATTCGCGATGTCGGCGCAATCAGCTACACCGACGTCGCGGTGCGCGACGCCATCAACGACGGCGAGCTCCCGGGGCCGCGCATGCTGGTCTCCGGGCCGGCTCTCGGCATCACCGGCGGGCACTGTGACGACAACATGCTCGCGCCGGAATTCGATCACTCCGCGGAGGGTGTTGCGGACGGTATCGTGGGCGTGCGCAAGGCAGTTCGCCGCAACATCAAGTACGGCGTCGACGTCATCAAGTTCTGCGGCACCGGCGGCGTGTTCTCCAAGGGCGACACTCCGGGCGCGCAGCAATACACCTTCCAGGAAATGCAGGCGCTCATCGACGAGGCGCACATGGCGAGCCGCAAGGTCGCGGTGCACGCCCACGGCGCAGCCGGCATCAAGACCGCGATTCGTGCGGGCGTGGACACAGTCGAGCACGCGAGCCTGATCGACGACGAAGGGCTGCAGCTCGCGAAGAAGTCCGGCGTCTACCTGACCATGGACATCTACAACACCGAATACACCCAGTCGGAAGGACCGAAGCGCGGCGAGCTGGAAGAATTCCTGCGCAAGGACCGCGAGATCGCCGAGGCGCAGCGCGAGAACTTCCGCAAAGCGGTGAAGCTCGGCATCAAGCTCACGTTCGGCACGGATGCGGGCGTCTATCCGCACGGCGACAACGCGAAGCAGTTCGCCATCATGGCCCGCTACGGCATGACGCCGATGCAGGCGATTCAGGCGGCGACGCTCAACGGCGCCGACGCGCTCGGGTTGAAGAACGTGACGGGTGCGATCGCGACGGGTCTGTCAGCCGACATCATCGCGGTGAAGCGCGATCCGCTCGAGGACATCCGTGCGCTCGAGCAGGTCGACTTCGTGATGAAGAGCGGCGAGATCTACAAGCAATAACGCTCAGCGTGCCGAAAGCTCGCCGCGCGGCTGCAGGAACTTGCCGTGCCAGTCCAGATACCGCTGCATGCGCTCGCGCAGGTAGCTCGGCTTCGTCAGCCCGTGGAACTGGTCGGGATAGATCACCAGCTGCGTCTCGATGCCGAGGCTGCGCAGCGCCTGGTACATCTGCTCCGAGTTCAGCAGCGGCACGTTGAAGTCGCTGGAGCCGCACTGGAACAGCGTCGGCGTCTTGATGCGGTCCGCGTGCAGGAACGGATACGACAGGCGCAGCCACACATCGGTGTTCTTCCACGGCGTGCCGAGCTCCGCTTCGTACTCGCGCACGTACATGTCGGTGCCGTATCCCGCGAGGATGTTGGAGATCGAGGCGCCGCTGGTCGCTGACTTGAAGCGCGTGTCCTTCGAGATCACGTAGTTCGTCAGGATGCCGCCGTAGCTCCAGCCGCCGACGCCGAGCTTGTCCGGATCCGCTACGCCTTGCTTCACGGCGAAGTCGACCGCGCCGAGCACATCCTCGACGTCCTTGTTGCCCCAGTCCGCGTAGATCGCCTTGGCGAAATCCTCGCCGCGTCCCGAGCTGCCGCGCGGATTGACGCCGATCACGACGTACCCGTTCGAGGCGAAGATCTGCCAGCTCAGGGTGAACGAGTTCGCGTACTGCGAGACCGGGCCGCCGTGCAGCCACAACAGCGTCGGATAGCGGCGGCCGGGCATGTAGTCCGGCGGCTTGACGATGAAGCCGTTGATGCGCGTGCCATCCCTGGACTCGTAGGAAATCTCTTCGGTGCTGCCGAGCTTGACCGCGCCCAGCCACTCGTCGTTGTGATGCGTGAGCCGGCGGTAGCGCTGCTTGTCCAGTGCGTACACGGCTTCGGGCGCTTCGACGATGCCGTCGAGCACGGCGATGCGATCTTTGCCGCCGATATCGAACGAGCTGGTCTCGCGACGTCCGTCGACGAGGCGCTCGATCTTGTTGTTGCCGGTCTCGATGCGCGCGAGGTGCTGGTTGCGATCGTCCTCCACCAGGAAGTAGATCGAGCGGCCGTTGCTCGCCCACACCGGCGAGATCACGTTGCGATCGAGCGCTCGGGTCAGGATGCGCGACTCGCCGCCTTCGGCGGAGACCACCGCGAGGTTGTGCGTCGAGTAATAGATGAGCTTCGGGTCGCCCGCGGCGACGAACGCGAGCTCGCGGCCGTCCGGACGCCAGCTCGGCGGCGACATCGACGAGACGTCACCGCTGTCGCCCTGGAATTTCGTCAGCAGCTTCGGCGTTGCGCCGGGCTCCGCCTGCATGACGTACAGGCCGAACTCGCTGCTGCGATCCGGATCCTCGCCGCGATTGCTGAAGAACGCGATCTGCTTGCCGTCCGGCGACCACGACGGCCAGCCCTCGTCGTAGCGGCCCGGCGTCAGGATCTCCGCTTTGCGGCTCGCGACGTCGAATACATATATGTGTTGCCGCTGCGTGCCGAGATAGCCGGTTTCGTCCTCTTTGAAATAGTAGCGATCGATGACGATCGACGGCGGCGTCTTGTCCTCCTCGCCCTTCTTTTTCTTGTTCGGATCCTCGTCGGCGACGACCAGCGCGAGGCGCTTGCCGTCGGGCGACCAGGCGTAGTCGAGGACATCGCCGTTGAAGCCGGTGAGCGGGCTCGCTTCGCCGCCGGTCCGATCGAGCAGCCACACCTGCTCGGGCTCCTCGTCGCCGCCGCGCGCGGTGAGGAACGAAACGTACTTGCCGTCCGGGCTCCAGCGCGGCGTGTGCTCGCTGTGCTCCGATTGAGTGAGCTGCAGCTGCCGGTTGCCGTCCCAGCTCGCCATCCACAGATGCGTCATCCGCTTGTCCTTGACCGGATCCGTGGTGCGCACCGTGTATGCGACCCACTCGCCATCGGGCGAGACCTGCGGGTCGCCGACTTCGCGCAGCGCGTTGATGTCATCCGCCGTCAGCGAGCGTCGCTCGGCCGCGCCGGCAACCGTCGCCGAGAACAGGGACGCGAGCAGCAATACGAATGCAGTTGAGCGCATGGATTATTCGGCCTTCTTTCTGAAAAGCAGCACGAAGCGATCGGTGCTCTTGCCTTTGAACGACTCGTCGTAGAACGGCTTGGTGCGATCGTCCGCGGGATTGCGCAGCACGTCGTTGCTCGCCTCGAGCGTGAAGCCCGCTTCGAGGAACAGCTTCTTCACGTACGCCTCATCGATGCGATGCGGGCCCTTGTCGCGATCCAGCGCGTCGCGGTTGCCGGTGCCCGCGGGCGCCGAGTGATCGACGACGCCGAACCAGCCGCCCGGCTTCAGCGCCTTGTGCAGGTCCGCGAGAACATCCGGCACGTCGTTCGACAGCCAGAAGAAATCGTGGAGCACCATGAATGCAACCGCGCCGTCGAGCGAGCCCGGCTCGAGACCGAGATCGTTGAGCGGCTTGTCGAGCCGCACGACGTTCGGCAGCCGGTCGTTCGCGAGCCGCTCTTCGACCGGCTTCTGGCCGGCGCGCTCATAAAAGAACTCCGGATTCTGCATGTACACCTTGCCCGTCGGCCCGACGGCGCGCGCCAGCACCTCGGCCGTGTTGCCGCCCGCTGCGAACAGCTCGATGACCGTCTGACCCGGCCGCACGCCGAAGAACTCCATGATCTCGGCGTAGTGACGGTTGGCGTCGCGCGCGTGATCTTTGGGCAGCCGCTCCTGGCTGTCGACAGCCGCCTGGATCGCGGGATGAATTGCTGGCGATTCCGCCGCTTGCACGCCGCTGAGCGCAGCGAGCGTCAGAGCGGCACCGACAACGAGAAAACGGATGGCAGGACTCATGGCAGCCCCCTGGGTAGGGAGCGAAGAGTGGAGTAGGCAATTGGCGCCGTCAATCGAGCGCTGGATCGAAGGGGGAACCCGCGATTTACACGGCGCGTTCCGGACATGGCAACAAGTCCGAGGAATTGCGATGAAGCTGTTGGTGTGGATAGGCGTGGTGATGATGATCTGCTGGGGCGTGCTGTGGTTCGGCATCAAGCTGGCCGTGGGCGCCATCCACATCCTGCTCGTGCTGGGTTTCGTGCTCGTGTGCTGGGGCCTGTTGCAGAGGAACCGTGCCCCCGGCCGCTGACGAAGAGCTTCCTCCCGCAGTCGTCCAGGCCCGCCGCCACGCACGGGCGAGCGGGCTCATTTACGTTTCCGATACCGAGCCGGGCATCCGCCGCAAGCGGCGCGGCTCGCACTTTCACTACGTCGGCTCGAACGGCCGTGCCGTCACCGCGTCGCGCACGCTCGATCGGATCCGGCGGCTGGCGATTCCGCCCGCGTACACGGACGTGTGGATCTGTCGCGAGCCGCGCGGCCATCTGCAGGCTACGGGCCGCGATGCACGGCAGCGCAAGCAGTATCGCTATCATCCCGCGTGGCGCGAGACGCGCGACAGCGGCAAGTTCGCGCGCATGATCGAGTTCGGCGCGCAGCTGCCGCGGCTGCGGCGGCGCTTGAGACAGGATCTCGCACTGCCGGGTCTGCCGAAGAACAAGGTGCTCGCGGCGATCGTGCGCTTGCTCGACGAAACGCTGCTGCGCGTCGGCAACGAAGAGTACGCGCGTTCCAACAAGTCCTATGGCCTGACGACGCTGCGCGACCGGCACGTGAAATTCCTGAGCGACGGGCGTGCGTTCTTCTGCTTCAAGGGCAAGAGCGGGCGCACGCAGGAAGTGGTGCTCGACGATCGCCGGCTGGTGCGCATCATTCGGCACTGCCAGCAGTTGCCGGGTCAACAGTTGTTCCAGTATGTCGACGACGACGGCAAGCGGCAGCCCGTCGACTCCGGCATGGTCAACGAATATCTGCGCGAGGCGATGGGCGGCAACGGCGAAGGATTCACGGCCAAGGATTTCCGCACATGGGGCGGCACGGTGCGTGCGATCTCGTTTCTCGCGTGTCAGGACGCCGGCGAGCACGTGAGCGGCCGTGCATTCAATCATTGCGTCGCTGCGACTGCCCGGCATGTCGCCGAAGCGCTCGGCAACACGCCGGCGGTTTGCCGCAAGTCGTACATCAATCCCGTGGTGTTCGAGGCGTGGCGCGACCAGGTCGTGGCGCGCATGGTGCCGCGAGGGTCAGTGGCACCTTCGCGACTGGAGAAGTTAGCGCTCGCATTGCTGCGAGAACGGGAGCGGCACGCCACGTGATTTGCGCTCGACGCAGCGCTGCCCCAAGATGCGCGCACTGCAACGGGTGCTCGCATGCAGACAGAAAAACGACCCTCTTCTCAGGGGGCAACCTGGGGACTGGCGATTCTCCTCGGGATCGTCGGCGTCTCTATCCAGCAGAGCGTCGCCGGTTTCGCCATCGGTGCAGCGTTCGGCGTGCTGCTGGCGCAGATCTTTTATCTGCGCTCGCGCAGCGATGCGCTCGACCGGCAACTTCAGGAGCTGAAGCAGCGCTTCGCGGATAGCCGAACCGCGCCGGAGGCCGCGCCGGCGCGCGCGCCGGTCGTAACGCCGACGCCGCAACCCGCTCCGACGCCCGCGGCTCCGCCAGTCACGAGACCTGTCCCGCGCGTCGAGACCATGCTGTCGCAGCCGATGCCTGGGGCACGGCCCGCGCCACCGCCGCCTCCGCCGGATGTCTTCGAGCGCGCCATGGCCTCGTTCATGGCGTGGCTCAAGCGCGGCAATCCGCTCGCTCGCGCCGGCATCGTCGTCCTGTTCTTCGGCGCGGCGTTCCTCGCGAAATACGCCGCGGACAACAGCATGTTCCCGATCGAGCTGCGCTTCATCGGGCTCGCGCTCGGCGCTTTCGTGTTGCTCATCATCGGGTGGCGGCTGCGCGAGAGTCGCGCGGTCTACGCGCAGCTTCTGCAGGGCGGCGGCATTGCCGGTCTGTATCTCACCGTCTTCGCAGCGACGCGGCTGTTCAAACTCTTGCCGTTCACGATGGCTTTCGTGCTGCTGGCAGTCATTGCGGTCGCCGGTGCGGTGCTCGCGGTTGCGCAGAACGCGCTGGCGCTCGCGGTCATCGGCACTGCCGGCGGTTTCCTCGCGCCGATCCTGGTCTCGACGGGAAGCGGCAACTACGTCGCGTTGTTCAGCTACTACGCGATCCTGAACCTCGGTGTGTTCGCCGTCGCGTGGTTCAGGACCTGGCGCGTGCTGAACGTGCTCGGCTTCCTGTTCACGTTCTCGATCACCGGTCTGTGGCGCGCGACCTCGTACCAGAACGACAACCTGTTCACCGCGGACGCGTTCCTGATCCTGTTCTTCCTGATGTATGTCGCCGTCTCGGTGCTGAACTGCCTGCGCCAGGCGCCGAACCTGAAAGGCTACGTGTCGGGCTCGCTCGTGTTCGGATTGCCGGTCGTCGCATTCACGCTGCACGCGACGATGATCGCGCGCATCGAGTACGGACTCGCGTGGAGCGCGCTCGCGCTCGGCGCGTTCTACCTGTTGCTCGGCTGGAGTCTGTTCGCCACGCGCCGCGAGACGTTCCGCTTGCTCGTCGAAGCCTTCGCTGCGCTCGGCGTGATCTTCGCGAGTCTCGCTATCCCGCTCGCTTTCGACACGCGCACGACGGCAGCGATGTGGGCGGTCGAAGGTGCAGGTCTGCTATGGCTTGGCGTGCGCCAGGAGCGCCGGCTGCCGCGATTGTTCGGCACGTTGCTGCAGGCGAGCGCGGGCGTCGGCTATCTGATCGGCTATGTCAGCCTGCGTTCGACGCAGCCGATTCTGAACAGCGCGTTCCTCGGCGCGACGATGCTCGCCGTGTCCGGCGTTTTCAGCGGCTACTGGCTGTTCCGCAACGAAGAGAAGAGGGCGGGCTACGAGTTCGGGCTCAGCGCCGGGCTCACCTTCTGGGGCGTGATGTGGTGGTTCATCGGCGGTGCGAACGAGATCAGTCGCTACTTCGACGCCTATGCGATCGGCTCAGCACTCATCTATACGAGCATCACCGCCGCGATCCTGACGGCGCTCGGGATCCGCCGACAATGGCCGCTGCCACGCTGGATTGGCTTGTTCCTGCCGGCAGTCGCCGGTGTGTTCGCAATCGCACTGGCGCAGCCTCCCGGTCATCCGTTCGCGCAAGGGGGCGTGCTCGGCTGGCCGATCATTTTCATCACGCACTTCGCGCTGCTGCGGATCTGGGAGCCGGAACGGCGCACTGCGCTGGAATGGCTGCACGGCGGAGCGTGCTGGGCCCTGGTGCTGGTGCTCGCATGGGAGCTGAACTGGCAGGTCGCGGAGCGCACGACCGGAGTCTGGGCGAGCCTCGCGTGGGGATTCGTTCCGGCGCTGCTGGTGGCGTGGCTCGGCCTGCGCAAATTGCGACCGCAATGGCCGGTCGCGCAGCATGCGAGGGCGTATCGCCTGTACGCCGCAGCACCGATCGCGGCGTTGCTGTGCCTGTGGATCCTGGTGATCAATCTCACCAGCACCGGCGACCCGGCGTGGTTGCCGTATGTGCCGCTGCTCAATCCGCTCGACGTCTGCGTCGCGCTGGCGATCGCGTCGCTCGCGATGTGGTGGAGCGCGCTCGAGCCGGCTGAGCGCGCGACGCTATGGCCGCTCGACATTCGCGCGTTGATCGCGGGCGTCGCAGGCATCGTGTTCCTGTGGCTGAACGCGGCGCTCATTCGCTCGCTGCATCACAACTGGGGCGCGCCGATCACGTTCTACGGCATCACGCATTCGACGCTCGTGCAGTCCGCGCTGTCGATCTTCTGGGGCGTGCTCGGGTTCGCAGCGATGACGATCGCGGCCAGGCAAAGATGGCGCTACGTGTGGCTGGTCGGCGTGGGCCTGATGATCGTCGTGATCGCGAAGCTGTTCCTGGTCGACCTGTCGAGCGTCGGCACGGTGCCGCGGATCCTGTCGTTCATGGTCGTGGGCGGCCTGCTGCTGGCCACGGGCTATCTCGCGCCCCTCCCGCCGAAGAGAGAAGCACTGCGATGATCAGAACTCTGCCGCTCGTCGCTTGCCTGTTCGCCGTCGCGAGTCCTGCGCTTGGTGCCCCGCCGACACCCGACGACTATGCACAAGGCATGGAAATCTCCTCGCCGTCCGGGCTGCCGCTGGTCGAGACCACGTTGCCCGATGCTGTGTATCAGACGGTGACGCGCACGGATCTCGGCGACCTGCGCGTGTTCAACGCCGACGGCCAGCCGGTGCCGCACGCGTTCTGTACGGCGCCGACCGCGTCGGAGCCGACGATTACCGAGCAGTCGCTGCCGGTGTTCGAGCTGCGCGACGCGCCGCAAGCGGCGAACGACGGCTCGCGCATCGAAGTGCAGACTCCGAGCGGCACCCAGGTCAACGTCCTCGAAGCCGGTAGCAATCAGCCGGCCGCGGCGAACGGGCGCATCCACATCATCGATGCGCGCGACAGCGAAGAGCCGATCCGCGCCATTCAGTTCGATTGGCAGAGCCCGGACGGCGCATCGCAGGCGCAGGTCAGCATCGAAGCCAGCAACGATCTCGACAAGTGGCGCGTGCTCGTGCCCGCGAGCACATTGCTGTTCGCCACTCGCGGCGAGCAGGAGCTCAAGCGTGAGCGCATCGCGCTGCCCGAGCAGGGCTACGACTATCTGCGTGTGCAGAGAACCGACGGCGGCCCGCCGCTGACGATCACGGGTGTCACTGCCGAGCGCGTCAGCACGCCGCAGGAAATCGAACCCGTGTGGTTCATGGCGACGAACCACGTGACGGACGATATCAACGTGTTGTTCTACGACACTGGTCGCCGTGCGCCGGTGACGTATGCGCGTCTGCGCTTGCCGCAGGAGAACAGCTCCGTCCGCGTCACGCTGCATAGCCGCGACGATGCCAAGGCGGCGTGGTCCGAGCGTTGGAACGGCGAGGCGTATCGGATAGTCACGGACACGCAGCGGCGCGAGAGTCCGCCGGGGCAGTTCGCCGCGACGAGCGATCGCTACTGGCGCCTGCAGATCGCGAAGGATCCGCAGCTGTATCGCGACACCGTGCTCGAGCTCGGCTATCGCCCCGCGCGCTTGCGATTCCTCGCACAGGGCGCCGGTCCGTACACGATGGCGTACGGCAGTCAGCGCGCCGAGGTTGCCGCGGCGAGCGGCTGCGATTCGCTGCTGGCGGATTTCGGCTCCGAGGAGCGGTCGAAGCTCGTGGGCGAAGGGTTCTTTCAGGCGGCGCGCGTACTCGGCGGCGATACCGCGCTGCGGCCGGTCCCGAGCAAGACGCCGGTCCGGCTGGTGGTGCTGTGGGCGGTGCTGATCGTGGGAGTCGGCATGCTGGTGGCGATGGCCCTGGTGCTGCTGAAGAGGGTCCGAAAGCTGTAGACTCCGCCCCCTCCCATGCGCTTTCCCGACGAATTCGACGTCATTGTCGTTGGCGGCGGTCACGCCGGTACCGAGGCCTGTCTGGCCGCGGCGCGCATGGGCGCGCGCACGCTGCTGCTGACGCAGAGCATCGAGACGCTCGGGCAGATGAGCTGCAATCCGGCGATCGGCGGCATCGGCAAGGGTCATCTCGTGAAGGAGATCGACGCGCTTGGCGGTGCGATGGCGCAGGCGGCCGATCGCGGCGGCATTCAGTTCCGCATCCTCAACGCCAGCAAGGGCCCGGCGGTGCGTGCGACGCGCGCGCAGGCCGACCGTGTCCTGTACAAACAGGCGATCCGCTCGATGCTGGAGAACCAGCCGAACCTCACGCTGTTTCAGCAGGAGGTCGCCGACCTGCTGGTCGAAGGCGAGCAGGTGCGCGGCGTCGTGACGCAGACCGGGATCGAGTTCCGCGCGCGCGCGGTCGTGTTGACCGTCGGCACGTTCCTCGGCGGCAAGATCCACGTCGGCTTGACGAACTACCAGGGCGGCCGCGCGGGCGATCCGCCTTCCAATCGGCTCGCCGAGCGTCTGCGCGCGCTGCCGTTCCGCGTGGGCCGGCTCAAAACGGGTACGCCCCCGCGCATCGACGGCCGCACGATCGACTACTCGGGTCTCGTGGAGCAGCCGGGCGACGAGCCGCTGCCGGTGTTCTCTTATCTCGGCCGCCGCAGCGACCATCCGCGCCAGGTGTCTTGCCACATCACGGCGACCAACGAGCGCACGCACGAAATCATTCGCGCCGGCTGCGATCGCTCGCCGATGTTCACGGGTGTGATCGCAGGTGTCGGTCCGCGCTACTGTCCGTCGGTCGAGGACAAGGTGCATCGCTTCGCGGACAAGACCTCGCACCAGATCTTCATCGAGCCGGAAGGGCTGACGACGCACGAGGTCTATCCGAACGGCATCTCGACCAGCCTGCCGTTCGACGTGCAGCTCGCGCTGGTGCGCTCGATCAAGGGGTTCGAGCGCGCGCACCTGACGCGTCCCGGCTATGCGATCGAGTACGACTACTTCGATCCGCGCGATCTCGAGTACAGCCTGGAGACGAAGTTCGTGGCCGGCCTGTTCTTCGCCGGCCAGATCAACGGCACCACGGGTTACGAAGAGGCCGCTGCGCAGGGAATTCTCGCCGGCATCAACGCCGCCTTGCGCGTGCAGGGGCGCTCGGCGTGGTGGCCGCGCCGCGACGAGGCCTACATCGGCGTGCTCGTCGACGATCTCATCACGCGCGGCACCAGCGAGCCGTATCGCATGTTCACGAGCCGCGCCGAATATCGCCTGCTGCTACGCGAAGACAATGCCGACCTGCGACTGACGCCGCAGGGTCGCGAGCTCGGACTCATCGGCGACGAGCGTTGGCATCTGTTCGCCGCCAAGCGCGATCGCACCGCCGAGGAAGTCGCGCGGCTGGAGCGCATCGTCGTTCGTCCGGCAGATCTGCCGGTGCTGTCCCGCGAGACGCACGCGTTCGATCTGCTGCGCCGGCCGGAAGTTTCCTACGCGGCGCTGTCGGCGCTCGCTCCGGTCGGCGAGCCCGACTGGATGTCCGCGGCTGGCGCCGACGAGCGGCTGGCCGAGCAGGTCGCACTGCAGGTCGACGTGCTCGCGAAGTACACGGGCTATATCGATCGGCAGCAGACCGAGATCGAGCGGCAGCGCCGGCACGAAGAGCTGCGCCTGCCGGACGATCTCGACTACGCACAGGTGCGCGGTCTGTCGGCTGAAGTGCGGCAGCGGCTGCGCGAAGTGCGGCCCGCCACGCTTGGCCAGGCAGGCCGGGTGCCGGGTGTCACGCCGGCCGCAATTTCGCTGCTCCTCGTTCACCTCAAGCGCCATTCCGGAATTCGCTCACAACTCGCCGGGTGATCGGCTTTACGTTAAACGGCGTAGTGGCGCACTGTGTGACCTCCCTCCTCGTTTCCCGCAGGCGCCAGCTGTTACGCTGCACGCGTTTCGTCCTCACACTGGCCGTTCCATTTCCGAGTGACCCATGACCTGGTTCGTGATCTTCGCCGCGACCGTGTTCGCCCTGTACTTCTGGCGGCAGCACCGTGCGCGCGAGCGTGAGCTCAACAGCCCGCTCGCCGGGCATCGTTCGGGTCACAGCCACATCGGCCAGGTGATCGTGCTCGAGCAGGGCATCCAGAACGGCACGGGGCGCATCCGCCTCGGCAACCGCGACTGGCCGATCCGCGGCCCGAACCTGCCGGCGGGCGCCAGGGCGCGCGTCACCGGCGTCGACGGCACCGTCCTGCTCGTCGACCGCATCGCGGCCTAGACGACAACTTCATCCACTCGCAGTTGACGTAGCGCCTCGCTGATCCAATGCTTGGCGCCCATGAGCGATTTCTACAGCTTTCGCGTCAAGGGCATCGACGGCGTGACCGACCTGCTGGCGCCGTTGCGCGGCAGCGTCGCGCTGGTCGTCAACGTCGCGAGCCAGTGCGGCTACACGCCGCAGTACTCGGGCCTGGAGCGCCTGTATCGGGAGCTGAAGGGACAGCGCTTCACCGTGATCGGCTTTCCGTGCAACCAGTTCGGTGAGCAGGAGCCCGGCGCGGAGGCCGACATCATCCGCTTCTGCACGACCACCTATAACGTGACCTTCCCGCTCAGCGCGAAGGTGGAAGTGAACGGCGCGAACCGCCATCCGCTGTTCGGCTGGCTCACCGCGCCGGAGAACGGCTTCGCCGGCGACCTGCAGTGGAATTTCGAGAAGTTCCTGGTCGACCGCCAGGGCCGGCTGATCGGCCGCTATCCGTCCGGCACCAAGCCCGAGGACAACGGGCTGCTGCAGGAAATCGCGCAGGCGCTGTAGGCGCTACTCGCAGCCGTTTTCCTTCATCGCGCGCACTCCGTGCTCGCTCCAGAACGCGTCCGCCTTGGTGCGGGCGTCCTGCAACGTTTTCGGATCGATGTTGCGCTCCAGCAGGCCGATCGTCTGGCCGAAGGCGAGCGAGGTCGGCACATATTGATCGCCCATGCAGCCGGCTTCGTTCAAGCGGTCGCCGAAGTACTGCCAGGCCAGCAACTCGTCGCGCGAGAAACGGCCCCACGGCATGCGCACCATCGACATGAACGCCGTCGGCTCGCCGTCGCGGGCCGCGTCCATGCCGAAGGCGCGCGCGGTCATCTGATCCGCAGGATGGCCGTCGCAGCCGACCGCCATGCAATTCGCCAGATCGAGTTTCGCGCGCGGAATCTCGCGGCCCGCGATCTTCAGCAGCTCGCGGATCTGGCTGACATTCTCGGTGGTCTGACCGCGCTGCACGGCGATCAGCAGGTTGGTCGCGATCTTGTACACGGCCGGCGGATAGTTCTTCTTCACCGCCGACTGCAGCATTGCCTCGCGTTGCGCCGGGTCGCGCAGGAACTGAGCGAGCTCGGTGGCACTCGCTGCGTCGCCAGCCGCGGCGGCTGAGCGCAACCGCGCTTCGATGCCGGTGTAGTCGAAGCGAGCTTTCTGGCAGCCGGCGCGTGCGCGCTGCATGTACTCGACCTCGGCGTAGATGACGCCCGCGACTCGCGCGGCGCGCTGCTCCGGTTGGTTCTGCACCAGCTTCGCGATCGCGGCCTTCGGGTCGCCCGCGCGTTGCTGAGCCACGGCTGCGCACCAGTGCTGGACGAGTACGAGCGCGATGTTCGCGTCGTTGTTGCCGCCGCTTGCCAGTTTGCTCAGTGTCGCGACAGCGGCGTCGCCGTTGCCGCGTCCGAGCTCTGCGATCACGTCGGCGGGAACTTTCAGGCCGCGCATCGAGCGGAACGCGGTGACGCGCTGAACCTTCTCGTAGAAGGCGCGCTCGTCGGTCGGTGTGATGTTGACTTCCGGAGGCGGCTGTTGCGGTTCCTCCTCGCGCGGTGCCTGCGGCTTCGGAGTTTCGATCGCGTGCGCTGCGCAGGCTGCCAGCAGCAGAGCTGCAAGCGTGCCCGCGCGTGCGAGTCGCCGGGTGTTCATGACGGGCTCATTGCGGGTCCAGGTCGTACTGGACGTTCACGGTCGCGTTGAAGGTCATCTCGCCGCTCTGGTACGGCGCGCCGCCGGCCTGCTTGGCTTCCATCGCCATCGCACGAACCATCGGCATCGGCGGCGGCGCGTACTCCGCGTTCGCGCTGATCGTGCGCGCGCGGCCGAGCGTTGCACCGGCAGCCTTGGCGATGACTTCTGCATTCTGGCGCGCATCGGTCACGGCCTTTGCCAGCGCTTCGCGGACCAGGTCCTGGCGCTTGCTGGAATCCAGGCGCGGATCGCCCATCTGGTTGACGCCCAGGTCGGTCGAGCGCTCCAGCAGCTGGCCGAGCTTCTCCAGGTCGTGCAGCTCCACTTCGACCTGCCGCGCAACGTAGTAACCGATGAGCGTGCGCTCGTTCGGCTGCCCGTTCCCCCAGTTGTACTCCGGCTGCACGTTGATGCGCGTGGAGCGCACCAGCTTCTGATCGATCTTCAGCTCGCGCGTGAGTTTCAGAACTGCATCGACCGTCTTCGCGACTTCGGCGCGCGCGTCCTCGAGCTTCGGCTTGCGCGACTCGACGCCGAGCGTGACCGTCGCGCGATCCGGCTCGGCACGCACTTCGCCCTGGCCGTTGACGGTGACACTGCGCAGGTTGCTCTGCTGCGCCTGAGCGGCTGTGCCGAGCAGAACGAGGCTCGCAGCGAGGGTGGCCGTTACGAGCGTGGGAATCTTCATGCTGGGGTCCTCTGATTCAGGAGCTTCGCGATCAGCGTCTGCAGCTCTGCGCGCTCGCGCCGCAGGTGCTCGCCCTGGCCGGCAACGATCGCTTCGAGATCCGCGGTCGCGCGGCCGAAGTCGTCGTTGATGACGATATAGTCGAACTCGTTCCAGTGCGAAAGATCGGCGATCGAGTCGCGCAAGCGGCGCGCGATCACCTCATCGCTGTCGGTCGCCCGATTGCGCAAACGTTGTTCCAATGCCGCAAGCGACGGCGGCAACACGAAGATCGATCGGCACTCGGGCAGCGCGCGGCGGATCTGCTGCGCACCCTGCCAATCGATCTCCAGCAACACGTCCTGTCCCTGCTCCAGCAGGTGCACGACCTGCGCGCGCGACGTGCCGTAGTAGTTGTCGAAGACGCGCGCGTGCTCGAGAAATTCGCCGGCGGCGACCATGCTCTCGAACTGCGCCTTGTCGACGAAGAAGTAGTCGTGGCCGTCGCGCTCGGTCGGCCGCTGCTTGCGCGTGGTGTACGAAATCGAGAACCGCAGCGCCGGCCGGCGTTGCATCAGCGCGCGCACCAGGGACGTCTTGCCGGCGCCCGACGGCGCCGCGATCACGAACAGCTTGCCTCGATTCGCCATCGCACTACTCGACGTTCTGGACCTGCTCGCGCATCTGCTCGATCGCGACCTTCATGTCGACTGCGGCGCGCGTGGTCTCGCTGTCCTGCGACTTGGACGAAAGCGTGTTGGCCTCGCGATTCAGCTCCTGCATCAGGAAGTCGAGCCGGCGGCCCGCGGGCTCCGAGGAATCGAGCACCGCGGCCACTTCGTCCAGGTGACCGCCGAGCCGGTCGAGCTCCTCGTCGACGTCCATCTTGTGCGCGTACAGCACGAGCTCCTGCTCCAGGCGTTCGACATCGGGCGTGACGCCGAGTTGCGAGATCCGCTCGACGATGCGCTCGCGCATGCGCTGCGAGACTTCCGGCAACCGCACCCTCACGACCTGCACGTGCGCGCGCATCGAAGCGCAGCGCGCCAGCAGCAGCTCGCGGATCCGCTGGCCTTCGCGATGCCGTGTTTCGTTGAGCTCCGCCAGCGCTTCGCGCAGCAGCTCGAGCCCGGCGATCAGCACGGGTTTCGCATCCAGCTCGGCTTCGCGGACGATGCCGGGCCAGCGCAACAATTCCAGCGGGCTCACGGGCGAGGCTTCCGGCAGGCGTGCGCGCACCTGCGTGACGCGCGCGAGCAGCTCGTCGAGCAACGTGTTGTCCAGCTCCAGCGAGCGCTGCGATCCGCTCGCCGACTTCAGGTACAGGCTGGCGTCGACCTTGCCGCGTCGAAGGGCCGCCGCGATCGTCTGCCGCGCTTCGTTGTCGAGCGCCTTGAGCTCGTCCGGCAGGCGCAGCGATGCCTCCAGGTAACGATGATTGACAGTGCGCAGCTCACAGACCAGCGTGCCCCACGGCCCCTGGCGCTCGCGCCGCGCGAACCCTGTCATGCTTCGGATCATTGGCTTTCGGATTAAGGCAAACGCTGTCTTACACGGGTGTTCGCGCGGTGATATAAAGCGCCGCGCCCGGCTGTATGCCGCGGCGTCGAAGTGTAGCAGCTGACAGGCCTTGCGCCGGAGCCCGCTTGCGGATCGAGTATGCAGAGGTCAGTCTCCTCGGAGACCGTGAAGACAACCAGGACCGCGTGACGGTCTCGGCGGCGGACCAAGCCGCGCTGCTGGTTGTCATCGATGGCATGGGCGGCCACTCGGACGGCAGCCGCGCCGCGGACACTGCGCTCAAGAGCCTCCTCGAATCCTTCCGGCAGACCCCGCTGCCGTTGTTCGACCCGCTCGGCTTCCTGCACATGGCGCTGAGCCGCGCGCATGACGAAGTGGCGAAGCTCGGCAACAACCAGTCGATCGACACGCGGCCGCGCGCGACCACCGCGATCTGCCTGGTGCAGGAAGGCGCGGCATTCTGGGCGCACATCGGCGACAGCCGCGTCTACCACATGCGCCAGGGCAAGATCCTGCAGCGGACCCGCGATCACAGCCACGTCGAGCTGCTGTTGCGCGAGGGCAAGATCACCGAGGAAGAATTGCCGACGCACCCGATGCGCAACTTCGTCGAGTGCTGTCTCGGCGGCGATCCCGCGATTCCCGAGATGACCGTGAGCGGCCGCCAAGCGCTGCAACCGGGAGATGTCCTCCTTCTCTGCACCGACGGCATCTGGGCCAACCTGCGCGACAACGACATCGCCGGGTTCTTCCGCGAGGACAACCAGGAGCTGCGCGCCTGGCTGGAAGCTCTGGGCCGTCGCGCCGTGCAGGCATCCGCTCCGTTCAGCGACAACAGCACTGCCGCAGTTCTGCGCTGGCACGGGTAAAATCGCCAGCCATGAAAGCCAGACCCAGCGGCCGCGCTCCCGACGAGCTGCGGCAGGTGCGTATCACCCGTCGTTTCACGCGTCATGCCGAAGGCTCCGTGCTCGTCGAGTTCGGCGATACACGCGTGCTCTGCACAGCCTCGGTCGAGGAAGGCGTCCCTTCGTTCCTGCGCAATACCGGTCGCGGCTGGGTGACGGCCGAGTACGGCATGCTGCCGCGCGCGACGCACACGCGCAGCAAACGCGAGGCGGCGAGCGGCAAGCAGGGCGGGCGCACGCTGGAGATTCAGCGACTGATCGGCCGCGCGTTGCGCGCCGTCGTCGATCTGAAAGCGCTCGGCGAGCGAACCGTCACGATCGATTGCGATGTTCTGCAGGCCGATGGCGGCACGCGTACAGCATCGATCACGGGCGGCTACGTTGCGCTTGTCGACGCGATCGACGCGCTGGTGCGCAAAGGCGCGCTGCGCGAGAGCCCGATTCACGGCCAGGTCGCCGCGGTGTCGGTGGGTATCTGGGCCGGCGTGCCCGTGCTCGATCTCGATTACGCCGAAGACTCGGGTGCCGAGACCGACATGAACGTGGTGATGAACAACGGCGGCGGCTTCATCGAAGTGCAGGGCACGGCGGAAGGTCACGCACTGCGCAGGCACGAGCTGGACGAATTGCTCAACCTTGCGGCGAACGGCATCGGTCAGCTCCTGGCGCGGCAGCTGGAAGCGCTGCACGCTGATTGAAGGCGCGCGCGTGCGTGTCGTTCTTGCAACTGGCAATCCCGGAAAGGTCGAGGAGCTGCGGGCGATGCTCGAGCCGCTCGCGATCGAGATCGTGCCGCTCTCGCAGTTCACGCGCACGGCCGTCGCCGAGACGGGACTGACTTTCGTCGAGAACGCGATCATCAAGGCGCGCCACGCCGCGCAGCTGACGCAGCTGCCGGCGATCGCCGACGACTCCGGCCTCGAGGTCGATGCGCTGCATGGCGCTCCCGGCATTTACTCGGCGCGCTACGCCGGTGAGCACGCGAGCGACGACGACAATCTGCGCAAGCTTCTCGCAGCGCTGGCGGGCCGGCCCGCAGCGGAACGCTCAGCACGCTATTGCTGCGCACTCGCGTACATGCGGTGGGAACACGATCCGTTCCCGTTGATCAGCCAGGCGAGCTGGGAAGGACGCATCGCCACCGCGCCGCGTGGCAGCGGCGGGTTCGGCTACGACCCGATCTTCGAGCTGCCGCAGCGAAAGATCACCGTGGCCGAGTTGCCGGCCGTGGAAAAGAATCAGCTGAGTCATCGCGGCCAGGCGCTGCGCGGACTGGTCGCCCAATTGAAGACGGTCGCGGGCAGTGCGTAGTCTTCCGCCGCTCAGCTTGTACGTGCACATGCCGTGGTGCGTCCGGAAGTGCCCGTACTGCGACTTCAACTCGCACGTCGCGCCGGAATCGATTCCGCAGGAGCAGTACATCGATGCGTTGATCGAGGATCTCGCGATCGACGCCGCAGCCGCGCAGGGCCGCGCGATCGTTGCAGTGTTCTTCGGCGGCGGCACGCCGAGCTTGTTCGCGCCTGAACAGGTCGGACGCTTTCTGCAGGCTGCGCGCGCGCAAATTCAGTTCGCGCCGAATGCCGAGATCACGCTGGAGGCGAACCCCGGCACGATCGAGCACGGCCGCTTCAGCGGCTATCGCGACGCCGGCATCAATCGCGTGTCGCTGGGAGCGCAGACGTTCGACGCCGCGCACCTGCAGACGCTCGGCCGCATTCACGGCAGCGGCGACATCTCGCGAGCCGTCGATGAAGTCGTGCGCGCGGGCATCGAGAACTTCAATCTCGATCTGATGTATGGATTGCCGGCGCAGAGCGGGCAGCAGGCGCTCGCCGATCTCGATGCGGCGCTCGCGCTCGCACCCGCGCACATCTCGCATTACCAGCTGACGCTCGAGCCGGGCACGGTGTTCTACCATCGCCCGCCGCCGCTGCCGGACTCGGACGCGATCTGGCAGATGCAGCTCGATTGCCAGGCGCGCCTCGCGGCGCACGGCTACGAACACTACGAGGTCTCGGCGTATGCGCGCGCCGGGCGGCGCAGCCGGCACAATCTCAACTACTGGCAGTTCGGCGACTACATCGGCGTTGGCGCGGGAGCACACGGCAAGCTGACGTGGCTCGCCGATGGCGATCGCAGCCGGTCCGCGATCGTCCGCAGCGCACGCATCAAGCAGCCACGCGAGTTCTTGCGGCGAGCTGCGGCCGAGCGCATCAGCGACCGATTCGAGGTCGAGAGCGCTGAGCTGCCGTTCGAGTACATGTTGAACGTACTGCGACTGACCGATGACTTCAGCGAAGCCGAGTACGAGACGCGCACCGGGCTCGGGTTCGCGACAGTCGCAGACGCGGTCACCGGAGCGCAGCGCAAAGGTTTACTGGAGGCGGCAGGTCAGGGTCGATGGCGAGTAACGGAGCTCGGCCAGCGGTTCCTGAACGACCTGCAGGGGCTGTTCCTGTCGGCCGGGCAGGCAGGCACAGGGCAGTCGGGCGTAACGACCGCTGCAAGGTAAAAGTTCCAGGTACTGATTGCAGTGCCGCGTGCAAGTTCGTGAACGGGCGCACAAATTCTTCGGGCAGAGGCCGTTCGTGCGCACAGGTCGCGCGCGGGGGTTATGCACACCGGCGCCTGGCTCGGAATCATCCTGCGCATTGATGACTGTTTTGAACGCGACGTCTCAGCAGCCGCGCGCAAGTGCCTGACGACACAGGTCAAAAAGCACTGGTGAAAAATTGAGCAATTTGACGATGTCACATTTTTGTAAGCAGTGGCTGCGCGGCGCACTCTTGTAATCCACACACTTATCCACAACTTTTGTGGATAACCGAGGGGCCTTCCCCCGGCCGGAACGCGAGTCAGCGACGAAACGGCTTTTCGACGGGTTTTTTCTTGCGAGGGCCGATTCACGCCGCTACACTGCGCGCCTTTTTCGTTCAGCCAGCCCAAGGGCACCGCCGCCATGAAAGACGCAATCCATCCCGAGTACAAAGAGATCACGGTGACCTGCAGCTGCGGCAACGCCTTCCATACGCGTTCGACCCTCGGCCACGATCTGCAGATCGAAGTCTGCTCGAACTGCCACCCCTTCTATACGGGCAAGCAGAAGATCGTCGACACCGGCGGCCGCGTGGACAAGTTCCGCAAGAAGTACGCCCGCTGATTTCCGGGGCAGCAGCCCGCACCGTCTGCAAACGGGGCGCCCTCTTCCACGGAAGGGGCGCCCTTTTTCATTGACCGTTCAGACTCCGCCGTTCATGGTGGGCCGGGGCCTGCCGGTGCGATGAGTCGGACCTGACTTGAACTGAGCGCAGCGCGCACGGCTCCAACCTTGTGGCCCGCCTCATCGCGGGATTAGCTTCGATGTCCACTTGGCAGGGGCTCGTCATGCCGTCCAATACGATCATCAGAGTCGCGGTCGCCCGACTCGCCTTCCTGTTACCTGCTGCCGCGGCCGGCCTCACCGGCTGCGCGACGAACCCCGTCACCGGCACGCCCGATCTCGTCTTCCAGAGCGAGGCCGGGGAGATCGCCAAGTCGAAACAAGTGCACCCGATGCTGCTGCAGCAGTTCGGCGGCGTGTACGACGATCAGCAGATCGCTGCATACGTGAATGAAGTCGGCCAGCGCGCCGCCAAGGCGAGCCAGCGTCCGGACCTGACGTACACGTTCACCGTGCTCGACAGCGAGGAGATCAACGCCTTCACCACCGGCGGCGGCTACGTCTACATCACGCGCGGCATCATGAACTACCTCAACAATGAGGCAGAGCTCGAGGCCGTGCTCGGGCACGAGATCGGTCACGTGTGCGCGCGTCATCCGGTCCGCCAGCAGAGCAAACAGGTGCTCTCGGGCATCGGCGCGGCGGCCGTGGGCATCTTCACGGGCAGCCCCGACCTCGCCGGTCTCGCGAACTACGCAGGCGCGGCGCTCGTCAGCGGTTACGGCCGCGACCAGGAGCTCGAAGCCGACCGGCTCGGCGCGGAATACCTGGTCAAGACCGGCTACTCGCCCGGCCACATGGTGGACGTCGTGCGTCTGCTCAAGAACCAGGAGATGGTCGAGATCGCGCGCGCACGCGAGGAGAAGCGGCAGCCGCACGTCTATCACGGCGTCTTCGCGAGCCATCCGGACAATGACTCACGTCTGCACGAAGTCGTGGACGCGGCCTCGCACCTCAAGACAGCGGCGGATCCGCGCGACCCGGAGCGCGACAAGTACCTCAAGACGATCGAGGGACTGCCGGTCGGCACCAGCCGCGCCCAAGGCGTGCTCAAGGGCAACCGCTTCTATCACGCCGATCTCGGTCTCACGATGGTGTTCCCGACCGGCTGGCACGTGGAAAACCGCGCCGATCGCCTGGTCGCGGTCTCGCCGAACAAGGACAGCATCATCCAGATGCAGACGCAGGCGCCGCCGCCGAACACCGGCCCGAAGGAATTCCTGTCGCGCCTGCTCGCGCAGTACAGCGCCGGCCAGGCCGAGCAGATCGACGTGAACGGATTGCAGGGTTACACGACGCTGGTGCGCTCGGCGCGCACCGAATTCGGCATCGTGCCGGCCCGCTATGCGGTGATCTACTACAACAACCTCGCGTACATCTTCGCCGGAGTCACCAAGGGCTCTGCGGGCGCACCGACCTCCGACCCGGTGTTCATGTCCACGATCAAGACTTTCCGGCGCCTGAAGCAGAGCGAGCTCACGGCGGCCGAGCCGTACAAGATCAAGGTCATCCGCGCCGACGAGAACACGCGCATGGCCGACCTCGCGAAGAGCTCGCCGCTGCCCAAATACGCCGAGCAGCAGCTGCGCCTGCTGAACGACATGTACCCGGACAAGGAGCCGAAGCCGGGTCAGCTGATCAAGATCGTGGAATAAGCCACGCTGATCGACGCATAAGCCACCCGACTCGCGCGGGCGCGCTGCTTGCCCGGGCGGCGCGCTCGTGTCAGATTGCGCGGCCAACGGTGGAAGCAGACATGGCCGAGAAGAAATTTGAGCTGACCAACCTCGCGAACGGCAAAAAGTCGACCGCGGAGATCAAGAGCGGCACGCTCGGCCCGGACGTGCTGAACATCGCGAACCTCACGCGCGACCTCGGCGTGTACACGTTCGACCCCGGCTTCATGGCGACCGCCGCGTGCGAGAGCCGCATCACCTACATCGACGGCGACCAGGGCGTGCTGCTGCATCGGGGCATTCCGATCGACCAGCTCGCCGAGAAGAGCAACTTTCTCGAAGTCGCGTACTTGCTGATCAACAGCGAGTTGCCGACCGGCGAGCAGCTCAACGAGTTCACGCACGCCGTCCAGTACCACACGATGATCAACGAATCGCTGCTGCGATTCTTCAACGGCTTCCAGTACAACGCGCACCCGATGGCGATGCTGTCGGGCGTGGTCGCCTCGATGGCGGCCTTCTATCACGACTCGATGGACATCCATAACCCGCGCCATCGCGAGATCTTCGCCCAC
>DATEKT010000086.1:0-19699 GCA_035277305.1 Steroidobacteraceae bacterium | reverse complement strand
GTCGACGAAGTTGAGCGCCTCGATCGCGTACTCGCCCCCGCTGCCACGAAGACCTGAATAGTGCGTAAGCGCGAGCGCCTCCGCGCGCTCGGCGCCGAGATGATCGGCCAGGTAGTCATAGCCGAACACAGTCATCGGTCCCTTCGGCTCGGCATTGCGCACGTACACCGCGCCGGGCAGCCCGCGCCTGGCGGACGTACGGCCTGAGGTCGCGATCGCCGCAAGCTGCGTCAAAAACCGTTCGCGCGTTGCGCGCGTCGCGGCGGGCACTGCCAGCCAGCGCTGCAATGAGTCGAGCACGCCGCGCTCGTAAGACATGTGCATGCCTTCGATGGCAGCTTGCTCATCAGGCGCCAATTCACCACGACGACCCAACATCACCGCGGTGCGTTGCAAACTCTGACGTTCGAGCAGCGCGGTCAGCGCCGGCAAATCGTCCGCACTCAGATTGGCGAGAAACCAGCCGCTCGCGGCGCCGATGAAGCCGGCACGCTGCAGCTTCGTCGCGTCGATGTTCTCCGGCAGGTCGCCGGTCGTATGAATGTAGCGATCCGGCCAGTCATTCATATAAATCGTCGGGATACGGAACGAGCTGTCCGTGAACACCACGTGATCACTGCCGGCATCGAATTCCTTCGCCTGCGCGAGCAACGCTCGTTTGTCGCCGCTGGCAGCAACCATCGGATAACGCGCGTAGCGACCAGCTGCAAACGCGTCGCTCTCTGCATTGACGAAGGCAGCGAACGCCTCCGCCACGTCGTTCGTGAAGTTGGGCAGGCTCGCAGGCGAACGCGTCACGTGGAAAACGGCCTTGGTGCGCTCACCGCCGCCGACCATGTCCATATGAATGTCGGCAATGATCTGCTTCGCCAGGTCGGGGCGCGCATTCAGCAGGATAGTGCTGCCTTCGATTTCGGGCGGCCAGATGAAGCGCAACGTACGCAGCGGGCGCGGGAGCTTGCCCTGCGCGATCAGTCGCGCATAAGTGCGTGCGACTTCGAGAATCGTCGCACACCCGCTGGCGTTGTCGTTCGCGCCAGGCCGGGGATGATCCAGATGGCACGAGAAGGCGATCTGCTGTTGCGCCAGCGTGGGATCGGCGCCTGCAATCGTCGCGGTGACGATCTCGTACTCGCCAGGATGACGCTGGGCTTTGACACTTGCGCGCAGCCGCACCGTCTCGCCTGCAGCCAAGCGTGCCTGAAAAGTGCGCGCCTGCTCGAGTGACAGCATGAAGCCGAACGTGCGACGTGGACTGAAGCTGTCCAGATGTCCCCAGCGCACGAGCGAGGCATCCTCGCCCAACCACGCTGTCGACTGGTTCAACGCGTAGCTGACGATGCCGGCGGCACCGAAGCGATCCACCGCCAACGGCGCCACTTCCTCGGGCTGTGAGCTGGTCAACACGAGTTGGCCGCGCACGTTCTTGCCCGCATAGTCCTGCTCTTTCGTCCCCGCGCCCACGTCCACGAGATCCGCGGTGACTTCGCCGCTGTCGCTGTCCTGTGCCAGTGACATGGGCATCGATTCCCAGCTGGCAATTCGGGTATCTCCGTCCCAGAGCTCGGCAAACTCCGCATCCCAGGCCGGCCGCGCCTTCTGCGTGCCGAACATCGTCGTGCCGTCCGCGGGAAACCGCAGCACCTCTACGTCGGTCAAGCCGGCCCGGCGCAGCTCGGCGGCGATGTGCTCGGTCGCTCGATGAAACTGTTCGGAGGCACGCATGCGATGCAGTTGCGCGAACACCTCAACGTCGCGCTTGGCACGATCACCGTCGAGCTCATTCGCCAGCGCAGTGATCGCCGGTTCCGGAAGCAAAGGCGGCGTGGCAGCACTCAGCACGCCACTGGCGAACGTGGTCGCAAGCAAACACATAGCGACACGCCCGGTTACGAATCCGCGACTATTGGCCATGCAACCACCTTCAATTCGCCCAGAACACTTCGCGATAGGTTATCCCCTTCGCGGCAATCCTGAGACATAACCTGTGCCCGCCGAATCTTCAGCGACCCGCCTCTTGCGCAACACGCGGCAGGTTTGCTACATGCAAGTTGCCACCTTAAGGAAGAAAAGAACGATGACGATCGGACGCTGGCTCGTCTGCTTAGTGCTCGCCTGGGGAATTGTGGGCACTGCCGCGGGTGCCGAAACCCAGTTTCGCAAGTCGCTCAAGCTGCCACCGGATGTAGCCGTGCCGAATGACACGGCGGTGGCCGTCTACATCCCGGCGCGCTACCTCGATCTGCGGTTCTACTCGAAGATCGCCGGCGTGTGGGTCGAACCCGGCGCAGCGCTCAACGACGCGCGCAACGAGATCGGCAAACAACTGTTCACTCACATCATGCCGGTCGACTTCAAGACAGACGGACAGTACAGCCTGCTGCTCGCACTCAACCCCAAGTGGGGCATCGACAAGGGAGTGCTGCGACTCGAGATGCGCTATCGCGTATTCGACGGCGGCGGCAAGGAGCTGCTCTCGGGCCAGGAAACGGATAGCGGCAACGTGAATGCCGCCAACCTGGCGGGCGCTTTTCTCGCCGTGGCTTCCAAAGTGACCAAGCTCGTCTACGCCGATGTGTTGCGGGAGCTGAAACCCACCGCGGAGAAATTCCCTGCGTCATCGCAACTCGCGGCGCTCGACTCCGCGGCGCTGATCGATCGAAGCGAGCCGGCAACCACGGGGACGGCTTTCTACATCAACAAGCAAGGTCAGCTGATGACCGCCGCGCACGTGCTGGACGATTGCCTGGCTATCGAGGCCCGGCAGGATGCGCGCACATTCCCGGTGAAGCGCGTGGCCAACAGCGACTTGCTGGATCTGGCGATCGTGGACTCGGGGGCTCCCACCGAGAAGGCGCTGTCGCTGCGCAAAGGCCAGGAAGTGACGCTCGGCGAGTCGGTCACCAACGTCGGCTATCCGCTGCAGGGAATCCTGAGCGCGTCACCGAACCTCACGCGCGGCAACGTGAGCGCACGGGGCGGACTGAAAGGATCGGAAGGAATATTTCAGTTCTCCGCTCCGATTCAGCCCGGATCGAGCGGCGGCCCGGTCGTGTCCGACAAGGGTGAGCTGCTGGGCGTAACCGTGGGCACTCTCAACGCTTCCGTGCTGATCGAACGAGGCCTGCTGCCGCAGAACGTCAACTTCGCTCTCGACGCGCGCTACGCCGCGATGTTCATGCGCCAGGCGAACATCGAATTCAATGAGATCGAGCCCACGGGTTCGGGCGACATGCAGACAGCGAACGCAGCGGCATTGGGCGCCGTCGTGCAGCTCAGCTGCTACCAATAGGAACGACAAGAATGAAAACGGCTCTACGCGGCATTCTCATCGCATGCCTGATGCACTCCACGGTCGTGTTGGCCGAGGTCGAGTTGCCGGCGATGAACTACTACAGCTCCATCGCGAGTGATGAGTTGTTTGCTGCAATCAAAGCCCATCCGGCGTTCGTGAAGCTGGACAAGGAGCTCTACGGCAGCGCGCTCTCCGTGCGCGTGACGCACAGCCTGCAACCCACGGCGGCGGGCAAGGCGACGGGTTTCTTCTCGGCGATCCTGACCGGCGGCACTCTCGGTCTGATCCCCGCGGTTTCGAACAACAACTTCGCGCTGATCTACGAGGTGAAGGTTCACGGCAAGACCGCCGCGACGTTCACCTATCAGAAGACGTTCACGCGAGCCTTCAACATCTGGTCCAAAGACGAGACACACGGCCTCGGCAAGGATGGCCTCGAGTGGGCCCAGTCGACGGCGACGCAGTTCGCTGCCGATGCCGCGAGCGATCCCCGCGTGTTGGAGCTCAAGCGCGAGCACGATCTGTATTTTCCAGTCGCCGCCGCAGCGAACTAACGACCGACGACGGGATTCCTGACGGCATCGCCGTAGACGAAAGCGAAAGCGAGCTGCTTGTCGTCATCCTCCTGGTAAACGGGCAGGCCGCTCGAGCTGTCGAACCACACGACATTGCCTTTGTCCCGGTCCGAGCGTTGGACGTGGATCTGGATTGCGGGCTTGCCGTGGTACTGCTGCGTGCCGACCACCTTGCACACGACTGTTCTCTTCTGCGTCGACACGAAGTCGTAGGTGTACGGAAAAATCGTGGAGTCGTCCTTCACGAAGCCGGGCTGCAGGCCGTTGAAGATGCCATTGATATAGACGGAATCGCCGATGCGAACGGTCCAGGGTTCCTGGGTCGGTTTGTCGTCCTTGCTGGACACGGCATAGATCGCGATGCGCGCTTCACGCTGCGCCTTCGTGAACCCCGCGAGCGCCTGCGGGCAATCGGCGTTTGCAGCCGGGGCAAGCAACGTGGCGGCCGTCATCAATGAACCGATCGCGAATCTCATGGCGGTGATACCTCCCTTCATGTCCTTCAAGACGCAGCAAGCCCGCCATTCACGCCATGCGATTGATCGACGCCTGCCGGTGCGTCTTACCGAATCGATGCACGCCAATACCGCCGCCAAACTCCCCGCCGTCACGCTCGGCTTCTGGATCACGAAAATTCTCGCGACCACCATGGGCGAAACCGGCGGGGACGCCGTGTCGATGTCGATGGGGGTCGGGTACCTGGCAAGCACGGTTCTGTTCTTCGTAGTCTTTGTGGCAGCGGTCGGTCTGCAGATTTCCACGCGGCGATTCAGGCCTGCGGTCTACTGGCTCGCAGTCATCGCTTCGACGACCGTCGGCACGACGCTCGCCGACTTTGCCGACCGCTCGCTCGGCATCGGCTACCCCGGCGGCGCGACGCTGCTGCTCGGCCTGACACTCGGATCTCTTTTCGCCTGGCACCGCGCGCTCGGTTCCATCGACATCGCGACGGTCGTCGATGCGCGATCCGAAGCGTGGTACTGGGTCACGATCATGTTTTCGCAGACGCTGGGCACTGCACTCGGAGATTGGACTGCCGATTCTGTCGGCTTTGGATATGGAGGCGCCGCCCTGCTCTTCGCAGCCTTGCTGTCGTTCGTTGCGCTGGCGCTCGCATTCACGCGCATCTCGCGCACGGCACTGTTCTGGACTGCCTTCGTGCTCACACGTCCGCTCGGCGCGGTCGTCGGTGACTTCCTGGACAAACCCCTGGCGGAGGGTGGCCTGGCATTGAGCCGCTACGCCGCGACCGGCGTGTTGTTCGCGGCGATTGCAGTGCTGGTTCTGGTCGTGCCGCAGCGTGCAGCAGTTGCCAGAAATATCGACAGACGCCCGATCGCCCGCTGAAGGCCAGATGGCCGGGTTGCGGGGAATCCCTGAAGAAAAAGTCCTCGGCTGCGGTCGAACTCCCAGGGGTCATGCTAGCTTATGTCGCATGGTGCCCCCGTACAGGTGCCCCCTCCAGCTCCGAAAGCCGGGAAAGGTGGAGGCAGGTCTCAGGTGCGCGAGGCTCGCTGATGCAAGATTGCCTGCCGGCGAATGCCAGCCGGCGCTTGGGATCCGGGCATGGAAGTTGCTCGTTAGGAAGACGGTTGCAAGGCTTTTTTGCGGTTCGCGCACGCCTCCCGCGCGTGCGGGACACGGGCCAGGACGCCGGGCCGCCGGCCATCGAGGGACAGACGATGAGAGGAGAGCAGAAGCGTATGCCCGGGACCCCCTCCGCGGAAGATCTTTCTTCCCCAATCAACGAGTTTCAGAAGATCAGCCTGTCGCAGGCAATGGAGTGGCTGCAGGAGGGACGGCCGCGCTCAGGCGAACGCGCAGTCGTGGTCGACGCCAAGGGCCGCGAGGTCGCGATGCTGGTGAATCCGCAGGAATATCGGGCGGTCGTGGCAGCGCTCGAAGTGCAAGGAGATCCGACACGCCTCGCGCTGATTCGCGAGCGCATGCGGCAAGGGCAATCGCTCGATAGCAAGCCGGTCACTCCTAATACGAACATCTTCGATCGCCGGCGATAGCGGCTCCGCGCCGCAAGATGGAACGAACGGCACACTTGGGGGTGTGCCGCTGGGGAACATTGCGAATAAGGGCAACAACGATGTCGCAAGTCAGGACACGGAGAAAAAAATTCACCCGCTTCAGCAATTGGGACCTCGCAACCGTTACGCAAATTCAGAAGGCGATCGCGCCCGTCACCCTCGACCAGCTGAATGAGTGCGTCCGCACGATCATGGGCGGCGGCTGGGACTTCGTCGAAACGCACCCCGAGCCTGGCGCACCGCCGCTGCTGACGGCCGTTTTCGTCACGCCACCGGTCAAGATCTATTTCACCGAGGACCCAGCGGGCACGTTTCTGCTGCTCGATGCCGTGCGGGGGAGCTAGGCCATGAACGCCACCAAGTACTGGCTCGAGTTCGCCGGAGCGGTCTCGGCACTCGTGCAGATCGCCGGCACGCTGCTCATGGCGAACGTTCTGATCACGGTTCGCTTCGGCAAGTTGCGCTATATGCTCTTCGCACTATGGCGGGCCAAAAGCATCAAGAACGATGGAGAGCTGTCCGAGGGACTGAACAAGGACGACAAGGTCAAGAGCGCCCAAGGCCTGAGCCTGCTCTTCATCGGCTTCCTCATCGACTTCGTTTGCGCCGTCATCAAGACCTGCATGTCGCAATGATGCGCAGCCTCGCAGCGCGCACGCGCTGACTCAGCCCGGCGGCGGAAACTCCACTACGAACCGCAGCCGGCGCAGGAAGGCTTCGTCGATGTTCTTGCGCGCGTTGCTCGTGAGAATGACGAGGCCGTTGAAGCTCTCGATTCGCTGCAGCAGGTAGCTCACCTCGAGGTTCGCGTAGCGATCATGCGAGTCCTTGACCTCGGAGCGCTTGCCGAACAGCGCATCCGCCTCATCAAACAGCAGGACCGAGCCGGATTGCTCGGCCTCGTTGAACAGGGTCTCGAGGTGCTTCTCGGTCTCGCCGATGTATTTGCTCGCGACGCTCGCCAGGTCGATCCGCACGACGTTGATGCCGAGCTCACGCGCGACGGCAAACGCCGCCAGCGTTTTTCCCGTACCCTTGGGGCCGTGGAACAGCGCGATGCCACGGCGGGCCTCGACCAGCTTTCTCAGCATTTCATTCATGGCTCATCCTACGCGCAGCGGAAACACTGCGCACAGCAGCGATGCGACCAACATCAGCAGGCACACCAGCGCCGCCCACTTCAACGTGAAGCGCTGGTGATCGCCGAACTCCACACCCGCCAGGCCGACGAGCAGGTACGTGGACGGCACCAGCGGGCTCAGCAGGTGCACGGGCTGGCCGATCAGCGAGGCACGTGCAATCTCGACGGGCGTGATGCCGAACCCGCGGGCCGTCTCGGCCACGATCGGCACCACGCCGAAGTAGAACGCGTCGTTCGAGACGAAGAACGTGAAGGGCAGACTCGCCAGCGCGGTGATCGGCGCGAGATACGGACCGAGCGAAGACGGCACGAGCGCGAGCATGCTCTTCGCCATCGCATCGAGCATGCCGGTGCCGCCGAGGATGCCGGTGAAAATGCCCGCCGCAAAAATCAGCGAGACGACCGCGATCACATTCCTGGAATGCGCGGCGATTCGTTCGCGCTGGTCGGCGACCTTCGGATAGTTGATCACCAGCGCCACAGCGAACGCGATCATGAACAACACCGGTAGCGGCAGAACCCCGATCACGAGCGCCACGAGCAGCGACAACGTGAGCAGCGCGTTGACCACGAGCAGCTTCGGACGTCGCACATCTTCGGCGTTCGACTCGGGCGGCAGCAACGCGCTATCGGCTGTCGCCGCGGCTTCCGTCGCGGCCGCGCTCAGCGAGAGGTGACCGAGCCGCAGCTTTTCGCGCCGGCCGAGAAACCAAGCGAGCCAGAACACGCCGACCAGGCCGACAGCCATCGCAGGCAGCATCGGCACGAACACATCCGCGGGATCGACGTGCAATGCGCTCGCCGCGCGCGCAAGCGGCCCACCCCAAGGGGTCAGGTTCATCACACCGCCGGCGAGGATGGTCACGCACGTGAGATTGAGCGGATCGAGCCGCAGCCGCCGGTACAGCGGCAGCATCGACGCGACCGTGATCATGTACGTCGTCGAACCATCGCCATCGAGAGAAACGAGTGCAGCGAGCAGCGCCGTGCCGATGACGATCCGCGTCGGATCGCCGCGGACTGCGCGGAGGATCGTGCGGATGAGCGGATCGAACAAACCCGTATCGATCATCAGCCCGAAGTAGAAGATCGCGAACATCAGCATCACGCCGGTCGGCGCCAGCGTGCGCAGCCCGGCGAGCATCATCTCTCCGAGCTGCGCGCCGCCGAAGCCGCCCAGCAGCGCGAACAGGATCGGCACGGCGATGAGTGCGACCAGCGGCGACAGTCGCCGCGTCATGATCAGCGTCATGAAGGTGATGACCATGCCGAAGCCGAGCCAGGTCAGCACAGTCAGCCCTTCCGTATCACGGGCAGCACGACGCGCGATGCACGCTCTTTATCGACGAACACGCGATTCGTCGCGACCCGCACTTCCCCGCCCTGTCCCTCCGCCGCGCCCGTGTTGAGGTTGAGATCGAAATGCGGGAAGTTGCTGGATGAAACATCGAGACGAATCCGGTGCCCGCGCTTGAAGAGATTCGACGTCGGAAACGCCGGCACGGCGACGCGATAGACCTCCCCCGGCGTCATGAGCGCCGGGCGCTCCCACGAATCGCGATAGCGACAGCGCAGAATGCCGTCGGTCAGATTCATCGCGAATCCCTGCGGGTAATCTGCGTTCGGCGGATACACGTCGATCAGCTTGATCGTGAAGTCCGTGTCCGGACAGTTCGAAGCAATCCACAGCTGCGCTTCGATGACGCCCGTGATCTCGACATCGCTTTCGAGAGGCGGCGTCTGGAACACCAGCACGTCCGCACGCTCGGCCAACGTCCTGTACGGAGCGCGTGAGCCAAAGAACGCTGGACCTTCGCGCTGATCGAATGCTCCACCGACCATCACCGGCTGCCCCGACGTCACCGTGCCGCCGATCGTCGGCACTGGATGGCGCGGATCGTAGTCATAGACTCGCGGCGACGAGCCCGCCCGCGGCGCTGTCTCAGACAATCCGCCATCAGCATGCATATAGAAGGTCGTCGCTACGGTACCGGCAAGGGGCCACTGCTTCTCAGCCCGCCACCGCCCGCCGTGATCCATGCGACCCGCGGCATTCTTGCGGCCGCTGCCGCCACCCATCACGAAGATGCGTACCGGCGGTTCGCTGTCGACTTCGTTCTTCTCACCCTTCAGCCAGCGGTCGAACCACCGCAGCCGCAGCGTCAACAGATCCGGCGCGACATTGCCGGCGAGCTGTGCTGTCCCTCCGAAGTCGACGTCGCCTGCAAACGTGTCGGTGTTGTTGCCGTGAGTCCATGGTCCCAGAATCAAACGCTGCGGACTGCGCTTGCGCCGCGCGAGCGCGACGTAGTTGTCTGTCGCGGTGCGCGGATATGGGTCGTACCACGATGACATCCAGATGATCGGCACGTCGCTGAACCGATCGTACGAGCCTTCGGCGTAGATCCCCACTTGCTTCCAGTAGTCATCGAAGACGCCGTGCTCCCACTGATCGAACACGTAGTCCTCGTACTCGGGCACGAGGCTCAACGGCGAATGGCCGCGCGACCAGGGCATGCGACCGAACCACTCCCTGATGTCGATTGCCTGCAGCGTGGCGCGTTTCGCGGGATCGTTGCGAATCTCCGGCGCCTCGAGCGCTGCGTTGAACGCCCAGGTGACCTGCTTCAGCTCGAATGCTCCGCCCTGGCGAATACCGCCCTGGTACGCGTTCGCGAACCCGCCGGAGTCGATGAACATCGCGGCGAGCCCGGGCGCGTCGAGGCAAGCCAGCGCCGTCGTCGTGTGCGCGCCGTAAGACAGCCCCTGCGTGCCGATCCGGCCGTTGCACCACGGCTGCTTCACGATCCACGCGCAGCAATCGTACCCATCGCGTCCATCGCTGAGATATTTGACGTACTCGCCTTGCGAGTTGCCGCGGCCGCGGCAGTCCTGGAACACCACCGCGTAGCCATGGCTCGCGTAGATGTTCGCGATCTCCTCGCTCGCGTGGCGCCGGGTCTTGCCGGATTTGCCGTACGGCGTGCGTTCGAGAATGACCGGGGCGCGCGTGTCGAGAATCTTGCCTTCGCGTGCCGGCAGATACAGATCCGTTGCCAGCCTCACTCCATCGCGCATCGCGATCATGACGTCGCGCTGCACGACGACGTCGAGCGCTCCCTTCGCGGGGTCTGCGAAGAGCGGCGGGGGCACGGCCAGAACGGCCGCGAGCTGCAGAAATTTCAGGGCGAATTCGCGGCGATCAATCGGTCGCGCGGTGTCGGGCGAGGGCATCCCGTAAAGGTACAGGGCCCAACGCGGCACGCAACCCCTGCAGGAGTCCATGTTCCAGATCGGTTTGCGGATCGAGTACTATTCGCGGCCTGCGTACCCTACCCGTCCTCGGCATCTCCCTGAAGCTCGCGTCCATCGTGGTGTTTGCCGCGATGACCGTGTGCATCAAGTTTCTCGGCAACGACATTCCCGCCGGGCAGACGATCTTCGTCCGCGGCGTGATCTCCGTCGTGGTGCTCGCCGCGATTGCCTGGAGCACCGAAGGGCTGCACCTGCTCAAGACGCGCAATTGGCGCTCGCATGCGCTGCGCTCGCTGGCCGGCACCGTCAGCATGTTTTGCCTGTTCGCAGCGGTCGCGATGATTCCGCTGGCCGACCTCACCGCGATCACGTTCACTGCGCCGCTGTTCCTGACCGTGCTCGCGATGGTCTTCCTGGGCGAGCGCATTCACCGCTTTCGCTGGACCGCGCTCGGCATCGGTTTCATCGGTGTGGCCATCACGGTCGGCCCGCACTTGTCGTTCACGCACGGTGTTTCGCCGGGTGTGCTGGTGGCGCTGGCGAATGCCGCGTTCTCCGCGATCGCGATGGTGTTCCTGCGCAGCATGAGCGGCGGCGAGCACGCGATCACGATCACGTTCTATTTCTCGCTGACGTTCATGATCTGCGCCGCCCTGACCTCAGTGCAGGGCTGGCCAATGCCGACGCCGACGCAGTGGCTGCTGATCGTCTGTGCGGGCCTGTTCGGCGTCTTCGGCCAGCTGCTGATGACGTATTCCTATCGTTACGCAGAAGCGTCCACGATCGCGCCGCTCGACTACACCAACATGATCATGGCGATCCTGCTGGGCTACGCGTTCTTCGACGAAATCCCCTCGCTCTCGGTGTGGCTCGGCGCGCCGCTGATCCTCGGCGCGGGACTGCTGATCCTGTGGCGCGAATATTCGCTGAAGAAACAGCTCAGCGCGCCGAGCTCACAGTCCTGAGGTTCCGCGATCAGGGACACTGACTCAGCGGCAAGAGGCCAGTGAACCAGTTGCCGATGTCATAGTTGAACGTGTCGACATCGCGGACCTTCATGTTCACGAGCATTCCGTTCACCGGCGTGGGCAGTCCCGGCGGCGTGTTCGCTGCGGAATAAAACCGAGTGACGACGTCGCCGTTGACGACGAGCTCGCCGCTTTCGAATGCCGCCACACCGTCCGGCTGCAGCAAGGGTACGCGTGTCTTGAACGTGTAGAGACCGTTCATGCAACCGGGGCCGGCAAAGCGGTTCCACGTGACGTTCATCTTGCCGTCGATCGTCTCCTGGTTGGTCATCGCCGCATAGTCGATGATGTAGCGGACCCGCAGGTCGTTGAAACTGTAAGCATCGGTCCATGATCCCCAGGGTGGAGGCTGCGTGTTCTCGAACGTCACCGAGCCGTGCTCCAGCACATGGAGATCGTTATCCAGCAGTCCGGACTCGCTGGTGGTCCGCGAGAGCACGACCGACAGACGATCTGCAACCGTCTTGAAGTCGTAGAACTGCGCCGGCGTGCCGGGAGGAAATTCCAGCAGCCGCCGCTGATCGTAGTACCCGTTCATCACGAGCGAAGAAGTTCTCGTCGCCGCGTACCACAGCGCGAGGTCGCCGCGCAGCACTATCCGGAACGCGTACGTGTCCTCGCTGTTCTGCTCCGGCGACTGCGAATGGATCAACTCCAGGAACTCCGCGGAGTCATTGCCGAGGCGGACGTTCTGCACGTGCTCGGGCTGGAACGTGTCGGCGGGCAAAGTCATGACGATGGGACCGTCGAGGAACCGCTCGATGCCGAAGTAGAGCGTCGTGCAATCGTCGAACTTCACGTGCAGCACGCGCGGCAATTCATCGGCCATCTTTGCCTTGAACGTGCCTGAGACAGCGCAGTTCGCAGTGATACCGGCGGGGGTCGCGAGCAGCGCGGCCGGTGTCATAGCCGCTCTGACTGTGCGCAACGTGGTGTCGACGTAGTCGCCGGCTGCGTCGACAGTGGAGGTCGTGGACCGCGTAAATCGGCCTTGAACAGAGCGGTGACCAGACCCGCGGCCGCCTTCTGCTCTGTATCCAGAACGACCGGACTGGCTGTGACCGCTGCTGCAGAAAACAAGAGACATGCGCCAGTGATGGCGCGGCTGAGGGAGGTACTCATGGAACGCTCCGTGTGTTGTTAGAGTTGTGCCCGCCCGCTGAGACGGGCGACAGCGATCCTACCAGACGTTCACCTGACTTGAATCGGGGCGCCGCTGGCCGCATCTTGCGGCAATGGCCACACCCCTCAAGATCGATTTCGTCTCCGACGTCTCCTGTCCCTGGTGCGTGATCGGGCTGCGCTCGCTCGAACAGGCGCTCGAGCGCACCGCCACGGGCGCGAGTGCCGACATCCACTTCCAGCCGTTCGAGCTCAATCCGCAGATGGGGCCCGCAGGCCAGGACATTGCCGAGCACCTGGCGCAGAAGTACGGCTCCACGCGCGAGCAGCTGGCGCGCAATCAGGAAGCTCTCCGCGCACGCGGCGCTGCGCTCGGGTTCACGTTCGACATGACCAAGCGCTCACGCGTCTACAACACGTTCGATGCGCATCGGCTGTTGCACTGGGCGGAGCTCGAAGGCCATCAGCTCGCATTGAAGCGCGCACTGTTCGCTGCGTATTTCACGGAAGGTCGCGATCCGAGCGACCGCGAGGCGTTGGTCGAGATCGCCACGCAGGCAGGGCTCGATCCCGTTCGTGCGCGCGAGATCCTCGAATCGAATCGTTATGCCGATGAGGTCCGCGAACGCCAGCGCTTCTACGGCGAGCGCGGCATCCAGGCGGTCCCGTCGGTCATCATCAATGACAAGTACCTGATCCAGGGCGGACAGCCCGTCGAGGTCTTCGAGCAGGCGCTGCGGCAGATCGCCGCCGAATCGTCTCAGCGCTGATCTTCGTCCAGCCGGCGCAGCAGGTCCGCGACGGCGCTGTAGGCAATCGCGAGCGCCTTGGGGTCGAGCTTGTCCGGCTGGTCCACCGCCGTGTGAATCGTCTGCAGGACTTCCGGTTCGAAGCCGCGCTCGATGCCGGACTGGGCGCCGGCGTTCAGCATCAGCCACAGCTGATGCGCATCGTTGCCCGGCAGCACGGCGAGCGAAATGCTCGGCACGCCGCCGCGGCGAAAGCTGATGTCGTCGCTCGGCGGGAACGCGGCCGATTCGACGCAGGAGAAGTCCGCCGCGCCGCAGACCGCGCGCATCGTGCGATTCAGCTTTTCGTGCTCAACCCCTGCCGCGGGGCCGTAGAAGAGCGTGTCTCCGGCCTGCAAGGTATCCAGGTTGATCATTCCTGCCACAGTGTCCTTCTGCATCGACTTGACGAAGTAACGCGAGCCGACGAGCCCCTCCTCCTCGAGATCGAAGAACACAAAGCGCACCGGATGCCGCAGCGGCTGCGACTTGAGCGCCGTCGCAAGGTGCACCAGCACGGCAACACTCGCCGCATTGTCGACCATGCCGCCGCTCAACTGGCCGTCGCGCAATGTGGCCGCGTCGAAATGCGCGCCGACCAGGATCGCAGGCCCGCTCGCGGCGCTGGTCAGGAGGATGTTGTGTCCTTCAGTCCGCGCGTCGCTCTGCCTGCTCTCGTTCGGCACAGTCTGAATTTCGAATGCCAGCGACTGTTCGCGCAGGATCGCCTGGAGCTGGCCGAGACGGCCCGCATTGGTCTTCTGCAACAGGCGGACAGCCGTCGCCTTGATGGCCGCGCCGTCCGGCGGCGTTTCGCGTGCCTCGGCGGTGACGATGGCGAACAGCAGCGCGCTCGCCACAAACGTAGTGCAGATGCCCTTCATCGCACGCCCGCTAGAGAAACTTCCACTTCAGCAAAATGGCCACGACGGCGGGCACCAGGAAGATCAGCGCGAACACCGGCAGCTCTTCCGCGGTCGAATAGCCGGCCTTCGCGACACCCGTCCACATATTGAAGGCGGCGACGACGAGCCACAGCGCAATAAAAGCAACGACTGCAGCCATCGTCGCGCTGGCGTAGTTCGCGGAGAACATCTTGCCGAGGATCGCGCAGACCGCGAGGAGCAAGAAGCCGGCGAGCAGAAAAAGTCCGGTGCGCATGGTGCGGGTCTCCTGTGGCCCTATAATGCCGCATGGCCCGCTTGCGTGTTCACAACTTCTCCATCTCACTCGACGGTTACGGCGCCGGGCCGTCCCAGACCCGGGAGCATCCGCTGGGCGTGGGCGGCGAGGAGCTGCACGACTGGTTCGTGCCCACACGCACGTTCAAACAGATGCAAGGCGCCACCGACGGCACCACCGGCGTCGACGACGATTTCGCGGGACGCGGATTCAAGAACGTCGGTGCCTGCATCCTCGGCCGCAACATGTTCGGGCCGGTCCGGGGCCCGTGGCCGGACGAGACATGGAAGGGCTGGTGGGGCGACAACCCGCCGTATCACGTGGATACCTTCGTCCTCACGCATCACCCGCGCGCGTCGATTCGCATGGCGGGCGGCACGACGTTCCATTTCGTCACCGATGGCATTCATGCAGCGCTCGAGCGCGCCAAGGCCGCGGCCAAAGGGCTCGACGTGCAGCTCGGCGGCGGCGTGGCCACGGTCCGGCAATACCTGCAGGCCGGGCTGATCGATGAGCTGCATTTTGCAATCGCGCCGCGGCTGCTCGGTTCGGGCGAGCATCTGCTGAACGGCATCGACCTGTTGCAGCTCGGTTATCGCTGCGTCGAGCACGTGCCTTCCGCCGGCGCCACGCACGTCGTGCTCAAAAAATAACCTCACCGCAGCATGTCATTCCGGAGGAGACCGATGAGGAACGCCGCCCGTCTCGTGGCCGTCATTCTCGCAACTGCACTCGCCGCCTGCGCCACCCGGCCGGACGCGCCGGACCGCGAGCAGGCCGCCGCCAAGGCATCGGAAGCGGCAGGCAAGTCGCAGAATCCGGAGAAAGCGCCGGCCGTCAAACCGAGCGACGCGCGCAATTTCACGCTCGGCGAGTTCGCGGCCACTGCGCTGCGCGACGGCACGGTGAGCTTCCCGAACGACAACAAGATCTTCGGCGTCGGTCACACGCCAGCGGAAGTTGCGCAGGTGCTGAGCAGCGCCGGTCAGCCGACCGACAAGCTGGAGCTTTCCGTGCAACCCCTGCTGGTCCGCACGGCGGAGCGCGTGATGCTGTTCGACACTGGCGCGGGCAGCAACTTCGGACCGGCCGCCGGCAGGCTGTTGCAGTCGATGGCCGAAACCGGGTTTGCGCCGGTCACCGTTACCGACATCTTCATCTCGCACGCGCACGGCGATCACGTTGGCGGCCTGGTGAACGCCGCGGGCGAGCTCAACTTTCCCAACGCGGCGATTCACATCTCCGCGCCGGAGTGGGCGTATCTGAAGGGTCTGACGCCGGAAGCCGCCGTACAGATCGGCATCTCGAACCCGGCAGCGCTGATCGCAGCGATCACGCCGAAAGTCGTCGAGTTCGCGCCGGATTCGGCCATCGTTCCCGGCGTCGTGAAAGCAGTCGCGATTCGCGGGCACACGCCGGGTCACTCGGGATATCTGATCAGTGCAAGACGCATCGCGCTGCTGTACGTCGGCGATGCCGTGCATCACTTCGTCATCTCGCTGCGCAAGCCGCAGTGGCCGAACTCTTTCGATGGCGACAAAGAGACCGCGCAAGCGAGCCGCAGCAATCTGCTGAGCGATCTCGCCAAGAGCGGGCAGCTGGTCTACGCCGTGCACTTCCCCTTCCCGGGCCTCGGCAAGATCCAGCGCCAGGGCGAGGGTTACGTCTGGATTCCGAAGTGAGTCATTGACTGCACCGGGGCTGCACTTGACCTCAAGTTGACTTGAGGTGGCACAGTGCAGCCATGAGCTTTCCCGTCTACGCGCTGCTCATCGGAGCCGGCGCAACCTTGCTGATGGACCTCTGGGGAATCGCCCGGACGCGCCTGCTGCGCGTTCCGGCGATGAACTATGGTCTCGTGGGCCGCTGGCTCGCCTATCTGCCGCGCGGCCGGTTTCGCCACTCTCCGATCGCGACATCGCCGCCGGTGCGCGGCGAGTTGCTGATCGGCTGGACCGCGCACTACGCAACCGGCATTGCGTTCGCGGCCACGCTGCTTGCGCTCTTCGGCGCCGATTGGGCCTGTTATCCGACGCTCGGTCCGGCGCTGCTCGTCGGCATCGTCAGCGTCGCAGCGCCGTTCCTGTTGATGCAGCCGGGCATGGGTGCCGGCATCGCGGCGAGTCGCACTCCGAACCCCGCCGCGGCCCGCTTCAACAGCCTGCTCACGCACACGATCTTCGGCCTCGGCCTGTACGTCGCGGCGCGCGTTACTGCCCCGCTCCTTTGCTCAGCTTGATGTCGCCGTTGTAAGTCTTGATGCGAATGACGGGCCCGCCGCCGTTGATGTTCGCGACGACGATGTTCTCCATCTTCACCGAGACGCCGCCGCGGCGCTCGTTGCGCTCGATCGTCGCCTTGCTCGGCTTCACGTCGAGCTCGAAGTCGGACACGATTTCGCCGCGCCCGCTGTCGAGATGCAGCTCGGTCTTCACGCCCGCCGGTAGCGACAGCGTGATATCGCCGTTCAACGACGACAGCGAGGTCGCGCCACCGGCGGAGACCGCGCTCAAGCCGACGACGATCGGCGAGTTCACGCTTTCCGCGATGACGGAGCCGTTGATGTTCGTCGCGGTGATCGGCCCGTTGACGTTCTCCATCTGCAGGTCGCCGACGATGTCGCGGACGATGATCTCGCCCTCGTTGACCGTCGACAGGTCCAGCTTGGCCCGCCGCGGCACGCGCGCGACGATCATGATCGGATTCGGCGGACCGTCGGACTCGATCGAGACTCGATTGTCGCGCTCGTTGATCTCCAGCCCCGCGCCGCCGCCGGCGAGCGTCTTCGCACCGGAGGGCGTGACGATCTTGCGCCGTCCGCCGGACAGCGTGACTGCCAGCGAAATGTCCTTGCGCTCCTCGCCGATCACCTCGATGTGCGCGGAGATGATGTCGATGTGCATCGAGATCGGCTCGCCGGGCCGCGACAGCGGAACGGTGATGGTTTCCGGCTGAATCTGCGCCGGCGCTGCTGGCTTGTCCTGGGCCGACGCGACGCCGGCGGCCAGCACGGCCACCCACGCAATCGCGGTTCGGGAGATGAAGTGTTTCGCGGTGTTCATGATTACTCGCTCTTGCGGATCCGCAGATCGCCGTTGAGGGATTCGATGTTGAAGGTCGGGCCGCCCTTGCCGAGGCGGATGCCGGCGGCCTGCGCGACGCGATAAATGAAGTGCCCGTCCTCGTTGCGCTGCTCGACCTTCGCAGGCAGCGGCAGCGGCTCGAGGTCGAACTCGGAGACGACTTTGCCCTGCATCATGCTGAGCGCGGCGTCCAGGCCGGCGCCGCCAGGGACGCTCAGTGTGATGTCGCCGTTGATCGTCTTGATGCTGCAATCCTGGCTGGGTGCGCGGGCGAAGCTCACGTCGACAGCGCCGTTGACGCTCTCGATCTGCGCGCAGTCCTGCAGGTCCTTCGCCGCGACCGGGCCGTTGACGTTGCTCGCGTTCACGGCGCCACCGGTGCCTGCCACGTCGATGCCACCGTCGGTGACAGTGCTCACGTCCACCTGCGTGCCCTGTGGCACCGTGACCTCGAACTGATACTCGACGCGGCAGTTGCGGCAGCGGTCGCGGCGCTCGAACTGGTGATTGGGCTTGGCGACGATCATCGAGACGCCGCCGGCGTCTGCCTGCACGTCCAGATAGATCGTCTCCTTCGACAGGTCGAACAGCTCCTGCGTCGGCGCAGAGCGCTTTTCGCTGATCGTGACGGCGATCTCGCGCGCCGCGCCTTTACGCACGCGCACGTTGCCCCAGATGTTGTCGATCAGCAGTTTCGGTGTCGCTGCCGTCACCGGATACTTGTCGGTCCAGGTCTTCTGATCCGTGACCGCCGCGCTCGCCACGTTCACGACGGCAAGCAGCGCCAGCAATCCGATCCCCATGTGCGTTTTCATACTCTGTTCCTCGATACGGACGACTTGACGTGCTGGGCGACGTCGGGATGCAGCTGGCCGTGCTCGCTGAGCTTCAGCAGCTGCTCCAGTTGTTGCGGGTTGCCGTAGCGGAGCACCAGGTCGGCGAGCGCCAGCTGCACGAGCGGCGACTCCGCCTTCTCCAGCGACGCCATGAGCTCGTCGCCGACCGCCGGCGTGCCGACCCGCGGACCGATCGCGTCGATCGCAGCGGAACGCACCGAGTGCACGCGATCGTCGACGGCGCGTTCCAGCAGCGCGCGCATCACTTCCGGATCGCGCCCCGCGAGGTCGCTCGCCTCGATGACGCCGAGCAGGCGCTTGCTGGCCGAATCGTTGTCGAGCCGGTCGAGCACCAGATTCCGATTGAGGATCGCGACCTGCTGTTGCAGCTGCGCCAGCTCGGTGCGCTCAGGCGCAGGCGAGCTCCGCAGCAGCATGCCGAGCATCACGCCGATGATCACGCAGCCGAGCGCCGCCGCCAGTCCCGGCGCGCTGAACAGACTCAGCCAGCGACGGCGCTGATGCAGGCGCCGGTCGGCGTGCTCGAGTTGCTCGTAGAACTTGCGCCGCAGGCGCTGCGAAGGCGCTGCCTCCTGCGGCAGATTCTCGAGCTCGCGCCACAGCTGCTGCTCGGCGGCGTCCTCGCTGTCGAAAGGCACGCCACTCTTGCGCTTGTCAGACATCTATCGGTACTCCGTTCATGCGCGTGAACGTCGCGTTCAACTGTTGCATCGCGCGGTGCATGCGCACGCGCGCCGCGCTCACCGTGCAGCCGAGCGCGCAAGCCAGGTCGTCGTAGTCCTCGAAGACGAAGCGTCCGAGCCAGATGACCTCGCGTGCGGCCGCGGGAATTTCCGCGAGCGCGCGCGCGACCAGGCTCAGGTTCTGTTCGGCGGCCGCCACCTGCTCCGTCGAGCGATGATCGACGAGGACCGCGGCGCTTTCGTCGCTCTCGTCATCGACCGTGGTGCGGCGCTCGGCACGGCGCAGGTAGTCGAACGCGACGTTGCGGGCGATATTGAAGATCCAGGCTTTGCAGCTGCCGTCGCCGCGAAAGCTCGACGCCTTCTGCAGCAGCTTGAGGAAGACGTCCTGGACCAGGTCCTCGCTGGTCGCGGGGCTGCGGGTCAGCTGCAGGCAGTACTGATACACGCCGCGGTGATGGCGCTCGAACAGCGTGCCCAGGCACGACGCGTCGCCGTCAGCCACCCATTGGATCAGTTGTTCGTCGGATACTGCCTGCATTGGTCGTCTTCACAGCCTCGCAGACAAAGACGGGCGGGGCCGGAAAACGTTACGCTACGGCCGGCAACAATACGAAAACGGAGCGGGCGTGCCCTCAGAACCCACCCACG
>DATEKT010000085.1:0-2781 GCA_035277305.1 Steroidobacteraceae bacterium | reverse complement strand
GCCCCGCAGCTCGCGCGTCGCCGAGCCGATAGTATCGGCCGTCGTCACGTCGAGGTTCATGCGCTCCAGCGTGATGCCGAGCAGCTCGCGAATGTCTGGCTCGTCGTCGACAACGAGCGCGCGCGGTTTCGTCACGAGATTTCCCAGCGTTGAGGATCGGCAAACACCACGCGAAAAATACTACCACCCCCGGTGCGCGGCTCGTAGATCAAAGCGGCACGGTTGCACTGTGCCAGTTCTCTGGCGATGAACAAGCCGAGACCGGTGCCGCCCTTGGTGCCGGTGAAGAACGGCTCGAAGATACGCTCGGCGTCTGCCTGTGCGATGCCCGGGCCGCGGTCGACGATCTCCAGGAACGGCCTGTCCGACGTATGAATACGGCCGGTGCGCAGCTCGACCGCGGCGTCGTTGTCGTCGCGGCGGCCGTACTTCAGCGCGTTCTCGCACAGGTTCCACATCAGCTGGTACAGGTGCGAAGGGTCCACGCGCACGTCGAGCTCGCCGTCCGGATCGAGGAAGCGGATCGCGCGCTCGTCGACCTCGGAGGTCTGGCGGAACTCGCCAAGGAAGTCGCTGATCCACGCACTGAGCTCGATCCGCTCGGGCCGGGTCGTGTCGCGCCGGGACAGCTGCAATACGTTGTTGATGATCGTGCTGACCCGCTCGCCGTTGCTCGTGATGATGTCGGCGAGGCGCCGTTCCTGCGGCGTGAGCGCGGGTGCTTCGGCCAGCAGCTGCGCCGCGTGGCTCATGGCGCCGACCGGGTTGCGGATTTCGTGCGCGATGCTGGCGCTGAGGCGGCCGAGGGCGGCGAGCTTCGATTGCTGGACGCGCTCGACGATCAGGGTCGTGTCTTCGAGGAACACCAGCGTCGGGCCCTTGCCGCTGCTATCGAGCGAAACGAAATGCGGCTGCACCAGCGAGCCGCCGTCGGAGGCGAGCATGGTCAGCGTGGTGAGCTGCCAGTCGTCGGAGCGCCGGCGCCACGTTTCCAGCAGGTATCCGAGGCGGGGCGAGACTTCGCCGAGCGGCGTGCCCTGGCGCACGGTCGCGCCGTTCAGCAGCAGCGCGGCCGATTCGTTGATCAGCCGGATCGTGTCGTTCGCATCCACGACCAGGATGCTCTCGCGCAGGTGCTGGACGATGAACTGGTTGAGCTCAGCGAGGTTGGCGACGTCGACCTCGCGCTGGCGCACGCGCTCCTCGCTCTCGCGCAGGTTGCGCGCCAGCGGCCCGACGCCGAGCGTGACGATGAAGATGAGCGCGCCGATGATGCCCGCCGACGCGAAATCGCTGCCGTCGCCGCGGGCGGCCAGTGTCGTGAACGTTTGCTGCACGAGCACGGCGAGCGTCGCGATGGCGGCGAACATCAGCGCCAGGCGCTGCCGTACGACGAACGACATTGCGCCGATCGGCAGGACCAGGAGCGAGGCCAGGCCGCTGTTGGTGCCGCCGCTCGCGTAGGTCAGCGACGCGATCGCGAGCACGTCCACGCACAGGCCGGCCACCAGCTGGACATTGACCTCCGGCCAGCGCCGCTTGACCGTCGCGATCGACAGCATCGCGTAGGCGAAATATGCAGCCGTCGCGCCGATGAACAGGCTGGGGTCGGCCTGGCCGACGCGCCGCGGCGTGATGGTCAGGAACATCACCGTCAGCAGCACGGCGACCAGTAGCCGGAACAGATTGACGAGCGTGAGCACTCGCCAGGCGAGGTGGCTCGAGTCGGGCGCGGTCTGTGTAGTGAGCAGCGATTTCATGTGCTTTGCATCGGCTGCGAATTCCCTCAGAATACGCGGCCTTTGTCCGATCTTCCTACCATCATATGAACCTGCACGAGTATCAGTCCAAGCAGCTGTTCGCAAATTACGGCATCCCCGTGCCGACCGGCTACGTCGCAGCGAACGCCGAGGAGGCCGTAGCGGCCGCGCGGCGCATCGGCGGCGCGAAGTGGGTCGTCAAGGCGCAAGTGCACGCGGGCGGCCGTGGCAAGGGTGGCGGCGTCAAGCTCGTCGATTCGCCCGAGGCCGCCGGCAAGGCCGCTGCCGCGATGCTCGGCACGCGCCTGAAGACGCACCAGACCGGGCCCGAGGGTCTGCCGGTCCACCAGGTGTTCGTCGAGGAAGGCTCGAAGATTGCCCGCGAGCTGTACCTGAGCCTGGTGCTGAACCGGGACAAGGGGCACATCGCGTTCATCGCGTCCGCCGCGGGCGGCATGGACATCGAGGAAGTCGCCGCGCACACGCCGGAGAAGATCATCCGCGTCAACGTGCATCCGGCGGCCGGGCTGCAGCCTTCGCAGTGCCGCGTGCTCGCGTTCGGCCTCGGGCTCAAGGGCAAGCAGATCGACCAGTTCTCGAGCATCGCGCAGGCGCTGTATCGCCTGTACCTGGAAAAGGACGCGAGCCTGGTCGAGATCAATCCGCTGATCGTCACCGGCGACGACAAGCTCGTGGCGCTCGACGCCAAGATCAACATCGAGGACAACGCGCTGTTCCGGCAGAAGGAGCTGGCGGCGTGGCGCGACAACAGCCAGGAAGACGAGATGGAGCGCGCTGCCGCCGAGCACGAGCTCAACTATGTCTCGCTCGACGGCGACATCGCCTGCATGGTCAATGGCGCGGGTCTCGCGATGGCGACGATGGACCTGATCAAGCTGCACGGCGGCGCGCCCGCCAACTTCCTCGACGTCGGCGGCGGCGCCACGCGCGAGCGCGTGACCGAGGCGTTCAACCTGATCCTGTCGAACAAGAACGTGCGCGCGATCCTGGTGAACATCTT
>DATEKT010000084.1:0-7846 GCA_035277305.1 Steroidobacteraceae bacterium | reverse complement strand
CATGATGCGTTGATACGAGTCGAGCTGGTGCTCGGGTATCTTCAACCCGTGCGCCTCGTTCGAATACAGCGCCAGCTCATAACGCTTGTTGTACTTGTCGAGCTCGCCGACGAAGTGCCGGATCTTGGTCACCGGTTCGATCGGATCGCCGTCGCTGTGCACGATCATCAACGGCGTCTGCATGTCCTTCACGCGCGTCACGGGCGATGCGTTGCGATACCGGTCGGGGATCTCGGTCTCGGTGCCGCCGAGGTGCCAGACGTAGTTCTGGCTGCTGCGTTGTGGATCGCCGACGATTTCGCCCAGGCCGAACACAGCGACCGCCGCATCGAACAACGTGGGGCGATTGGTGACCGCGAGCTGCGTCATGTAGCCGCCCATGCTGTAGCCGAGCATGCCGACGCGCTTCGCATCGACGTCGGGCAGCGCTCGCAGATAGCCCGCGCCCGACTCGATGTCCTTGAGCTGCTCGAAGCCCCAGTTGCCTTTCGGCAGGTCGCGGAACTGGGTGCCGTAGCCGTTCGAGCCGCGATGATTCACCTGCAGCACCACGTAGCCGGACTGCACGATGTAATTGAAGATCGGGCTCCACTGGTTGTAGAACTGGCCGACGTTGTACGTGTGACTCAACACCAGTGCAGGCAACCGCTCGCCGCTGCGTGCCCATGAGGGACGGCGCAGGTAGCCCTGGATGCTGACGCCGTCGGCGCTCTTCCAGGTCACGGACTCGAGGCGCTCGAAGTGTTCTGGAGTGAACGCCGCGTGGCTCGTGAACGTGAGCCGCTTCGCCGTGCCGCTGAGCGGCTTCACGTACAGCTCGGGCGGCGTGCGGTAGTCCTCATAGACGAACGCGACGGTGCGATCGTCGATCCAGCCGACGGGATGATGTGAGCCGTCCTTGTTCTCGACGAACTTCGCCGCGCCGCTCGCGAGGTCGACGATCTTGAGATCGAGATTGCCAAGGCGATTGGTGAAGTACAGCAGGCGCTTGCCGTCCGGCGAGAAGCGCAGGCCGATCGACTGGATGTAATCGTTCTCGGGATAGTCCTGATCCTGCTGCTCGCGCGTCAGTTGCTGCTGATCGCTGCCATCCGGCTTCATCGTCCAAACATTGAGATAGCCGCTGCGATCGGAGATGTACGCGATGCGGCTGCCATTCGCATAGAAAGTCGGCCAGCTGTTGCGCGCATCGTCGGTGGGCGTGATCCGCTGCGGCTTCCCACCGCCCGCGGCCGAGATGCTGTACAGCCCTCGCGAGTAGAAGTGCGGATCGAGTGCGGCCGCGAACACTAAGGTCTTGCCGTCGGCGGACCATGTTGGATTCGCGCCGCCGACGCCATCCGGCGTCACCATCCGCAGCCCGTCGCGCTCGCCCGTAGCACTCATTACATATATGTTCGAACGGCCCCAGCGATTGGAGACGAATGCGATTTCCTTACCGTCCGGGGACCACGCAGCACTGCGGTCCGCGCCCCAATCCTCGGTCAGCCTCTGCGCCTTGCCGGTTGCGAGCTCCACCGACCAGATGTCGCCCTCGGACTCGTACGCGAGGAAGCGCCCATCGGGAGAGAACAGCGGATAGCTCTTGGTGGCGGAACCGGTCGTCAGCTTCACTTGCTCGCCGGTCGCCAGGCGCAGCAGAAACAAGTTGCTGTCTTCGCCGTAGGCCGGCAGCAGCGGGTGGCCGAAGTAGCGGCCGACATGCGTGAAGACGACGGCCGAACGGTCCGGCGATAACACGAACTGGCCGACAGCATGCGTGCCGACGATCTGCTCGAGCGTGAACTCGGGTACGTGAGCCGCGCCGCCGCTCGATGGCGTGACGTCCGCCATCGAGGGCGCTGCAAGCGCGAGACCAAGCAGCGGTATCGTCCGCCATGCAGCGACTGCAGCGCGTTTCATCTCAACGTCCCACGCCGACGGTGAAGCCGACGAAGTATTGGCGTCCAAGTACGTCGAACAGCTGCACGTTCGTGCCGGCGTCGCCGCCGTCCGGATAGCCGAGCACGGGCGGCTGCTTGTCGAACACATTGGTGATGCCGACGATGATCCTGTTGTCGTTGTTGAGCGTGTACGTGCCGGTGAGATCCGCGTAGTAGTACGCGGCGATCGTGTTGTTCTGGTTCTTCGGTGCACCAGGCAGAAGCTTGAGATCGCCGATGTGGCTCACTTCGGTCGTGAGAGTCAGCGGTCCGCTGCTCCACACAGCGCGCAGCAAGGCACGGAAATCCGGCGTGATGCGGATGCCGTCGCCCGAGCATGTGCCGCCGTAGTAACCCGCGCAATCGATCGTCGGCTGGCCGGCCAGCAACACGGTGCTGTCTTCCGACTGCCACGTGGCCGACAAGCTGAGGTTCAGCGTCGCTCCCTGGCCGGGCAGCGACAGGAACTGCGGCATGTCTAGACCGTAGCTCGCCTGCAGATCGACGCCCTTCACTCCTCGCGTAGCGACATTGAGCAGCGGCGCTGCCACCACGTCGATGTTGCCGGACGTCAGACGACTGATCGACTGGCAGGCCGCGCCATTTGCGTCGAGAGTCTGGAAGCACGAGTTGATGAGCTGCTGGCCGCTCACCTGCGCGATGGCGTCGTCCACCGTGATATCGAAGTAGTCGACAGCGAGGCTCAGCCGTGGAGCGAAGGGCGGTGTCACAACGAGACCGACGGTCAACGTGTCGGACTCCTCTTCCGTCAGGCTCGCGTTGCCGCCGGACGTTACCGTAAAGCCCTGGCTCGCGCCCACCTGCAACGTGTCGCGCAGAGCCGCCGGCACACCCTGCGCGACGCACAGATCTTTCTGCGCTTCGGTCGGATTGTTGGTCGCGACGCACGGATCGCTGCCGCCGACGAAGGCCGCGGTCGGACCCGACAGGAGCTCATTGAGATTCGGTGCGCGGATCGCGCTGCTCTTGCCCGCGCGCACGCGCAGCCAGTCGGTCAGCGCCCAGTCGAGCCCGGCCTTCCAGGTTGTCACTTCGCCTATCGTCGAGTAGTCGGCGCGGCGCGCGGCGCCTTCCAATGCCAGGCTGTGAATCGCCGGCAGATCCTTCAGGATCGGCACGCGCACTTCGGCGAAGATTTCCGAAATGTCGAAGTCGCCGCTGTTGATGATGGGAATCGTCGGCGTGCCAAGGTCGCCGGACAGCGCCGTGACGTCAGGCACGGTCGAGAAGTACTCCTTGCGCCACTCCACGCCGAACGCCGTCGAGAGCGGGCCGGCGGGCAGCGAGAACAGATCGCCCGCGAGCGAGCCGCCTGCCACTTGCCGCTCGAACTTGTCCTGCCGGCCGGTGCCGACGCGCAGGAAGTTGACCATTTGCGGCGTGAGCGCGTCGGTGCCGAAAATCGAGACCGGTACGCAGTTCAGCAGGTTGACTCGGCAGGTCACGCTGCCATCAGGGTTGATCACCGCATCCAGGCCCAGCTGCAATCGCGTGCGCGACAAGCGGCCGATCTGGTTCACGTTCACGTCGGCGCGCGCGAACTGATAGAAGGTATCCCAGTGCCACGGGTTCTCGCCGAGCGTCAGATCGCCGCGCAAGCCCGTCGTGATGTTGTACGAGTCGCTGACGGTCGTCGTATTGCGCGGGCCGAACTCGGCAATCTGCCAGGAGACGTTGCGCACCGTGTACATGCCGTCGCCGTCCGGATCGAAGAAGCCGGAATTGGCGGCGAAGAAATCGCGTAGCGGCTGCGTGAACAGCGGGTTGGTGTCGGCATTCGGAATGAGCAGCGTGCCCGATTCCTGTCCGGGACTGCTTGGATTCAGCGCCTCGGGTGCTTGCTGGAATGCGTTCTCTTTCTTCGTATAGAAGAGCTGCGCGTACGCTTCCACCTTATCGGTGATGTCGTACTTGCCGAGCGTCGTGATCTGCCAGCGCTCGAGCGGGCGCAACAGGTAGTTGCCGGCCGCGTAGTTGTACTGGTCGATCGGCCGGCAGAACGGCGCAGGTACGCTGCCGTCGCCGAAACGCACGCCCTGGATCGGTCCGGGGCACGAGCCATCCGAGTTGGTGAGATCGACGCCCTGAATCGCGGCCAGGTTCGCCGGGCTGATGCCGATCAGGCCGCCCGGAATGGTGCCGACACCGAAAGGCTGCAGCAGGCCGTTCGCGTCCGACAGCAGCGGCTGGCTGGAGAACGAGCGATCGGTGAAATAAACGGGGTCGCGCTTCGTGTACGACCCGTGCAGTGTCACGTTGCCGCGCCCGTCATCGGTGTTCGTGCCGAACACCGCATCGATCTTGTAGTTGCCGCCGTCACCGCGGCTGGTCTCGCCGTACTGCGCAGTCAGCTGCGCACCCTCGAAGTTGTCCTTCAGAATGAAGTTGACGGCGCCGGCGATGGCGTCGGAGCCGTACACGGCAGACGCACCGCCGGTGAGGATCTCGACCCGCTGCACCAGGACGTCCGGGATCGTCGCGAGGTCGACCAGTCCGGTGACGTCCGCCGGCACGAAGCGACGGCCATCTACCAGGACGAGTGTTCGCACTGCGCCCAGACCGCGCAGATTTGCCGACAGCACGCCGGTGCCGCCGCTCTGATTCGTCGTGCCCGTGTTGTCGGGCTTCAACTGCGGAAATTTGTTGAGCGTGTCTTCCAGCGTGATGTTGCCGGAGGACTGGATCTGCTCGAGATCGATCGTCTGCACCGGGCTCACAGCCTGGAAATCACGGCTCCGCAACAGGCGCGAGCCGGTGACGACGATCTCCTCCACGCGGCTTCCGGCCGGTGTTTCGCTTTGCTCCTGGGCATTCGCCGCTGTCGCCGCGAGACCCAGCAGCACAGCACGTCGGACCGCAGTTCGCACCTTGGAAGCCATCGCACACCCTCCCGTGCCTTGTCGTGATTGTGTACGTATCGTGAACATCCGTACGCTCCGTGTCAATTACGAAATGGACAGGAACGCCGCGTGTGTACGCAGCGATTGATGGTGAGTCGACGCGTGAAACGATTTAGGGAGAGCGCACGAGCGGTGCGCTCACTGGCTGTAGATCAGAAGCGCACGCGCTGTGCGCCGGACTCTACGCTCGCCACGATCCTTCTTTGATCAGCTCCGCCATGACGGCGTCAGTTGCGGCGCGCATGCCCTCCACCAGGGTGTCGATCTCACGCTCCGTAATGATCAGCGGCGGCGAGAAGGCGATGGTGTCCGCGTTGGGCAGTGCGCGACTGACGACTCCCTTCGCAAGCGCGACCTTGACGATGCGTGCGGCCACCGTGAGCTTGGGATCGAAGGCGAGCGCGGGATCCTTGCGCGCCACGAACTCGACGGCGCCGATCAGGCCAAGACCGCGCACGTCGCCGACCAGCGGATGATCGGCGAAAGCAGCGCGCAAGCGCGCGTGCAGATGGCGGCCGCGCGCCTCGGCGCCCGCGACCAACCCCTCGCTCTCGATCAGATCGAGATTGGCCATGCCGACCGCAGCGCCGATCGGGTGGGCGCTGTAGGTATAGCCGTGTCCGAAGACGCCGTATTTCGCCCCGCCCTCATCGACGATCGTGCGCCAGACTTTCTCGGACACCATGCACCCGGACAAGGGGAAGTACGCGGAGGTCACGCCCTTCGCGAGCGTGATCAGATCGGGGCGGATGTCGAATGCCTCGCAGCCGAACATCTTGCCGAGACGGCCGAATCCGCAGATCACCTCGTCGGCGATCAGCAGGATGTCGTGGCGCGCGAGGATTTCCTGGATCGCAGCGTAGTAACCGGGCGGCGGCACGATCACGCCGCCCGCCCCCAGCACGGGCTCGACGATCATCGCGCCGATCGTGTCGGCACCCTCTTTGCTGATGAGCTCCTCGAGATCCGCAGCGAGCTTCGCCACGAACTGCGCGTCGCTCAGGTGCTGCCCTTCCCACAGTTTGTGCGGCGCCGTCGTGTGCTTGATGAACGACAGCGGCAGATCGAAGCCGGCGTGCACGCCCGGCAACCCTGTCATGCCGCCGGACACGATCGTCACGCCGTGATACCCGCGCTTGCGCGCGATGATCTTTTTCTTGGCAGGCAGGCCGCGGGCATTGTTGTAGTACCAGACCAGCTTGACCTGCGTGTCGTTCGCGTCCGAGCCCGAGTTGCCGAAGAACACCTTGGACATCGACGCCGGCGCGAGCTTGATCAGGCGTTCGGCGAGCAAGGCCGGCTGGTCGCTGCCCATGGAGGAGAACGCGTGGCAATACGGCAGTCGCGCCGCCTGGTCGCGCATGGCGTCCGCAAGCTCGACGCGCCCATAGCCGACATTGACGCACCACAACCCGGCCATGCCGTCGAGATAGCGCCGGCCCTGCGCATCTTCGAGCCACACACCCTCGCCGCGAACCATCACTGTGTGCGGTCCCACCTTTTCGTGGGTGGCCAGGCTCGTGAACGGATGAAATGAGTAGCGGCGGTCGATGTCGACGAGTTCGCGTGCGTCGCGGGCGGTGCTGGTGCTCATGGGGTCTCGCTTGAGAGTGGCGGCGCCGCCAAAGGCACGGGCCGTTACGATATCGAACATGTGTTCGCCCATAACACTAAATGCGCAGCGACCGCTCGGCAAGCGCGAGCGGTGCTCGTGTGTCCGGAGATTCAACTGGAGGCTAGGGTCGGAATCGAACCGGCGTAGACGGCTTTGCAGGCCGCTGCATGACCACTCTGCCACCTAGCCAGGTGAGGCGCGCGCGGACGCAATTGCTGCGCCCAAGAAGCGCAAAACCCCGGGAGTGGCCCGGGGTTCTGCTCTGGAGCTGGAGCGGGAAACGAGGCTCGAACTCGCGACCTTAACCTTGGCAAGGTTACGCTCTACCAACTGAGCTATTCCCGCGTGCGGCCCGGACCCGTGGGTCCGGACGAGACGGCGGTATTCTAGGGCCGACCGACCCCCTGTCAAGGCAAGTCAGCCGTTTCCGGGACGTACTCCCGAACGCATCAGCTCGGGCCAGGCGGCGCGCAGGTAGACGATCATCGACCACAGCGTCAGCGCCGCCGCAGCAACCAGGCAGTAAACGCCGAGTTCGAACGCCGGAATAAACCACACGTCGCTCCGGAACAGCATCATCGACAGCCCCGTCATCTGAAAGATGGTCTTGAGCTTGCCGACTGCGGACACCGCGACCTTGCCGCGCGCACCCATTTCAGCCATCCACTCACGCAAGGCGGAGATCGTGATCTCGCGGCCGACGATCACCGCAGCCGTCAGCGTGATCAACGTCTGCGGATTGAAGCGGATGTAGTGCAGCTCCGGCGGATCGTGGCTGACGAGCAGCACCAGCGCGACAGCAACCATGAGCTTGTCGGCGACGGGATCGAGAAACGCGCCGAGCGCCGAGGTTTGCCCGAGGCGGCGCGCGAGGTAGCCATCCAGGGAGTCGGTAACCGCCGCTGCGATGAAGACGATCGCGGCAGCGGGATTGGCCCACGAATACGGCGCGTAGAACAGGATGACGACCAGCGGGATCATCAGGATCCGCGCCACCGTCAGGTAATTCGCGATCGGAAAACTCACTGGCGCCGATTGTAAGTAAATTTTCAGCCCGTCGCGTGCAAAGTGTCGTAGATCGACTGCGCCAGCTTGCGGCCGATGCCATGCACCTTCGCCAGGTCGTCGACGCCGGCGCGCGTGATACCCTGCAACCCTCCGAACTGCCGTAGCAGCTCCCGGCGCTTGCGCGGGCCAAGCCCCGGGACAGTCTCCAGCACCGAATGCGTGCGGGCTTTGGCGCGGCGCTGCCGATGCCCGGTAATCGCGAAGCGATGGGCCTCGTCGCGGATGCGCTGGATCAGGTGCAGCGCCGGCGAGTCGGGCGCGAGGACGCGCGGATACTCTTCGCCGGCGAGGAACAGACGCTCATGCCCCGGCCGGCGATC
>DATEKT010000083.1:0-103916 GCA_035277305.1 Steroidobacteraceae bacterium | reverse complement strand
GCCGTCCTTCATCAGCATCTTGTACTTGGTGGCGTCATGGCCTTCGACCGCCTCGGCGCCGACCTGCTCGATCGTCACGGAGTCGGCGCTCTGCGAGCCGCTCTGCTCCTGCGCGCGGGCCAGGTCGAGCTTCTGGTACATACGCTGCGCGGGCATCAGCATCCAGCCCAGCTGCTGGTCGCGCCGCAGGATCATCACGCTCTGCATGCCCTGCGCGTTGGTTTCCATGCGCTCCTTGTCCTTCGTGAAATACACCTTGCCGTCGAACGTCCCGGCTTCGCTCACGACGACGCGGTCGGCGGAATAGTCGACCGTCGGCACCGGCAGGGTGTCGGCCTGGGAGGGGGAGGCGAGGGCCGCCGTGCACAGCACGTACAGCAGGGAAAGGCGCTTGAACATGGGAATCTCCTTCACGATGGGTATTGAAGGAGGAGACGCGCAAAGCGCCGGAAAACGGGCTCACTTATTTTTCGGGCGGCCTTTGCGGCTGTGTATACCGGCTATGCGGCGCGCCTCGTCGGCGATCGCCGCCCGCAGCTCCGCGGGCTCCAGGACCTCCATTTCCGCGCCCAGCCGCAGCGCCTCGCGCACGGCATGCGGCAGGCGTTCGACGAAGATCTCCGCTTCGATCCATGCATCGCGCGCCGGGGCAGGGTGCTGTGCCGCGATCGCGTCGGCCGCGGCGGGATTCACGTCCCACAGCAGCTTCACTCCTTCAGATGACAGACGCACGCGCGCCCGCTGACCCCGCAAGCTGCTTTCGAAGCTGCGGGCCGCGTCGAGCCAGAAGTCTGCGAGATCGAAGCCGGGCGGGCGTTCGGCCGCCGCGTCCAGGACTTTGAACTCGCGAATCGCATCGACGCGATAGATGCGAGTGGATGCGTCCACCGCGCCGGCGACATACCACGCTCCCGCTTTCATCACGAGGCCGAGCGGCGAGATCGTGCGCGTGACCACGTTCTTCCAGCTTTCGTAGGTCATGCGCACGCGGCGGTCGGCCCACACAGCTTCCGCGAGCGGTCGCAATGCGGGCGGCGGCTTCGGATGCGCGTACCAGGGTGCGGGATCGAGATGAAAGCGCGCCGCAATCCGCTCGGCGACTTTCCACTCCCCGGTGCCCGCTTTCGGCTGGCGATGATGGATGCGCCATTCGCCGGTGAGGAAATCGAAGTCGCCGGCCTTGCCGGGCGTCGGTGCAGTGGGCAAAGGCGGGATCGGATCGAGACTCGGCGCTGCCGCAGCGGCCAATGCGCAGTGATTGCGCGCGAACAGCGCCGCGCCAAGCCCGCGCCGACGAAAATCCTGCGCTGTTCGTTCATCTGCGATCTCCCCAGTCCAGGCAGGGGAGTTCTAGCAGGGAAATCCTGCCAACAGCGTGGCCGGATTTCGGCTACTTCTCGAAGCGGTAGCTGATCTTCACCAGCAGCTGCTCGTCGTCGCGCAGGCTGAAGCTGTCGCGCAGCAGCTGGTCGGAGCCTTCCGCCGTCGTCTGCTGGTCGAAGCCGCCGCGGCCGTAGACCACATATAGATATGAGAGCGGGGCGATCTCGTAGCGGTAGCGAATCTGCAGCGCCAGGGTGCGCACGGTGAAATCGTCGACCGGCTCATCGGTCGGGATTGCCTGGCCGGCAGGGTCGACGCGATACGCCTGGCGCAGATCCGCGTTCAGACCGATCGCCTGCATCTTCAGGCGCAGTTCGTGGCGGCTCGTCAGGATCCAGTCGAAACCGGCGTACAGATCCGCCTGCCGCATGTCGTAGCTGCCGAACAGCGTGTCCTGCTGCCAGATCAGCCAGTCTGGGACGCCTTTGCCCTGCGCTCCGAGGTAGATGCTCAACGCGTCGTTGACGAAATAGCGCGGCTCGACGTAGACGCGATAGCCGATCTTCCTGTTGCCGGAGAGTCCGCCGCCGAACGCTTCCATCTCGGTCCTGTAGCCCCAGTGTCCGCTGCGCGGGCGGCGGTATTCGAAATAGGCGTTCGCGTTCGGCGGCAGCCACACCGAGCCGTTACCGCGCGTGAGCAGATCGTCGTAGCCGGCGCTGTTGATGTTGCTCTGCCAGTACTCGTAACTACCGTTGCGCAGCCGACTCTCGCGGCTGAAGCGGAACTGATTGCTGAGCAGCTCACCGTGATTGTTGTGGTCCGTGCTGACGCGCACGCGCCAGTCTTTCGAGGCGTAGCGCGATTCGGCCGGCAGCTCGGTGAAGCGGCGGCTGACCTGGTAGTGAAAGTAGTTGGTGCTGTTGCGCGCGAGATAGCCGGCGTCGTTGATTTCCAGCTGGTTGCCGAAGTGCATGACCATCCATTGCTGGCGCCAACCGTGATCCATCTCGTAGTCGGCATACGACGTCGCGCCGAAGTCGCGGCTGGTTTCGCCGGACTGACCGATGTCGCTGCCGATCAGGCGCGTCTGCACGTTCCAGCGCGCGGTCGGGCGCCAGTTGTGATCGACGCCGAGCACGGTCGCCTCGCGATCGAGAAACGGCCGGTCGACGTTGGTCACGAGCAGGCCGAGGTTCTGCGTGCTGAAGTCGCGCACCAGTCGCAGCGCGCTGAACGTGCGACCCGCGGAGTCGCCTTCGTCGGCGGCGAACAGACCGTACTTGGTCGCGCCGAGGCTGCCGTTGAATTTGAGCGCGGCGGTGATGTCGCCTGCGCCGCTGCCGTCGTCCGCGGGACCGCCGACGCGCCGCGTGTACAGCAGTTGGCTGAAGTCCGACGGCGTCGTGAAGTCGAAAAGACTCTGGTTCTCCGTGAAGAACGGCCGCTTGTCGCTGATGAAGGTTTCGGTCGCGTCGAAGTTCACGACCAGGTCGTCGCTCTCGACCTGGCCGAAGTCCGGATTCACCGTCGCGAGCAGCTGCGTCTGGCCGTTCGGCTTCCAGAAGATGTCGACGCCGCCATCGGGCTCGTTGTCGTTGTCGACCAGGTCGTAGAGGCTCGAGACGTACGGCGTCACCGCGAGCAGCGACTGGTGAAACTGCGTGATCTCGAGCGGTGCGAAGTCGGAGAGAAAGCGCGGGCGCTCGAAGCTCGCGAACGGCCAGCCGGAGCGCTCGCCCGTGACGCCGACGACGCGGTCGACGTAAATGCCGATCGTGCGCTTGTCGCCGTCGGCATTGCGCATCGGCGCGATGTGCCAGGGAATCAGCACTTCGACGGTCCAGGCTTCTGCGTCGCCGCCGACTTCGTGACGCCAGTTGCCGTCCCAGTCCGAGTTGAATTCCCGCTCGTTGGTGATGATGGCGTCGAAGATGCCGTTGGTGGAGCTGATCGTGAAGTCGTAGCCGGTGCGGTGATCGCCGTCAAAGTCGACCATGACGTTGACGCGATCCACCTGCTCTTCGAAGTCCCGCTGCACGCGCTGCAGGGTGCGCGGCACCGAAGGCGGCTGGTGGTTCTTGAAGGCGACCGCCAGTCCGTCCGGCGTCGCGAGGATCCAGACCTCGGTCTGGAGCGAGGCCGGCTCGCCGTTCAGCGGCTGCACCTTGCGGAATTCGGTGATGTGGCGCGCGCCTTCCCATTCACCCGCGTCGATGCGGCCGTCGATTTCGACCGCCCACGCCGAGGCTGCGAGCGTCAGGAGTACGCCGGCAGTGAGCCAATGGACGAGGCGGGAAGCAGGAATTTGTCCGGTCATCGTGGTTCAGATGCCGTCCATGGTGCCGGGGTTTATGCCTCGTCTAGACTCGGTGCCGGTGGCATCCCCAGGAGTTTGCGACATGACCGAAGAGTCCTCTGTGGCGCGCGGCCGCCCGCCGTTCATGGATCATCCGCTGCGTGCAATCCGCGCGCTGGATTATACGGTGATCTTCGCGCGCGACCTTGACGCGATGCGCAGGTTCTACACCGAAGTCATGCAGTTCGAGGTGTACTTCGAGCTGGGCGGCGGCAGCTGGGTCGAGCTGCGCGTCGGGGGCAACATTCTGGCGTTGACGAAGCCGGGTGGCGTCATCCCCGATCAGATGCCGCCGGCGGGGACGGCCTGCCTGCAACTCGCATTCCGCGTGCGGCGCGAGGACGTCGATGCGTGCGAGGCCGCGTTGCGGGCAGAGAAAGTCGCGATCGTTGCGCCGGCGACCGATCAGCCGTGGGGACATCGCACGCTGTTCTTCCGCGACCCGGACGGCAACCTGCTCGAGATCTACGCCGATCTCTGAGCCTGACGCTGCGAGACTGCGAACGCAGCGAGAGCAAGCAAGGCGAGAGTGACGGCAAACATGCCGTCCGCGACGAGCGAGTTGAACGTGCGCGCCAGTACCGCGACGGCAATCACGGGCAGTGAGTTGCCGACGAAGCACACCAGGAAGTAGGCCGATGCGACGCCCGCGCGTTGCTCGGGCGGTGCGATCTGGTTCACCACCTGCAGGCTGCCTCGGTACCCGAGCGCGCCGCTGATTCCGCTCAGCGTCGTTCCCACCAGCAACAGCGGCAGCGAGCCCTGCGCCTGCGCGACGATCAGCAGCACGAGTGACGGGATCAGCAAGATCAGGGCGAACCGCATGCACGTGCGGCTCGCGAGCCGGCGCGTGACGAGGATCGTGATGGCCGACACCAGCCCGAGCTCGAACACGACAGCGCCGCCGACTGCGCGATTGGGTTGGTGGAGGCTGTCGGCGAGCACTGTGGGCGCAAGAGAGAAAAAGAATCCGTAGAGGGCGAACATCACGAACGCCGTGACAGCAGGCGCGACGAAGCGTCCGCGTATCGAATGCGGAATGTTCATGGACGCGCGATGCTGTACCGATTCGGCTGAGCCGCTACTTACAGTTTCCGGCGAGCGGGCGATGAAGACCGCAGTCACCGCGACGATCGCGATGTAGATCACGAACGGCAGCTGCAACGGCCACGGCGCGTATTGCGCGAGCAAGCCCGAGATCAGCGGACCCAGCGCGACGCCGGCGAAGTTACCGACCACGGCAATGAGCGCGGCCCGGGTCTTGTCTGCCGCAGTGTCCAGCTCTGCGATCCACGCCGTGCCTGCGCCCGCCGCCAGGCCGATCGCGAACCCGCTCAGCACGCGCGCCGCGACCAGCCACGGCGTGCTCGATGCGAAGATGTAAATGCTCGTGCTCACCGCCGCGAGCAGCATCGCGCGCAGGACGATGCGGCGACGGCCGGCGCGATCCGACACGCCCCCGAAGAAGAACAGCGACGTGAGGTTGCCGATGACGTAGGCAGCGTAGATCAAGGTCAGCACGACGGCGGAAAAGCTGAACTCGCGTGCGTACAGCGAGTACAGCGGCGTGACGATGGTGCTGCCCATGAACATGACGCCGATCATCGAGCCGACCGCGAGGGTCGCTGGATTCATGGATTCCGGCTCCGGGGAGGGTGAACGAGCGTGACGCAGCTTACACTGCCGCGGTTCCCGCCGGTTCGGGCCGGATCGAACTACCGGGTCGGCCGTTTGCCGTACGGCGTCTGGTAGTCCTGCGGTTTCACGGGCGCATTCGGGTCGTCGCTCGCTTCGCGCACGGCCGGCAGGGTCAGCGCATCAACGCGCGCAGGGCCGAGTAGCTCGGCGGATCGTGCATCTCCTCCAACACCTGTTGCGCGGTGGCTTCGCCGAGCCGATACACGATTTCCATGATCTGCCGCTCGCGGCGGCTGAGGCTGTGCGGCGAAGTCAAGGGGTTTCTGAGCGGGGTCTGCGCAGAAGAAGAGGAAGAATAGTTCTCGCAGAGATCGCAGAGATCGCCGAGGAAGAAGGGGAGAGACGGGAAGGCAGGAATTCAGGAGACAAAATCTTCCTGTTCTTCCTTGGCGATCTCTGCGAGAGACATTCTTCTCTCGATCCTCGCCGCAACCGCCCTCGTGTCTGGCACAGATGCGAAGTTTCTTCTCTCCCAGCGTGGTGTCACGTCTGTGCACTCAACGAAAGTCCCGGCACGCGCAGCAGTTCGCGAGAGATTTGCGCGCTGAGCTCCTGCAGCAGTCCGAGGCGTTCGCGGACGAGCTTCGCCTTCGAGATCTTCTTCGAGTGGCTCGAGGTGTTCAGTGCTGCGACCACGCGTTTCGCCTGGTCGTACACCGGCACGGCGACCGCGACAACGCCATATGCGAGCTCGTCTTCCACCGCGGAATAGCCGACGCGCCGGCATTCCTCGACCAGCTTCAGCAGCTTCGCCGGATCGATCACCGTGTGACTGGTCAGCGCCGCGAAGTTCTCGATCGCGAAATAGTGCTGCAGCCGCTCGGCGCTGAGGCCGGCGAGCAGCACGCGGCCCATTGATGTGGGATACGCGGGAAAGCGGCTGCCGATGTGCGCTTCGAGGCGCATCAGCGTGCGTACCGAGGTGCGCGCGACGTAAACGATCTCAGTTCCGTCGAGCACGGTGAGCGCAGCGGAGTCGCCGGTTTGCCGCGCGAGATCTTCGAGATAGGTTTGCGTCAGTGTCTCGATGTTCATCGACTCGAGATACGCGGCGCCGAGCTCCAGCACTTTCGGCCGCAGCAGGAAATTGCGTCCCGACTGCATGACGTAGCCGGCCTCGGTGAGCGTGATGAGGCAACGGCGCGCTGTCGCGGCGGGCAGCCGCGCGTGAGCTGCGATCTCGCTCAAGGTGAGCGAGGGCGACTCGCGCGTGAAGGCGCGGATGACGTCGAGTCCCTTGGCGAGCCCGTTCATGGCTTCGCGGCGCGGCGCGGCGGTGCGTCGTTTCATGGCGGCGATTCGATTTCGCTATCCGAAAAAAGGATTCGAAAAGTTGACGTCCGGCGCGCGGGCGCGGACGATGCTCGCCCATATTCGCATTCCGAAGCAAAATTCGCTATGCGAAAAAAGTGAACGAATGAAAATAGGCTCGCAAGCGCACCGCACCTCCGCGATCTCGTCCTCGAACGAGGACACGATCCTGGTGCGCGGCCGCGACCTGTGCAGCGAGCTGATCGGCCGCATCTCGTTCACGGATCACATCTGGCTGCTCGTCACGGGACAGATGCCGAACGACATGCAGCGGCGCGTGCTCGATGCAACGCTGGTCGCAATCGCGGAGCACGGTCTGGTGCCGAGCGTGCAGGCGAGTCGCATGACGCTCGCGGCCGCGCCCGAAGCACTGCAGGGCGCAGTCGCCGCGGGAATTCTCGGCTGCGGCTCCGTCATTCTCGGCGCGTCGCAGAACGCGGGGCATCTGCTGCATGACGTCGTGACCCGGGCGTCCTCGGCAGCAGTGGATGCGGCGGCGAAAGAAGTCGTCGGCGAATATCGCGCCGCCCGGCGCTCGATTCCGGGCTACGGCCATCCGCTGCACAAGAAGGGCGATCCGCGAGTCGTGCGTTTGTTCGAGGTTGCCGCCGATGCCGGTTGTCGCGGTCGCTACAGCGAAGCAGCGCATGCAATCGAGCGAGTCGTTCCTGGCGTGACCGGCAAAACCCTCGCCATGAATGTTTCCGTCGCGATTCCCGCGGTGCTGCTCGATGCCGGCTTCCCGCTCGCCGCGCTGCGCGGTGTGCCGATCCTGGCGCGCACCGCCAGCCTGATCGCGCACCTGCTGGAAGAGCAGAGCCGGCCGATCGGCTTCGTGCTGTCGCACGCGGGCGCGGCCGCCATCGGTTACGACGGCCCCGCGCCGGACGGCTTCGTGCCGCGGGATCAATAGCGCCATGAAATCCGTGCTGTCGGGCATCCGCGTCGTCGAGCAGGGCACTTTCATCACCGGGCCGTGCGCCGGAATGATGCTGGCCGATCTCGGCGCCGACGTTGTCAAAGTGGAGAGCCCGACCGGCGATCCGTATCGCGCCTACCAGGGCGGGCAGTTCTCGCCGCACTTCCAGGCGTATAACCGCAACAAGCGCAGCATCGCGCTCGATCTCAACGTCCCCGCGGATCGCAAAGTCTTCGACGAGCTGATCGCGAGCGCCGACGTCTATATCCAGAACTTCCGGCCCGGCACCGCCGACCGGCTCGGCGCGGGCCGGCAGCGCTTGCAGGATCTGAACCCGAAGCTGATCTATTGCTCGATCAGCGGTTTCGGCGCGAGCGGTCCCTATGCGGACCGGCCGAGCTACGACTCGGTCGCGCAGGCGTTGAGCGGTTTTCTCAGCGTCGTCGTCGATCCGGAACGGCCGCGCTTTCTCGGGCCCGCGCTTGCGGACGCGATCACCGGCATCTACGCGGCGTACGGCGTACTCGGCGCGCTGTTCGAGCGCAGCCGCACCGGCAGCGGCCGGCTCGTCGAGGTTTCGATGCTCGAAGCGATGGCGCACTTCGCCGTCGAGCCTTTCGCCGCGTTCTTCGCGCTCGATCGGGCGCCAACGTCGAGCGATCGTCCGCGCCTCGCGCAGGCTTACATCCTGCGCACTTCAGACGGCGGCCTGATCGCGATTCATCTCTCGTCGCTGGAGAAATTCTGGACGGGGCTGGTCAGCGCGCTGGACGCGCCGCAGATCGGCGGCGACGAGCGATATCGCACGCGACAAGGCCGCATCGACAACTACGAGAGGCTCGGCGCTGCTCTCGACGCGCAATTCTCACGACATCCGCTGCAGCACTGGGTGGAGCGGCTCGGCTCGAACGACGTGCCGTTCGCGCCGATCCATCGGATCGATGAGGTCGTGCAGGATCCGCAGGTGCGTCACCTCGGGCTCGTTGTGCCTGTCGAGCGTGCGCATGGCGGCAAGCAGGCCGTGCGCCCGCCCGTGCAGTTCGACGGTGCGCGGGCCACGGGTGTGACGAGCGCACCGCTGCTCGACGAGCACGGTGCAGACATTCGCCGTGCGGTTGCCGCGGGCACGAGCTGGACATAACAGAGCAAGCATCATGCTATTTCCAACCACGCTCGTCGGCAGCTATCCGCAACCGGACTGGTTGATCGATCGCGCGAAGCTCGCAGGCCGCTTTCCTCCGCGCGTACGCGCACTCGAGCTGTGGCGCATTCCGGAGCAGTGGCTCGCGCAGGCGCAGGACGACGCCACCGTCCTTGCGATCAAGGCGCAGGAGCAAGCCGGACTCGACATCATCACCGACGGCGAGATCCGCCGCGAAAGCTACTCGAATCGCTTTGCGACTGCGCTCGAAGGCGTCGACATCGACAACCCCGGATCGGCGCTCGATCGCAGCGGACATCCGAATCCCGTCCCGCGCGTCGTGGGTCGCATCCGTCGCAAGCACGCGGTGCAGGTCGAGGATCTGCTGTTCCTCAAGCGACACACGCAGCGCAAAGTGAAAGTCACGGTGCCCGGTCCGTTCACGATGGCGCAGCAGGCGCAGATCGACTACTACGACGGCAGCCGCGAGCAGGCCGCGCTCGACTACGCCGCGGCGGTGAACGAAGAGATTCGCGATCTGTTCGCGCACGGCGCGGACATCGTGCAGCTCGACGAGCCCTACATGCAGGCACGACCCGACGATGCGCGCGCCTACGGTCTGAAGGCGCTCAACCGCGCGATCGAAGGCGTGACCGGTACAGTCGCGGTGCACATCTGCTTCGGCTACGCGGCCATCATCCATCAGCGGCCTTCGGGGTACTCGTTCCTGCCGGAGCTGGCTGAATGCAGCTGCTCGCAGATTTCGATCGAGACCGCGCAGTCCAATCTCGATTGCGCCGTGCTCGGGAAATTGCCCAACAAGAAGATTCTGCTCGGCGTGCTCGATCTCTCGGACATGAATGCCGAGACGCCGCAGCAGGTTGCGGCGCGCATTCGGCGCGCGCTGCCGCATGTCGATCCGCGCAACGTCATCGTCGCGCCGGATTGCGGCATGAAGTACCTGCCACGGGACGTTGCGGATGCGAAGTTGCGCGCCATGGTCGAGGGAGCGCGCATCGTGCGAGAAGAACTGGCCTGAATTGGGGGAGACATCTATGAATACGAAGAATCTGCTCACCGCTGCGTGCATGCTGGCGCTGTGCGTAACGACTCAGCAGCTGCATGCCCAAGCGCAACCTGCGGCTTCGAGTCTGGAAGAAGTCATCGTCACGGCACGTAAACGCGACGAGTCGTCGATCGACGTGCCGGTCGCGGTGAACGTCTTCACGGCGGCCGACATCGAAGCCGCGGGCATCAAGGGCCCGCAGGACTTCATCGACCTCACGCCGAACATGACGATGGTGCAGACGCAGAACCAGGGCACGTCGTTCATCACCGTGCGCGGCATCTCGCAGGCGCGTAACAGCGAGCCGTCGGTCGCGGTGGTCATCGACGGCGTGGCGATGGCGAATCCCTCGCAGTTCAACCAGGAGCTCGTCGACATCGAGAGCATCCAGGTGCTGAAAGGACCGCAGGGCGCGCTCTATGGCCGCAACGCCATCGGCGGCGCCATCCTCATCACGAGCAAACAGCCGACGGATCAGTTCGAAGGCAAGGTCTCGGCAGGCTATGACTCCGGTCCCGGCTATCGCCTGGGCGCGACGATCAGCGGACCGATGACCGACACGCTCAAGTACCGCCTGACCGCGTCCTACTTCAACACCGACGGCTATATCGACAATCCGTTCCTGCACGAAGAGGCCGATCCGTACGAAGACCTCTCTGTGCGCGGACTGCTGGTGTGGGAGCCGAGCGACGGATTCCGCGCCGATCTGCGCGCGTACGTCTCGGACGTTTCCACGCAGGCGCTGTACTTCAACATCACCGGGGACGTGAACGACACGCATCTGCCGGTGCGCGTCAACAATCCCGGCGTCAACGATCGCGACATGTACGGCGCGTCGCTGAAGCTCGACTGGTCCGGGACCTGGGGCACGATCACCTCGGTGACCGCGTACGACAAGCTCGAAGAGATCCTCACCGGCGATCAGTTCAACTTCCTGCCGATCGAAGAGTCGGTGCTGTTCGCGTTCTTCCAGGCCGACCAGGCGCAGCATCAGTTCCTCGACGTCGACGCCGTGAGCCAGGAGCTGCGCTTCACCTCGCCGTCAGACCGGCGCGCGCGCTGGATCTTCGGCGCGTATGCGATCTCCACCGACCGCTACATCTCGACGGGCAACGTCATCGACATCGGCGACGGCGAAGTACCGGAAGTGCGCCGCACGCCGCTGACCAAGTTCGATCTCGCCACGAGCTGTTTCCCGCCGGCCTGCCGGCAGTTCACGTATCTCGCCGACTCGCAGGACAACTTCGCGTGGGCGGTGTTCGGCGACTTCAGCTACGACATCACCGACCGGCTCGAAGGCTCGGTGGCGTTGCGCTACGACAATGACGATCGCGAGAACACGACCGAAACGCCGGCGAATTTCCTGCCGACGCCGACGGCGTTCCCGGGCCAGGTCCGCAAGCACAGCTGGGACGAGCTGCAGCCCAAGGTCACGCTGCGCTACAAGCCGGCGGAAGATCGCATGTGGTACGTCGGTTACAGCCGCGGCTTCCGCAGCGGCGGCTTCAATCAGACAGGCGTCGGCGCCGCCAACATTGCAGGCATCGACGATCTGTTCGACAAGGAAACCGCCGATACGTACGAAGCAGGGTTCAAGGGCGAGTTCATGGACCGGCGGCTCGCCACGAACCTGAGCGTGTACTACACGCAGGCGAACGGCTCGTACTTCTTCGTGTTCGATCCGAACACCAGCACGCAAAACCTCGGCAACCTCGGTGACGTCGACTACAAGGGCGTCGAGCTCGAGCTCAAGGGGCGCGTGACCGACAACTTCGAGGCCTACCTCGGCCTCGGCTACACCGACAGCGAGATCAAGGAGTCCGATCGCGATCCCGCCGACGTCGGCAACCAGGCGCCGCTGGTCTCGGAGTACAGCGCCAACCTCGGTCTCGCCTATCGCCAGGAACTCGCGGCATTCGGCGGCGCGAGCCTGTTCGTGCGCACCGACCTCGACGTGACCGGGCCGACGTGGTTCTATCCCGACAACTTCACCAAGCGCGACACGCTGAGCCTGGTGAATCTGCGCGTCGGGCTCGACGCCAGGTCGTGGTCCGTCACCGCCTGGGCGAAGAACCTGACCGACGAGGACTACAACGCGGAGTGGTCGCCCGGCCCGCAGTTCTTCCCGAATCCCGGCTACTCGAACAATTTCGTCTTCAAGGGGATGCCGCGCCGCTGGGGCGTCGATCTCGCCTATCGTTTCTAAATGTGACCTGAAGGGGCGGCGAACGCCGCCCCGTGGAAATGCCCGTAGGGCTGGAGTAGAGAGTTATGGCAACCGCTCGCAAGTTACCGTCGCGTCTGCATCACACCGCGTACGTGTCGAAGAACCTCGAACAGACGCGCAAGTTCTACGAGGACATCATCGGCCTGCCGCTGATGGCCACGTGGTGCGAGTCCGACATGCTGTTCGGCGCTGAGCGCACGTACTGCCACCTGTTCTTCGGGCTCGGCGACGGCGGCGCGCTCGCGTTCTTCCAGTTCGCGAACAAGTCGGACCAGGACCTGTTCGGCCCGAAGATGCCGGAGACGCCGTTTCATCACATCGCGCTCAAGGTCGATGCGGACGTGCAGAAGGCCATCGAGCAGCGTCTGCACGCGGCCGGCTACACGGAGCCGAAGACGTTCGTGCTCGAGCACGGCTATTGCCGCTCGCTGTACGCGGTCGATCCGGACGGCATGATCGTCGAGTTCACGGTCGATCATCCGGACGTGGAGAAGATCAACGCGACGCGCCGCTCCGATGCGCATGCCGAGCTGAAACGCTGGCTCGGCGGCGATCACACTTCGAACAACATGTATCGTTGAGGAAGGGCGTTGAAAGCGAGCAGCGAGCGGATTCTCATCACGCACGTCGGCAGCCTGCCGCGGTCGCAGGCAGTCACCGATGTCTTGTTCGCACGCGATCGCGGCGACACAACGGACGCCGCGGGCAACGCGACGATCACCGACGCCGTGCGCGAAGTCGTGCGCCAGCAAGTGGCAGCGGGCGTCGATGTGGTCAGCGACGGCGAGATGAGCAAGATCACGTACGCCACGTACATCAAGGATCGCATCACGGGCTTCGCCGGCGACACGCCGCGCGAGCCGGGCCAGGACCTGGTCGAATTTCCGCGCATCCTGAAGAAACTTGCGGAGAGCGGCGCGACGGCGAAGTACCAGCGGCCACGTTGCGTGAGCGAGATCCGCGTGCGCAGCCTCGAGCCAGCCAAGGCAGACGTGCAGAACATGAAAGCTGCTTCAGCGGCGAGCACGCCGACCGAAGCGTTCCTGAACGCTGCCTCTCCCGGCGTCATCGCGCTGTTCCAGCCGAACGATTTCTACAAGTCGCAGGACGACTACCTGGAAGCGGTCGCGGAGGCGATGCGCGCGGAGTACGAGCTGATCACGTCCTCGGGCCTGCTGGTGCAGATCGATGCGCCGGACCTGGCGATGGGCCGCCACACGATGTATCGCGACCGCAGTGTCGAGGAGTTCCTGAATCGCGCGGCCAAGCACATCGAAGTGCTGAATCACGCGCTGCGCAATGTGCCCGCCGACCGCGTGCGCATGCACGTGTGCTGGGGTAACTATGAGGGCCCGCATCATCACGATGTGCCGCTCGAGCGACTGCTGCCGGTTGTCGTGCGCGCGAAGATCGGCGGATTGCTGATCGAGGGCGCGAATCCGCGGCACGCGCACGAGTGGGCCGTGTTCCGCGATTTCCGCATGCCCGAAGACATGATCGTGATCCCGGGCGTGATCAGCTCCACGACGAACTACATCGAGCATCCGCTGCTCGTCGCGGAGCGCATTGGCCGTTACGCCGATCTGCTCGGTCGCGAGCGCGTGATCGCCGGCAGCGACTGCGGCTTCGGCACGTTCGCCGGCTTCGGGCCGGTCGATCCGGACGTTACGTATCTCAAGCTGCGCTCGCTCGCCGAGGGCGCCGCCATCGCGTCGCGTCGCTTGTGGGGCAGGCGTTGAATGAATTCATCGAGGTCCGTGGCGCGCGCCTGCGCGTGCGCACTGCCGGCGAAGGCCCGCCGGTGCTGTTCATTCACGGCTGGGCGCTCGACCTCGACATGTGGACGCCGCAATTCGCGGCGCTCGCCAGCCGCTATCGGTTGATTGCGTTCGATCGGCGCGGCTTCGGATTGTCGTCGGGCACGCCGGGCATCGAATACGATCTTGCCGATATCGAAGCGCTGCTCGCCACGCTCGGTGTCGATCGGGCAGCCGTCGTCGGCATGTCGCAGGGCGCGCGCGTCGCGCTGCGCTGGGCGCTTGAGAATCCGGCGCGCATCGCCAGTCTCGTTCTCGACGGACCGCCGCGCGATCTGCTGGCGGTCGACCGGCGGCAGGGCGAGATCACGCTCGCGGCGTATCGCGAACTCGTCCGCAACCAGGGCATCGACGCCTTCCGCAAGGAGTGGCTCGATCACCCGCTGATGCAGCTGCACACGCACGATGCACGCATTCGCGCGCTGGTGCGCGAAATGGTCGCGCGTTATCCGGGGCACGATCTGCTCGACGACGATTCGCCGCACGTTGCTCGCGTCGGCGATCTGCTCGGGCTCGACGTCCCCGTTCTGATCATCAACGGCGAATACGATTCGGATACCCGGATCGGCGCGGGGGCGGAGCTCGCGCGCGCGTTGCCGCAGGCGCGGCTTGCTGTCATTCCCGGCGCCGGCCACCTCTCGAATCTCGACAACCCGGCCGCCTACAACAAAGTGCTTTCGGAGTACGTGTCATGCAGAGCAGAGTTGGTGTAATCGTCGGCAGCCTGCGCAAGGGCGCGCACACGCGGATGCTCGCCCGGGCCTTGCCGCAGCTGACCCCGCCGTCGTTGCAGCTCGTGGACATCGGCATCGGCGACCTGCCGCTCTACAACTTCGATCTCGAGACGAAGACGCCGCCGCCGGCGTGGACCGCCTTCCGAACCGCGGTCAAGTCGGTGGACGCCATCCTGTTCGTGACGCCCGAGTACAACCGCAGCATGCCGGGCGCCGTGAAGAACGCGATGGACGTGGGCTCGCGCCCGTGGGGTGACAGCGCATGGTCCGGTAAGCCGGCCGGCGTCATCAGCCTGACGCCCGGCGCGCTCGGCGCGATGGCCGCGAATCATCACCTGCGTCAGGTCCTGTTCGCGGTGAACCTTGCCGCCATGCCGTATCCGGAAGCCTACATTCCGGGCGCGGAAAAGCTGTTCGACGAGAACGGCAACCTCGCGAACGCCGACACGCGCCGCTTCCTGCAGGAGTTCATGGAAGCCTTCGCACAGTGGGTCGCGCGCTTCCGTCCGGCGCGCTGAAGTCGGACCGCTCGCCGACCCCGATCGACCGTTCGACACGTAGTTTGCGTCGCGGCCGCCGCTCGCCTTAGATTTTCCCGACGCATCCGGTCGGGAGGTTTCCATGCGGCTCATCGCGGCGACGACGGCAATCCTGTTCGCAACCCTTGGCGGCAACGCGCTGGCCGCGGATCCTGCGCCAGCCGCAGAGCTCACGCGCGCCGACGTCGAGGCATGGCTCGACGGCTATGTGCCCTATGCGATCGGCAGCGGCGATATCGCAGGCGGCGTGGTCGTCGTCGTGAAGGACGGCGAGATCCTCGCGCAGAAGGGCTACGGTTACGCGGACGTTGCGAGCAAGCGGCCAGTCGATCCGCAGCGCACGCTGTTTCGCGCCGGTTCGGTCGCGAAGCTCGTGACGCATACCGCGGTGATGCAGCTGGTCGAGCAGGGCAAGCTCGATCTCGACGGCGACATCAAGCAATACCTCGACATCCCGGTTCCCGATGCGTACGGCAAGCCCGTCACGCTGCACCACCTCATGACGCACACCAGCGGCTTCGAGGAGCTGGTGCGCGGCCTGATGGCGCGCGACCCGGCACGGCTCATGCCGATCGAAACGTATGTGCGGGAGACCAAGCCGTCGCGCATCTTTCCGCCGGGCGAAGTGCCGTCGTATTGCAACTACTGCGTGACGCTCGAGGGCTACATCGTGCAGCGGGTGTCGGGCGAGAAGTTCGACGACTATCTCGACAAGCACATTTTCCAGCCGCTGCGCATGAACGACTCCACCTTCCGCCAGCCGCTGCCGGAGCAGTTCAAAGAGCAGATGGCGACGGGCTATAACGTGGCTTCGGGCCCGCCGGGTTATTTCGAGCTGGTCGGACCGGCGCCGGCCGGCAGCATTGCCACCACCGGTGCGGACATGGGTCGCTTCATGATCGCGTGGCTGCACGCGTTCAACGGAACTCAGTCCCCGCTCCTCGGGCACGAGGCAGCGCAGCGCATGCAGACGACAATGCTGCGCGCCGTGCCGCCGACGCAGGGCATGGCTGTCGGTTTTTTCGAGCGCGATCGCAATGGTCATCGCGTTCGCGAGCACGGCGGCGACACGCAGTTCTTCCACAGCAAGCTCGCGATGTTCATGGACGACGGCGTCGGCATCTTCATGTCGTTCAACAGCACCGGCAAGAATGGCGCCGTGCAGGGGATTCGCGAGGATCTGTTCGCGCAGTTTGCCGATCGCTATTTCCCGGCGCAGGCGCCGGAGATCAGGAAGTCGCCGGAAGCAGCCGCGCATGCGCAGCTCGTGTCCGGCCGTTACGCCTCGTCGCGGCGTGCGGAGTCGTCGTTCTTCAAACTGTTCACGTTGCTGGGCCAGTCCAAAGTGTCGCCGAAGGAGGAGGGCGTGCTCGCAGTGCCCGGTCTCAACGGCCTCAATGGCCAGCCCCGCGAATATCGTGAGGTCGCGCCCTTTCTGTGGCGCGACAGCGGCACTCACGATCAGCTGGGCGTGAAGCTGGACGGCCAGCGCGTGCAGATGCTGAGCGCCGACGAAATCGGCGGCATCCTCGTGTTCCTGCCGGTGCCGTGGCAGCAATCAGGGGCGTGGATCGTGCCGACGATGCTCGTCGCGAGCGTGATTGTGCTGCTCACGACGCTGGTGTGGCCGATTGCGGCCTGGCGCAGACGGCGGCGTGGCACGCCGCTCCCGTTGTCGGCGCGCGAGCTCTCCGTCTATCGGCTCGCGCGAGTGGTCGCGCTGATCGATGTGATCTTCCTCGTGGGTTGGCTGTTACTCATCTCCGCAGGCAATGATCTTGCGGCGTACGACGGTCATCTCGACTCGATGTTCTACCTGCTGCACTTCCTCGGGATCGTCGGCGCCATCGGCGTGATCGTGGCGCTCTGGAACGGCTGGCTCGCGATCGCCGGAAAGCGCGGCTGGAAGGCGACCACCTGGAACGTGGCCCTTGGTCTGTCCTGCCTCGCCATCTCCTGGTTCGGGTTTGCCTTCAACCTGATCCAGTTCGGCCTGAGGTACTGACCTATCGGACAGGAAGGCTGCCGCAAAGCACCAATTGAGTCAGACAACCCCTGAATCGAGGATCAGACCTATCAAACCTGTTTGACAGGTCTAGGGTGTTTGGCTAGAGTCCCGCCCCGCCAAACGGAGGGGACATGGCTCAATTGCATTCAGTGCCGACCTTGCAGAAGCCGACGCTATCGGCCCAGGTCGCGCGCCACCTGCTCGACCTGATTCAGCAGCAGAACCTGCGCCCGGGCGACCACGTCCCGAGCGAGGTGCAGATCTGCAAAGACCTCGGTGTCAGCCGCGGCAGCGTGCGCGAGGCATATCGCACGCTCGCGGCGCTCGGAATCCTCGAGATCGAAAGCGGCCGGCGGCCGCGCCTGCAGTCGGTGAGCGCGCACGCGCTGGCCCAGGTCTTCGGCTACGCGCTGAAGACGGCGCAAGTGAATCACTCGCACGTCATCGAGACGCGGCGGGCAATCGAAGTGCAGGCTGCGCAACTCGCGGCCCGCAACGTCACCGACGCGCAGCGGCGCACCCTGCGCGAGCTCGTGCGCCAGATGCGCTCGGCGCTCGGCGAGCACGATCATGCGCGCCGCATGACGGCCGACATGGCGATTCACACCACGCTCGCGGAAGCGAGCTGCAATCCGCTGAACCCGTTGCTGCTCGCCGCGCTGCGCGCGCCGCTGGAGCAGGTCATGAGTATCGACCTGGGTAACCGTCGCAGCGAGTCGGAGCTGATCCGCATCGTCGATGCCCACGACGCAATCGTCGAGCGCGTCTGCGCGGGCGATGCAGTCGGCGCCGGCGCGGCGATGGCAATGCACTTCGACCTCTCCGTCGGCTCGGTCGCTGGCGGCACCGCTGACGCCGTGGATGTGGCCAACCTCACATGACCGAAGCCGTGCAACAAGCGATCGACGCACTGCGCGACCAGTTCGGTACGCGTTTGAGCGTCGGCGCCGCAGTCCGTGAGCAGCACGGCCGCGGCGAAGCTTTCGCACAGGGCTTTCCGCCCGATGCTGTGATCTGGCCGGAGAACACGGCCGAAGTCAGCACGATCATGCGGACGTGCCACGAGCTGCGCGTGCCAGTGATTGCGTACGGAGCAGGGACCTCGCTCGAAGGTCACGTGAGCGCACCGCGCGGCGGCATCTGCATCGACATGTCGCGCATGGACCTCGTCCTGACCGTGCACGCCGAAGATGCGGACTGCGTCGTGCAGCCCGGCGTCACGCGCGAAGCTCTCAACACCTATCTGCGCGACACGGGACTCTTCTTCCCCGTCGATCCGGGTGCAAACGCGACGCTCGGCGGCATGATCTCGACGCGCGCGTCCGGTACGACGACGGTTCGCTACGGCACGATCGCGCACAACGTGCTCGCGCTCGAAGTCGTACTCGCCAATGGCGACGTCGTTCGTTGCGGCAGTCGTGCCCGCAAATCCTCGGCTGGCTACGACTTGGTGCGGCTGATCACCGGCGCGGAAGGCACGCTCGGCATCATCACTGAGGCGACGTTGCGTTTGCACGGACAGCCCGAAGCTGTCGGCAGCGCCGTCTGCTCGTTCGCGGAATTGCGTGGCGCCGTCGAAGCAGTCATCGAGCTGATTCAGTCCGGTGCGCCGTTGGCGCGGATCGAGTTCCTCGATGAGGTGCAGGTGCGTGCCTGCAACGCGTATTCCAAGCTGTCGCTGCGTGAGCAGCCGACGCTCTTCATCGAGTTCCACGGTACTCAGAGCAGTGTCGCGGAGCAGTTCGAGCGTGCAGGCGAGGTGGTGCGCTCGCACGGCGCGACCAGTTTCGACTGGGCGTCCGATGAGCAACGCCGCGGCCAACTCTGGCGCGCTCGCCATGCTGCCTACTTCGCTGCGCTGGGCCTGCGTCCCGGCTGCGAGTGCGTCGTTGCCGACGTCTGCGTGCCGATCTCCGGCCTCGCCGAATGCGTCGAAGCGACGCGCCGCGAGATCGATGCCGCGGGATTGATGGCGCCGATCGTCGGTCACGTCGGCGACGGCAATTTTCACGTGCTGTTCCTGCTCGAGCCCGGCAACGCCGACGAGCATGCGCGGATGGAGCGCGTCTACGACGCGATGATCGATCACGCGCACCGCCTCGACGGCACCTGCACGGGCGAGCACGGCATTGGACTGGGGAAGCGCGACAAGCTGGTCGCGGAGTTTGGGGAGACGGCCGTCGCGCTGATGCGGCGGCTCAAGGAGGCCTGGGATCCTCACGACATTCTGAATCCGGGGAAAGTGTTCCTGACGACCTGAAAGTTCTGCAGTAGGGGGATCCATGCGCGAGTTCAAAAGCCGGGTGCAGCCCGGAGGGGTTCTGTTCGCCCTGATGTTTGCGGGGACGGTCGGCGCCCAGACGATCGACACGGGAACGATCGAGCAGGTCACGGTGACCGCGCGTAAACGCGACGAGTCGCTGCTGGATGTGCCGATCTCCATCACCGCGGTGACCGAGAGCGCCATGGACCGCAGCGGTCTGCGCTCGATCGCGGACGTAGCACCGACGGTGCCCGGCCTGAACGTGAACTCCGACAGCGTCGGCCGCGCGTTCGTCTCGATTCGCGGCATCGGCACGGCGCTGCAAGCGGGCGTGCAGCCCGGCGTCGGCGTGTTCCAGGACGGCGTGTATGCGCCGCAGACCTCGTACATCAACAACCCGACGCTGGACATCCAGCGCATCGAAGTGCTGCGCGGCCCGCAGGGCACGCTGTACGGCAAGAACACGCTGGGCGGCGCCATCAACATCATCACGCGTCCGCCGAGCGAGACCTTCGAAGGCAAGTTCTACGCGGGCTACAGCGATCAGGACAACGGCCAGGAACTGGGCGCGCGCATCGGCGGCCCGCTGAGCGATTCCGTGCGCGCCAAGATCGCAGTCGCGTCGCGCGACGCGGACGGCTTCTACACCAACAAGCTGATCGGCGGCAAAGTCGACGAGTCGAGCAGCAACCAGGTCGACGCGAGCGTCGTGTGGGATGCGAGCGACGACGTGCGCCTCACGGTCAACGGCTACTTCCTCGACTTCGACGGCCCGTCGACGAACTACAACCACGTCAACGGCCCGACCGACTACCGCGACAACGTGGTCATGAACGTCATCGGCCGGCAGGATTTCAAGTATTCCGGCGCGAACGCCAAGATCGAGTTCCCGCTGGCTTCGCTGAACACGAAGGTCACCGCGATCGGCGCCTACGACAAGCGTGAGCTCGAATCGGTGAGCGACGGCGACTTCCTGTCGCTCGACATCGTGCGGGCGAACGGCACCGGCACCGACAAGACGTACACCGGCGAGCTGCGCTTCGACACGACGTACAGCGATACGTTCTCGACGCTCATCGGCCTGTTCGCGAGCCGCGAAGAATCGGATGCGCGCTCTGGCCAGACACTCGTGCCGGCCGCGCGCACGGCGAACACCTTCTCCGATCGCAGCGGCGACACGTACTCCATCTTCGCGACCGGCCTGTGGCGCTTCGCGGAAGAGTGGGAGTTGTCGGCGGGCGTGCGCCTCGACGAGGAGAATCGCAAGCAGGACAGCTTCACCACGATCTCGAGCCTGCCCGGCGTGGTGCTGACCGATCCGCATCGCAAGATCGATTCCTCGGAAGTCGAGCCGCGCGTGTCGCTGACTCGCTTCCTGACGAAAGACGCGATGATCTACGGCTCGGTCGCGAAGGGCTACCGCGGCGGTGGTTTCAATTCGGCGAGCGTGCCGCCGGCATTCTCGACGTACGGCGGCGACACCGTGTGGACGTACGAGCTCGGCGGCAAGGCCAGCTCGGCGAACGGCCGCTGGTCGATGTCGAGCGCGGTCTACTACAACGACTACACCGACTTCATCGGCCAGAACGCGCTCGCGATCGGTCCGGGCGGCGGACTCGTGTCGATCGACCTGAACCTCGGCGACGTCGAGTCGTACGGCCTCGAGACTGAAGTGGCGGCGCAGGTCACCGACCTCTGGAGGCTGAGCGGCAGCGTCACGCTGATGCACGCGCGCATCACCGACCAGAGCGGCTGGCTCGCAGTCACGGGCACTCCGCTCGCGACGGACCGTCTGCTGTTCCAGCCCGACTGGAATGCCGCGATCAGCTCCGATGTGACGGTGCCGGTCGGCATGGGCGATGTGTCCTGGAACCTGGGCGTGGTCGGCAAGGGCAGCCGGCCGGGCTCCAGCTTCGATCCGACGACGCCGTCGATGCTCGAGAGCTACACCGTCGTGAACACGTCTATCACCTACAAGCGCAACGGCTTCAGTGCGAGCGTGTTCGCGAACAATCTGCTCGACGAGAAGTACTTCGAGTCCTTCATCGATGGCTCGCTGCTGCAGGCGCTTGGCCTGTTGAACCAGGATCTCGGTATCCTTGGCACCGAGCGCAAGGTCGGCGTACGACTGCAATACGAGTTCTGAACAAGTGAGCATGGGGGCGGAGGGGGTGAGCACGCCCGGCAGTGCAGTCCTGCGCAAAGCAGCGTGGCGACTGATTCCACTGCTGGGCGTGCTCTACTTTTTCGCCTTTCTCGATCGCGTGAACGTCGGCTTCGCGGCGCTGACGATGAACGTGGACCTGGGTCTGTCGTCCGCGGTGTTCGGTCTCGGCGCCGGCATTTTCTTCATCGGTTACGTTGCCTTCGAAGTGCCGAGCAATGTTCTGCTGGAGCGCTTCGGCGCGCGCATCTGGATCGCGCGCATCATGCTGAGCTGGGGCGTGCTGTCCGCGGCGATGGCGTTCATCCAGGGGCCGACCAGCTTCTACGTCGTGCGCTTCCTGCTCGGCGTCGCGGAGGCGGGCTTCTTTCCCGGCATCATCTATTACCTGACGTGCTGGTTCCCGGCGCGCGACCGCGCACGCATCATCGCGCTCTTCATGATCGCGCTGCCGCTGTCGAGCGTGATCGGTGCGCCGATCTCGACAGCATTGCTCGGCATCGAGGCGGCCGGCCTGCGAGGCTGGCAGTGGATGTTCCTGTGCGAGGCTATTCCGACGATCGTGCTCGGCTTCGCGGTGTTGCGGTTCCTGCCGGACAAGCACACCGACGTCACGTGGCTGACGAAGCATGAAAAGGACTGGCTGACGCGCGAGCTCGCGAGCGAGTCCACTGCGCATGGCGCGCACACGCAGAGTCTGCGGCAAGCGCTGCTGCTGCCGCGAGTCTGGCTCTACGGTCTCGTGTACTTCTGCGTGCTCGTCGGGCTGTACGGTTTCAGCTTCTGGCTGCCGCAGATCATCGCTTCGCTCGGCAAGCTCACGAACGTTCAGGTCGGCGCGGTCACGATGATTCCGTACACGCTGGCCTGCATTGCTCTGGTCATATGGGGACGGCACTCCGATGCGACAGGTGAAAGGTCGTTACACGTTGCTTTGCCTCCGGCGTTCGCGGCGCTCGCGCTTGCGGCTGGCGGCTGGATCACCGATCCAATCCCGGCGTTCGCTGCGCTGTGTCTCGCGGCCATCGGCATCTACGCCGCGCTGCCGGCGTTCTGGGCACTCGCCAGCCGGGGCCTGTCGGGTCCTGCTGCGGCCGGCGCAATTGCACTGATCAACTCGCTCGGCAATGTCGGTGGATTCCTCGGGCCGGCGGCGATCGGCTTCGTCAAGCAGCGCACCGGCAGCTTTGCGCTGAGCCTCATGTCCATCGCCTTGTGCCTGGCCCTCGGTGCGGGCATCGTCTTGTGGGAGCGCGCTCGCGAGCAGCGCTCGGCCGGTCTGCTCAGCAGGGTATCGTCACAATGAAGAAGTACGTCGTCCTCGCTCTCCTGATGTCGGCTGCGACTCTCGCGCATGCGACGGACGATGCAACCGGCGCGTGCGAGCAGATGAAGAGCTTCGCGATGGAAGGCATCGTCATCGACAGCGCCGCGCCGGAGCGCTCGGGCGCGTTTGCGACTTCGCTGGGGTCGACCCTGAACAATCTGCCGGCGTTCTGCCGCGTCGTCGGTCACGCGACGCCGACGCCGCAATCGCGCGTCGGTTTCGAAGTGTGGCTGCCGGAGAAGAACTGGAGCGGCCGCTACGTCCAGGTCGGCAACGGCGGTCTCGCCGGCGTCATCTTTCACCAGTTGCTCGGCCAGATGATCGACCGCGGTCACGCCACGGCGTCGACCGACAACGGTCACACCGCGAGCCCGGTCGATGGCCGCTGGGCGATCGGCCAGCCCGAGAAGGTGCGCGATCACGCCGAGCGCGCCGTGCACCTGTTGAGCGACATCGGCAAGAAGATCACCGCGGCGTACTACGAGAGCGCCGCGAAGCATTCCTATTTCTTCGGCTGCTCGGAAGGCGGCCGCGAGGCGATGATCGAAGCACAGCGCTTTCCGCAGGACTTCGACGGCATCGTCGCCGGAGCGCCCGCGCATTACTGGACCGACCTGCTGGATGGCTTCATGCGCAGCGGCCTGGCGCTGCACAAGGATCCCGCGAGTTTCATTCCGCCGGCGAAGTTGCCGATCATCCAGGAGGCTGCGCTCGCCGCGTGCGATGCGAACGATGGAATCAAAGACGGCCTCGTCTCGGCGCCCGAGCAGTGCAAGTTCGATCCGAAGGTGCTCGAGTGCAAGAAGGGCGGCGATGAATCGCAGTGCCTGACTGCGCCGCAAGTCGCCGCGCTGCGTACGTTGTATCTCGTCGGCTATGTGCCGTCGGGAGAGAATGAAACCGCGGTCATGGGCGGCGGCGTTCGTCAGTACGCATTTGGCGCCGCGCAGGGTCAAAGCCTGCAGATCATGTTCGCCAGCGGTTATTTCGGCGGCTTCGTGTTCGAGAAGCCGGATTGGGATTACCGCACGTACGATCTCACCAGGGACTTCGCGACTGCCCGCGACAAGCTCGGCGCGCTGATGGACGCATCGAAGACCGATCTCAGCGAGTTCGAGCGGCGCGGTGGCAAGCTGATTCACTATCACGGTCTGCTCGATGGCTCGATCCCGCCAGGCATGTCGAAGGTCTACTACGACCGCGTCGCCAAGCAGACCGGCGGCGTGAGCAAGACCCAGGAGTTCTATCGCCTGTTCATGGCGCCCGGCGTGCTTCATTGCGGTTTCGGCCCCGGCCCGAATGCCTTCGGCAATCTCGGCCCGCGCCCGCCGGCCGACGCCGATCACGACACATTGCTCGCGCTCCAGAAGTGGGTCGAGGAGGGCGTCGCTCCGAAGCAGATCGTGGCCACCAAGTATGTCGACGACGATCCGGCCAAGGGTGTGTCGATGACGCGGCCGCTGTGCCCGTATCCGCAGACCGCGCAATACGACGGCAAGGGTAAGATCGAATCGAGCGCAAGCTTCGCGTGTCAGTAAAGAGACCTTCAGGGATGACCGTATTCGTTCTCATGGGCGTGTCGGGCGCTGGCAAGTCGACGGTTGGTCGTCGAGTGGCCGGCGAGCTCGCACTCGCTTTCCTCGACGGCGACGATTTCCACCCGCAGGCCAACATCGATAAGATGGCCGCGGGCACGCCGCTCAAGGACGAGGATCGTGCGCCGTGGATCGCGGCGCTGGCGAAGGGCATCAATGAGCGCCAACCGCCGCGCGACGTCATCGTCGCGTGCTCGGCGCTGACGCGATTCGTGCGCGATCTGTTGCGCGAGTCCGTGACCGAGCCGCTGCATTTCATCCTGCTCACCGCCGACCCCGCGATCATTCAGCAGCGGCTGACGCAACGTCCGCCTCACTTCATGAAGCCGGGCATGCTCGGCAGCCAGCTGGCGGCCTTGCAGTGGCCGAGCGATGCGATAGTCATCGATGTCGCGCGGCCTTTCGATGCCGTGTGCGCCGACGTCGTCGCCTGTATTCGCGCGACCACGTTTGGCCGCTGATATCATCCCCGACCACTGTCAGCCGGTGAGGGGATCCGATGAAGCTCATGATTCGGCGCGCATGCGCCTTCTGGCTCCTTGTTTTCCTGGGCGTGGGCGCGGCGCATGCCGCGGCGTTCTCCGTCACGCTGGCGCCGGCGCTGGCGCGCGAGCCGGTGAACGGCAGATTGCTGCTGCTCTTTTCGGTCGATCCGGCCAAGGAGCCGCGCTTTCAGATCGATGTCGGGACCAAGAGCCAGCAGGTCTTCGGCATCGATGTCCAGGACTGGCGCGGCAACGTGGCGCAGACCTTCGACGTCAATGTCCTCGGCTATCCGCGGCTGAGTCTCGCGGATCTGCCCGCGGGCAAGTATCGCGTGCAGGCGCTGCTGCATAAATACGAGACGTTCCACCGCAAGGACGGTCACGTCGTGCAGTTGCCGATGGATCGGGGCGAAGGACAGGTCTGGAACCTCGCGCCCGGCAATCTCTACAGCGCAGTGGGCGAGGTCGAAATCAATCCGGCCAATTCGCGGCCAGCCCCGCTCGCACTCGTGCTCGATCACGTCATCCCGCCGATCAAGCCACCCGCGGACACCGAGTGGGTGAAGCACGAGCGCATCCAGAGCAAGCTGCTTACGGAGTTCTGGGGTCGGCCGATGTATCTCGGCGCGCACGTGCTGCTGCCGAAGGATTGGGCGAAGCATCCGCAGGCCCGCTATCCGCTGATGATCAATCACGGGCATTTCCCGCATGATTTCGACGGCTTTCGCACCGAGCCACCCGATCCGAACCTCAAGGCCGAGTACAGCGACCGTTTCCGCCTCGACGGTTACAACCGGCTGGAGCAGGAATTCGCGTACCAGCTCTACAAGGACTGGACCAGCCCGAAATTTCCGCGCGTGATCGCTGTCGAGATCCAGCACGCGAACCAGTACTACGACGACTCGTACGCGGTGAACTCGGAGAACCTCGGGCCGTATGGCGATGCGATCCAGCAGGAGCTGATTCCGTACCTGGAAAAGAAGTACCGCGCGATCGGCCAGGGCTGGGCGCGCTTCGTCTACGGCGGCTCGACGGGCGGCTGGGAAGCGATGGGCGTCCAGGTGAAGTATCCGGATTTCTACAACGGGGCATTCGTGGCGTGTCCGGATCCGATCGACTTTCGTGCGTATGGCACCGTGAACATTTACGAGGACCGCAACGCGTACACGGTCGATGCGCCGTTCAAGCAGACGCCGCGAATCGCCATGCGTGACTACCTCGGCCGCCCGACGGCGACCATGGAAGAGATCAATCGCCTCGAGCTCGTACTGGGAACGAACAGCCGCTCGGGCGGGCAGTGGGACATCTGGCAAGCCGTGTTCGGACCGGTCGGCGCGGATGGCTATCCGCAGCCGATCTGGAACAAGCGCACGGGTGAGATCGACCGCAGCGTCGCGAATTTCTGGCGCGACAACTACGACCTCGTGCACATCATGAAGCGCGATTGGGAGAAGGGCCTGGGCGAGAAGCTGCGCGGCAAGATTCATCTTTATGTCGGCGAGCTCGACAACTACTACCTGGAAAGCGCCGTCTATCTCGCGCAGGAATTCCTGGAGTCGACGCGCAATCCGGCGTTCGAAGGCACGATCGACTATGGCCGCCGCGCCGAGCATTGCTGGAACGGCGACCACGATCGTCCGAACTCAGAGTCGCGGTTGCGTTATCACCAGATGTTCATTCCGATCGCCGCGGAGCGCATGCGCAAGACCGCGCCCGCGGGTGCGGATCTGCAGAGCTGGAACTACTGATTCAGCCTTTGGTGCCAACGCCGATGTTGACCGGGTTGGTCAGCGTCGCCGCGTGCCGTCCAGCAGCGCGCTCGACGACCAGGTCGTGGAGCGTCCGCCGTATCGCCGTCCGCTCCGTCTGCGTGACTGCGAGCTCGCCAAGAATCGATTCGACGATAGGATTGCTCCAGACGATCCAGTCCCACAGTTCCTCGCCGTTGCGAAACGGGGTGGATTCGACAATCGTATCCACACGAGGGTCCTGCAGCGAGCAATCGACCAGCACCTGCCGCAGTCGCGCCGGATCCTGCAGCTGAAATGGCAGCGGCGGCGGCTCGGGCGGCGGACCTTCGAAGTCCGGCCGCACGGTGCGAACGGCACCGACGAAGAACGCGAGGAAGTCGATCTTGTGCGGATCGCCGTAGGCGGTCACCAGCACGCGACCGCCCGAGGCGACGACGCGTGCCATCTCACGCACGCCCCGCGGCATGTCGGGGAACAGCATGACGCCGAACTGCGATCCGACGACCTCGAAGCTGTCGTCATCGAGCTCGAGCGCATGGCCATCCATGATTCTTGTCGAAATTTCGAGTCCTTCGACACGGGCACGTGCCGTGAGCAGCTCCAGCATTGCGGGTGACTGATCGATCGCCAGGACCCGCGCGCCGAGACGAGCAGCGGGGATGCTGAGAGCACCGCTGCCGGCGGCAACATCGAGAAATCGCATTCCGGGTCGCAGCCCGGCGAGCTGCAGTCCCTGCTGGCCCAGCCACATCTGTGTGGGTGTGTTGGTCCTGTCGTAGCCGGGCGCAATCTTGTCCCAGGCATCCGCTGGTTGCTGGCTCATCGCGAAGGACTTCCGATTTTTGCGAGTCGACGGACCGCACTCTATGCTCTGCCGCCTTGGCCATCTTTGCCGGGAATCCGCGCCTCTTTGCCGGCGCGCAGCTCCGGCCATCCGGACGAGGTGACCCATGGACGTTCTGTCCGAAGCGCTGAGCTCGGTGCGCATGACGGGTGCAATTTTCTACTACGCGGAGTGCACCGCGCCGTGGGGTTTCGCCGTGCCGCCGCTCCATCAGGTCGCTCATGTCCTTGCGCCGGGCACCGAGCGCCTGGTTCCGTATCACCTCGTCGCCGAGGGCGAGGCCGTGGTCAGGTTCGCGGGCGCCGAGTCCGACATTCCGCTGCAAGCGGGCGACGTCGTCATCATTCCGCACGGCGACGCACACACCGTCCGCAACGGTTCGCCGTCCACGCTGATCGACAGCGCCGCGTCGCTCGGCAAGTATCTCGGCGGAGACGTGCGCACGATGCGATTGGGCGGCGGTGGCGCAACGACTACCTTCGTCTGCGGCTACTTCGGTTGCGAGCGCCACGCAGACGCGCTGTTCCTCGCGGGCCTGCCGCAGATGATCAAGATCAACATGCGTGGCGACGCCACCGGACAGTGGCTGGAGAATTCGATCCGCTACCTGGTGGCCGAGGCCGATCGCGGGCGCGCGGGACAGAAAGTGCTGCTGTCGAAGATGGCAGAAGCGCTTTTCATTCAGACCTTGCGCATCTACATGGAGCGATTGCCGCCGGAGCAGACGGGTTGGCTCGCCGGCGCCCGCGATCCGATCGTCGGCGGCTGCCTGGCGATCCTGCATCGGCAGCCCTTTCGCCGCTGGCGTCTCGCGGATCTCGCGGCGAAGGTGGGTGCCTCGAAGTCCGTCGTTGCAGAGCGGTTTTCCGAGCTCCTCGGAGAGGGACCGCTGACATATCTCGCGCGCTGGCGATTGCAGCTCGCAGCCCGGCTGCTGCAAACCACGCGCAAGACGATCCTGCAGATCGCATCCGAGGTTGGATATGAATCGCAGGCAGCGTTCAATCGAGCGTTCAAGCGGGAGTTCGCGTTGCCCCCGGCGAAGTACCGAAAGGTCAACGCTCCGGCACGACCGGCGGCGGCTAGCAGGTCGCGAACTACCGGCCGATCGTCAGTGGCTTCTTCGAGCAGGCATCGAACATCGGCTTGGCGATCTCGTACCCGTTAGGCGGGAAGCTGAAGACGATCGTCGTGCCGTCCTTCATCTTCGCTCGCACGAAGCGCTCTGCGGCGAAGAGACGGAGCGCTTCGTCGGCATCTGTGCCTAGCAGCGAGCTGATGCCGCGCTTGGGCTCCGGCGTGATCGTGTACTTGCCCGCGGCAGCATCGCGACTCTCCAGGATCGCGAACGACTCGACGTTCCCGTTCTGCATGCGCTGGTTCACGAAGAGCGCCAACAGCAGCTGAGCCTGGCCCGTGGGTTTCGTCGCGCCTAGCGGCTCGCTATAGACGGTGACCGTCAGCATGGCGTTCGCTGGATTCGCGGCCCAGACGCCGCGCAGCATCTGGCATTGCCCGCCCATGTTGTTCGTCATCCAGCCCCGGTCGACGCGGGAAGGCGCGGCCGCTGCAGCCGCTGCACACCATGCGATCAGTGCGATTGCCAGCGCGCTGCTCTTCATCTCATGTGCTCCTGTCAGTCCGCCGACACCGGCAACGGCCCGCAGCTCTTCACGCGATTCATCACCACGCTCGATCTGAACTTCGCGACCGCTCGATTCGAATCGAAGACGCGCGCGGCGAATTCCGCGAAGGCTTCCATGTGCGGCAGCGAGACGATCATGACAAAGGTGTGATCGCCCGTCACGTGGTAGCAGTGGATCACTTCCGGCGTGTCGCGCATCAGGCGCTTGAAGTCGTTCACCGAGCGTACGTCTTCCTTTTCCAGCCACACATCCACGACGATCGTAACGGGATGCCCGACGAGCGCAGGTTCCACGAGAGCGGCGACGCGCTCGATCACGCCGCGCTTGCGTAGCTCGCGGATGCGCCGCTGCACAGATGAAACCGAGATGTGCAGCGCCTGCGCCAGGATGCGCGCGGGCTTGAGCGCGTCGCGCTGAAGCAGCGCCAGCAGCTGGGCGTCGATTGCGTCGATCTTCTTCGCGGTGCTTCGCGTCACGAATGCCTGCCTTCGCGGGTAAATGCGTCGCCGGAACTGCAATTCCTGAGACCACGCTCTGCGACGGTCGACGTATGGTGCCAAGCATGCTCGACCGTCGACAAGCGATTCAGATATTGACGTTCGGAACCGGCGGGTTGCTCGCGGGGGTGAGCTGGCCTGCGCAAACCGCACGCGAGCTGCCGGGGGCGTTCGTCCTGATACGCCCGGACAACAACGTCGTGATTCGCGTGAACAAGCCGGAGATGGGGCAGGGCACGATGACCTCCATCCCGATGCTGATTGCGGATGAGCTCGACGTGGACTGGAGCCGCGTGCAAGTGGAATGGGCTCCGGTGCGGGCGCCGTTCACGGATCCGGGGTTCTATGGAGTCGAGTGGAGCTCCTCGGTCAGGGACTTGTATTTGCCGATGAGAAGGCTGGGCGCGGGCTTGCGGGAGTTGCTCGTCGCCGCGGCGGCGAAGCGGTGGAAGTTGGAGGCGAGTGAGTGTCGAACGGAGAATGGAAGCGTTCTGAGCGGTAGTCGAGCGTTCACGTATGCGCAACTCGCGGTGGATCTCGACGGCGCGACGTTGAGTGCGGAGCCGAAGTTGCGTGCGAAGCCGAAGCTCATCGGCCAGCGCGTTGGGAACGTGCTCTCGCCGGAGATCGTGACCGGCAAGTTGCAGTTCGGGCTCGATGTCCGCGTGCCGGATGCAGTGACCGCGGTGCTGGTTCGGCCGCCGAATGCGAACTCGAGACTCGCTACGCTCGACGACACGGCGGCGCGTGCAATACCCGGCGTGCTCGCAATCGAGAAGCTGGCACAAGGCGTCGCGGTCGTGGCACGAGACTTCTGGACCGCGCAACGGGGCAGGTCGGCGTTGCAGACCGCGTGGCAGCTCGATGGCGCGAGTGAGCTGAGTTCGCAGCGCATGAGTCAGCGGCTCCGAGGGTCGCTGGACGAGCCGCCGACGTTCGTGCCGCTCGATCATCTGCCGCTGGATATGGAGGGGACCAGATTCGAGGCTGTGTATGAAGTGCCGTACCAGGCGCACGCCGCGCTCGAGCCGACGAGTGCGATCGCGGATCTGCGCGGCGGCAAGTGCACGGTGTGGATGGCAACCCAAAACATCGCGCATATCCAGAGATCGGTCGGCACGGCGCTCGGAATCGATCGAAGCGCCGTCGACGTGCGGCCGCAGACGATGGGTGGCAGCTTCGGTCGCAAATATCATCCGGAAGCCGCGATCGAAGCCGCGTTGCTCGCGCAGCGACTCGGTAAACCTGTGCGCGTGATCTGGACGCGCGAGGACGAGATCCGCAACGGTCCGCATCGACCTGCGCAGGTCGGACGACTCTCCGCAGTGCTCGGGCCGGACAAATTGCCGCGCGCACTCGAAGTGAATTGGGCCGGGCCGAGCTACTTCATCACGAAGCCGCAAGACGTCGAGCGCATCCGCACGAAGCGCGGCGGCTTCGACGGCTCGACTCTGGAAGGCATGGTGCCGTTTCCCTATCCGGTGCCGTTCATGAAGGCTGCGCAGCACTGGATGGATTTCGGTATCGCAGTCGGATCGTGGCGGTCCACGGCGCATTCGTTCAATACGTTCTTCAGCGAGTCGTTCGTCGATGAGTTGGCTGCGCGCAAGGGTGAGGATCCGCTTGAGTTTCGATTGAGGTGGCTGCGAGCCGGTGCGGCATTCGATCCGCAGCGATTGCCCGCGGAGTCGTACAACCCGCCGTTCGATCGTCAGCGACTCGAAAGAGTGATCGCACGCGTCGCGGAGCTTTCGACGTGGGGTAAGGCGTTGCCGAAAGGGCAGGGCAATGGGTTGGCGATTCAGTTTGCGTATCAGGGTTACGGAGCTGCTGTGGCGCGTGTGAGCGTGAGCGGAAAGGAACTCAGCGTCTCGCGCGTGTGGCTGGTCGTGGATGTCGGATCGGTGGTCAATCGTTCGGCGGCCGAGCAGCAGCTCTATGGTGGATTCATCTTCGGGCTCACTGCAGCGATCAAGAGCGGACTGACGGTTCGCGACGGTGCGATCGAGCAATCCAACTTCCACGATTTCCCGATTCTGCGCATGAACGAAGTGCCGCAGATCGACATCGAGCTCATCCAATCGAACGAAGCACCCGGCGGACTTGGCGAGTTCGGCGTTCCGCTCGCCGCGCCCGCGGTTGCGAATGCTGTGTTCTCAGCGACCGGTCAGCGTCTGCGCACCCTGCCGTTGAAGGTGGCATGATCGCCGTCCATGGCGGCAAAGATCATTCAGGTCAAAGTCACTCCGCGATCGAGAGCCTCGTCGCTGACGCAGGCGGCTGATGGCACATGGGTCGCGAAGTTGAAGTCGCCGCCGGTGGATGGCAAGGCGAACGCGGAGTTGGTCGAGTTGGTGGCTGAGCAGTTCGGATGCACACGAGCTGCGGTGACGATCAAGGCGGGAGCATCCGGCCGCCGGAAGATCGTTCAGATTCTGTCGCCGTGACCATGGGTCAGGGACTGCTTTTACCCGAAGTAGCGGAGAAGAGGCCGGTGAATCGCACTACTCCAACACGGCACCGCGATCTCCGGGCAGCAGCAACTGCCGGTGAACCCACCAGGGCGCGATGCCGTTGCTCATCACGCGCTCGTGAAATTCACGTAAGGTGAACGAGGCACCACGCGCTACGGCATAGTCCCGCCGCAATTTGAACGCCGCAAGCTTGCCCAGAAAATACCCGCCGTAGGTCGGGTCGTAGGTGCCGCGCACAGCCTCGCGCGCCGCATGCGCGCTGGACAGATGCGCCTCGCGCTCGAAGAACTCCGCGGCCTGGGCAACACTCCACGCGCCGCTATGCAGCTTTATCCCAGCGATCAGCCGGCAAATGCGAGTCAGTGCCTCTGAGATCTGCGCCAATCGGTAGCCCGGATCCTCCGCGCGGAAACCCTCGTCGCTGACCAGCTGCTCGGCGTAGTGTGCCCAGCCATCTTGCCCAGACGAGGGTTGCGGGAAGGGATTGAGCCCTATCCAGATACGCCTCACCTTCCCCGGCGTCCGGCGCATGAACACGCTGTGCACGTAATGCCCGGGCACCACTTCGTGCGCGGTGATGTCGGCAAGCGTGGCGAAGTTGAAAGATTCCAGCCAGGCATTCTGCCGCTCGAGCGGCCAGGCCGGATCGGCGTCGGTGATGTAGTAATAGCTCTGTACAGGCCGCGCCTCGAGCGGCGGTGATGAATGCATCGAAGCCAAGCCGATGTCGTAGGCCGGCGCCGGCGCTACGACGATGTGTTCGCTGGTCGGCATCACGAGCAGATTCTTCTTGGCGACGAAGGCGAACAACTCATCCACCTGCGCGGTTGCCGCGGCGACGAGCTCACCGCGCGCGGGGTGATGGCGCACGAGCTCGCCCCACACCTGCATGGGTGTACGCGTCGCGTCGATGCGCGCGGCGGTTCGCGTGAACTCGGCCTGGTTAAGTGCCAACTCGCGCTCGCCGATCGCCAGCAACCGGTCGGCCGGCAGGTCGATCAATTCCTCGGCGCGATATCGCGCTTCGACCGCCGCCGTGCCGATGGCAAATTCGCCGGTTGCGGCAGCAAGACCGCGCGTCTCGAGTTCGCGGCGATACTCGACGATGTTGCGTGCCGCCTCCCCTGCCGCAGCCGCAAGCTGCTGACGAAGGGCTGCGTCTGCCTCGCCGGAAAAAGCCAGCTGCAAATCGCGTGACAGCAGTTCCTCCACGCCGCTGAGCATGCCGATGGCGGTCTCCACGAATACCCGGGGCGGCGATTGGACATTTCGGCGAGCAGACTCGAGCAGCCGTGGTATGGCGCGCATTTTGGAGATTGCCTGGCGCATCCGCGTCTGCGCCGGTGCGGCATCCATCGTGGCGAGGTTGTGCAATCCGTCGGAGATCGCCGCGACGTAGATCATGGGATTGCGCGACCAGTTCTTGACCGTCTCCAGATCCAACAACCAGCCATCGACAACACCCAGCAGGATGCGCCGGTCCACGCGCTCGTCGGCGCTCAAAGATTGCTCGGAGATCGAGTCGAGGCGCCCCCGGATGGCATGCAGCCATTTGATCTCCGCCGCGACAGACGAGGCCGAAAAGTCCTCGAGCTCACCGTCGTGGGCGTGAAGGCCATTGCCGGCGGCAATCGAGGGATGGAATCGCCCGAACCCGTCGAGGTAGAGATCGACGAGGCCGGCAAACGCAGTCGGCGGGACCGACGTAGCGGAGTTGGCGGCCGGAACGGTCAGAATCAGCCACGCGCCAAACACCAAGCTTGCTGCAAGTCGAGTGTTCATGCGTGCAGCTTAAAACAGAATGAGATGCCAGTTCCTGTCGCCGGCTGTTCCAGTCCATGTCCGCGAACCCTCGTCACATCTATCTGACGACCTTCTCCAGCTGAATCGCCGCCGACTCGGTGTACGTCGCCGCAACGACATCGCCGGGACTCAGGGTCATCAGGCGTGCCTGCGACTTTTCTTCGAAGTTGATCGGCTTCGTGGTGCCGTTCGGCAGTGTCACCCACAGGATGTTGGCTGTCGGATCGACGGAGGCAATCTCGAACGAGGACGTCATCTTCTGGCCTGGGTCCCGCCCCTTCGGCACGATTTGAAAGACGACCGACTCGGTGAAGGTGGCCTCGACGACATCGCCGACTGCGACCTTGTCGAAACTCTTCACCTGATCGCTGATCGGCACGTCAAGCGTCCGGCCCTCTTCGGTCTGCAGCGTGACGAGCCGCGTTCTTGCGTCGATGGCTATCACGGTGCCGCGAACAACGGCGGTCTGTTCGTGCTTCAGTGGCCCTTGATTCGACGCCTTCGCGGGGAAAAACCCCGTCCCGGAATGATCGAGCTGTGCGCGTACCTGCTGGTCCGCCAGCGCCGCACCGGGCAGAACGAGGGTTGCGGCCAGAATCGCGGTCATTGCACTGCTGTTCATGTTCGCGTACTCCTTGAGTTGCGGAGCGACGGGAATGCCGGTGCCGGGGGGCGCCATCATATCGCCGTAGCGCACCCGTAGCGACCCATGACTCCTATTGGATCACCATGTTCCTGATCTACCTGCTTGCATCGTTCTCGCTCGTAATCGGCGTGTATGCGTTGTTCTGGAAGCTGGCCGCAAGAATCCTGCGGTACGGTGGGGTCTCGTGGCGACTGGCCTTCCTGACAGCGGCAACGATCGTGTTCGCGCTGGCCTTCGCCCGCGGTGTACTCAGTTTTGTCGGGATCTCGGCTCCAGCTTACTTCGGCATTGCACTTGGCTTGCCCATCACGATCGCCATAGGCGCATGGTGTTTTCACGATCGAGCCACGCGCCCTGACGGCAAGCCTGTTGATTGGCCCGGCGCGTTCAAACTCAGCGGCGTCGCAGTCGCGCTGAACACCTTGGCAGGTCTGTTGATCCTTGCTGTGGCAATGACGATGAATTCGTAATCGCCTAAACTTGAGCCCGCAGAACGACAACTACAAGAGCTCGACGAGTCTGGGAGGACTCAACAGATGAACAACAGGGCCATCATCGGCGTCAGCGCCGCCGCGATTCTCGTCATCGGCTACGTCGCCGCCTCGTGGGGGCTCGGTCGCGCGGTTCATTCCGGGTTCGACGCGTGGGAGCAGCAAACCGCCACGCAGCCGCTTCCCATGCTCAAGATCGTGGAGCGCAGACACACGCCCGGCGTGTTCTCCTCGGTGGAGGACGTGACGTTCGAGTTCAACAGCGCGATCTTCGATCAGTTCGAACAAAAGCGCCGGCAAGAGCAGCAGAGGGCCGGCGGCGACGATGAAGACGCCGCCGAGGAACCGACGAACAAGCCGCCGGTGCGCTTCACCGTGCGCAACGACATCAAGCACGGCCCTCTACCGGGCTTCACGGGCATCGGCATGGGCCGCATCGATTCGAAGCTTTTGTGGACCGAGGACGCACGCAAGGAGCTCGATCAATTCCTGCCCGGGCGCGAGCCGGTCGAGATCTCCACGCTCCTGGGTTTGCTGGGCGGCTCGAGCAGCCACGTCACGAGCCCCGCATTCGATTTCAAGGATGAGAAATCGACGGTGGCGTGGAAGGGCTTCGAGGGCGATTTTTCGGTCGGTCGCAACCTGGGCTCGATCGGCTGCAATGCGACCGCGCCTGGCCTGAGTCTCTACGACGCCGACGGCACCGGCGCAAAGTTCGAAGCGCTGAAGCTCACCTGCGACGGCGATCGCGTGTTCGATGAGTTTTACAACGGCACGGTGAACCTGGAGATCGCCAACGTCGAGGGCCGCACCCGGGACGGCACGCCGATGCGCATGCAGAAGTTCAGCTACGCGAGCGACGTGCGCGCCGAGGGCGAGTATCTCAACATGGCGGCGAAAGTCGGCGTCGGCGCGCTCGATTTCCTGCAGTACGATCTCTCGGAAATCAAATACCACCTGTCGCTGCGCCATCTCCATGGACCCACGTACGCAGCGCTCATGCGCAAGATGCAGAGCAGCGCGATGTCCAGCACGGCCGGCGATCCGGCCGCGTCGCTCGCGCTTGCCGGTGCGTTCGGTGAGTTCGGTCCGCAGCTTCTCGAGCATTCGCCGCAGATCGTCATCGATCACATCGGCTTCAAGGCGCCCGAAGGCGAGTTCGGCATCAACGGGACCGTCGAGCTGGCCGATTTCAAGAAGGACGATCTCGCGACGCCTCAGGGGCGCACGGCGCTGATGACAAAAGTCGTCGCGAATGCGGACGTATGGATCTCGGAAGGGCTGCTGAACAAGGACTGGTCGGGGACAACGGCGGCGGAGCCGACGGACGTGCGCGCCCAGGAAACTCCAGGTCCGAGCAAGGTCGAAGCGCTGCGCCAGCAGGTCGCCGCGTTCGAGCAGCAAGGCTTCGTCACTCGCAAGGACGGTCAGATTCGCAGTCACATCCAGTTCAAGGGCGGCGCACTCACCGCGAACGGCAAGCCGCTGCAGTGATCAGGCGCGGTGAGTCAGTGCAGCGCCTGACTCACTCGCCGATTCTTGCATCCTTCGTCGGATTCTTGAGCCACGTCAGAATGTCCTTGGCCAGCGTCGTCTGGCAGCGATAGAGCACCGAGCACGATGATTTGTAGCCGGCCCACATGCCGCCCATGGAGCCGCGCAGCGCGCTGAAGCTGCCGATCTCCTCGCCGTTCTCCAGCAGTCGACCTTTGACGACGACCTGTTTCTTGTGACCGGTCCACGCATTGCCGCCGGAAATCGCGCTGGCGGTTTCCAGCAGCAGCACCCGGCCCTTGTTCGCCGCAACCGCTGCTTCGTCTTCGACGATCTCGAAGCCCATTTCCTTCGCCTGCTCGTGCAACACTTTCATCTGCGACTCGGGCAGCCCGCATTCGTCGATGATGTTCCTGGCTATCTGCGTCGTGTCCGAGAACGGCGCGGTCTTGGCCACGTAGACGGGGTCGGCGACTGCGAGCTGTGCGAACAAGGGCAAACAGATCGCGAGGCCGGCGGCATTCCAACGATGCTTCATGATTCTTTTCCTTCCTTAGCAACGGGGGCTGCACATTCTACTGTGTGTCGCAGCATCGTTGCTCAATCGTAATTGTCGGGTGGAAGTCGGAGGCGCAAGGTATCGGCCCGCAACGAAGGAGGATTGAGATGTCTGCCAAGCTGAATATTTTGTTGGTGCACGGCGCGTGGGGCGACGGCTCGCACTGGCGTCATGTCATTCCGTCGCTGCACGCCAAGGGCTATCGCGTGCGTGCAGTGCAGAACCCGCTGACGTCATTGAGCGACGATATCGATCGCACCAGCAAACTGGCAGCGTCATTGGACGGGCCGACGTTGCTCGTCGGCCATTCGTACGGTGGCTGCGTGATCACCGGAGCCGGGCGACTGCCGAATGTCGTTGGTCTCGTCTACGTCGCGGCATGGGCGCCCGATGAAGGCGAAACGCTCGGCGGCCTGCTCGGCATGCGCGAAGCGCCGCCGGGAGGCGCCATCATCCGGCCGGATCCGAACGGCTTCCTGTGGCTGGACTACGAAAAATTCCACGAGAACTTCTGCCAGGATCTCGACGAGACCGAAGCGCTCGTGATGGGGCTGTCGCAGAAGCCGATCTCGGGCCGCTGCTTCGAAGAGAAATCCGGCGCGCCGGCCTGGAAGGTGAAACCGAGCTGGTTCCAGGTCTCGGCGAACGACCGCATGATCCCGCCGGACACCGAGCGCTTTTTCGCGGACCGCATGAAGGCGAAGAAGACGATCACGCTGCAGGCGAGCCACGCGTCGCTGGCCTCGCAAGGAAGGGAGATCGTCGGGTTGATCGAGCTCGCGGCCGCGTCCGTGATGTGAGGCTCGTCAGCCCGCCGGTTGCGTGCCGGTGAAGACCGCCAACTGAGCAGCGAAGGCCCGCCGATAGGCGGGCCGCGCTTCGCCGCGAGCGAGGTAGGCGGCGAGATTCGGAAACTGCTCGAGCGCGCCCCATTTGCTGGCCCTGAGCAGCACCGTGACCATCAGCAGATCGCCGGCGCTGAACTCGCCGTCGAGCCACTCGGCCTTGCCGAGCCGATTGGAAAGCTCGCCCAGCCGCGTGCGAACGCGATCGTCGAGCATCACCAGGCGCTCCTCGTACCAGCTCTTGTCGCGCTCCACGACTGTTGCCATGGAGCGTTCCACGATCGGCGGCTCGATCGTGTTCAGCGCGGCGAACATCCATTCGATGGCTCGCGCGCGGGCATTCGGCTCATCCGGCAGCAACCCCGGGTGAGTCTCGGCGATGTTCAGGATGATTGCGCCCGACTCGAACAGCACGAGGTCGCCTGCTTCGTACGTCGGAATCTGACCGAAGGGATGAATCCGGCGATGCGCGGGTTCCTTCATCGTCTTGAACGAAACGAGTCGCACGTCGTACGCCTGGCCGACTTCTTCGAGCGCCCAGCGAACGCGCATGTCGCGCGCCAACCCCTGGCCGCGATCGGGCGAACGTTCAAAAGCGGTGATGGTGGGGCTCATTGGCGCGGCTCCTGGTTGATGATGCTTAACGTCTCAAGGACGATCGGGTTCGACCCGAGCCGACATCGCGCCTGCAGGATCGGTCCGGATCAACGCTGCCGGGTTTCCGCCTTCTCGATGAGCTCGAGCAGCGTCTGGTCGGCGACGTCCAGCGGCTGCCTTTCGTCGAATGTACCGAACTGTGTCGGATAGAGGATCGCGCCGACCCAGAGTCGCGAGGGCCAGGCGCCGCGGCCCCTGGCTCGCACCCTCGCCTCGAGCACGCCGGCAGCGCGCTCCATCTGCGCAAGGAATTCGTCCGCGTCCGGAATTTCGCCCTCCGGCGCGTGCGCGCCATACACCTGGTGCGTCAGTTCCCTGAACCGGTTGCGGGCTTCCTGCATGCGCGCCATGTGTGGAAGCACCGTTTCCTCCACATACTTTGCGAACGGCTTGGCGTTGTCGTAGCGGACCGAGAAGGACAACAGACTCCCGGGGGCATCCGTAGGTCCCATGCCCAGGTAATAGGAACTGAGCGTCATCGCCGGTCCGCTGCCCATGATCTGCACGTACACGGACTCTTCCCAGGGGATCCGGGTCGCTGCGTCACCGGCGAAGCGATCTGCGAATGCAGCGACGGCCGCAGCGTATTCGTCTTCCGTCGGGTGTGGACAACCAAGCTTGTGAGCACGCGCGTTCATCGCGTCGTAGTCGATCGCTAGCCTGATGCCGTACTTCGCATGCAGCGTCCGCTCTGATCGCAGTACTGGAAGCGGATCGCGTCGCGTGCAGGCGCTGCCGAGCTCCTCGCCCCGAGCCTTCATAAACACCACTTTGTGGGTGGCCGGCTGATTCCGATCCGGGGTGCGGGTGAGCAGGGCGAGCAGACCGCCGCGCAAAATCGTGCCGGTCAGGGCACTGCCCAACGACTCGTCGGGCGTGTAGCGCCGCCACCAGAGCAGCGAGCCGTCGGAACCAAGCATGGCGATGTAAGGACGATACAAATAGCTGTGGATCAACAGCAGGCCGTCGGCTGTACCGACGAGCTTCGGGTATCCGGGAAAGCGGAAGGTCGAGAGTTGTCGTCCGGTGGTGGCGTCGTAGCTCAGCAGCTCCATGCTCTCATCCTGCTCGGCATTCGCCACAGTGATGACTTGCCGGCTGTGGAAGCGCACCGTGGAGACACCGCCGTATGACTCTCCGGCAGGCGAGGACCACGTTTCTTCTCCGTCGAGCCCGAGCTTGGTCAGCAGGATGAGAGGCTCATTGTTCCGCTGCGGGCCGGGCCGGATGAAGACGACACCGTCGTTCGTAGCCGTCACGCCCATCGGCGGAATGTCGTAACTCTTGCTCCACGCGAGCTTCCCCGAGCTGTCGAACCGCAGCAGTCGCATGCCGCCTCGACTGAGCGACTCGGCGACATACAGCGAGTCGCCGGCGGGCGACCCGGTGAGATACAGGTAGTCGAGGCCCTCGGTCGAATGCAGGACCGACTGGCGCGGGATCTGCGAGGTTTCGATGTATCGGACTTCGTAGGTCGCGGCGTTTCGCCCCCACGTCACGAATCCCTGGCGATACCCGACGACGATGCCTTCGCCGGGCATTGGGATCTCGATGTCCTGTCGCCCGCCTCGCTGCGGATCGATGACGTGCGCGAATGCGTGAGAGGTCGGCTCACCAACGAAGTTTCCTGTCTGCGCATCGATCGGCCAGTCGGTTGTCGAGCCGACGGCGGCCACGCGACCGTCAGGAAGTTGCACGAGGTCGTAAGCTTCCCCGGAGGGAATCGGCGAAAAGGTCGCAGCGTCAGCCTGCAACCCGAACAGAGCTGCCAGTCCGATGACTATTCCGTGCCACGAGATCGTCACTGCACGATAACGGCAGCCGCAGCGTCGCGGCCGGTGCGCTACTCCTTTTTCTTTTCGGCGTCCGCTTTCTCCTGCTCACGTGCGCCCGCCAGCATGCCGGGCAGCGCGTAGTTACCCTCGGCGCACGCGTACTCGTAGATCGGTTCGTTGATGCGGTTGAACGGCAGCTCGCCGCTGTACGACGCGGTGAGCGCCACGGGGTCTTCCACCGTGAACTTGTAATTCAGCACATCCGGACCGGTGCGCGTGATCCGCTCGGTGACCTTCAGCTTGTCGGACGCTGCGCGATACGGTCCCAGCGGCGAGGACTCCGCCAGCTGGATCGGATTGATGTTCGTCGTTTCGACGACCAGTGTGTCGCCTTCCCAATGTCCGACGGAATCGCCGAACCAGGACTGGACTTGCGCCGGTGCGTGCCTGGCGCCGATCCGGATGATGCGCGCGTCGTGCACCATCTCCGTCATGATCATGACGTGGTCCTTGGTCTGCACGATGGTGTAGTTGTTGTTGTAGAAGTAGTTCGGCAGCATCGGCGGCCCGGCATTCGAGCCGAACGAAGTGAGGCAGCGGTCGGAGAGCGAGCGGATCTCCGGGCCGTCGAACTCACCGAACTTCTTCTCGAAGCCCATGTGTTCCGCATAGCGCTTCTTGCCGGCGTCGGTCAGCGCGGGAATGCGCCCGTCCGGCGGATCGACCACGATGGAGCTGCGCGCGACGCCATCGATGCGCACGACCTTGTTGCCCGGATCGAGCCAGAAGCCGTTGTAGCCGCCGACGTTGCCGCCGGCCGCCTGGGCAATGCGCTCGACGAAAGTGGGTTCGCCCGGAACCGCCGCGAGGTCGTAGGTGCCGTTCTCCTTGGTTGCCTTCTCATCGGGGTTGGTGGGTCGGTCGCGGAATTCGTCCACGTCCTGAGCACGCTTTTCGAGCGCCGCCGCCTGCGCGTCGGTCAGCGTCGGACCCTGCTTTCCCATCCGTTCCAGCGGGGTCTGGGTTTCATTGCTCCAGTTGCCCTGCAGATCGGGGACTCCGTCGGCGGTGCGCGGCGCGGCCCAGGTTTTGCCGCCGGCCGGCGCCTTCGCAGGCGCTTGTGCGCTGGCGGGCGCAGACGAGATCGCCGCAAGAGCCAGCACCAAAGCGATTGCGCCGGCGAGCGAAGGCTCTTTCTGTGTGAAGAATCGTGTTCGACTCGGCATGACTGACTCCCGGCATTGGCATTTCGTCGTTTTCTCATACTAGTTGGCCTTGCCCGGACGGACAAGAATGCTCACAGGTCTTTGCGTGCTCGCGCCGGGTTCGTAAGGACACTCGTATTCAGCCGACATTCACTGCGTCGGGCAGCACTATGCAACCTCGGAGACAACAACAACGGGGAAGGGCATATGCGCATCGCTCCACTTCTCATCGTCTGCCTGCTGGGTGTCGCACCCGTTTCCTTCGCGCAGGGTCTGGAGGAAGTCGTCGTCACGGGCACTCGCACTGAAGAGGGCAGTCTGCCCGGAACGTTCCTGCGCAAGACGGGTGATTTTCTACTGCTGCAGGTCAGCGTCCGCAACGACACGCGCGAAGCGGCGGCTAGGAAGGAAGAGATCTACGCAACGCTCCGCAATGCACTGGCGAACGCCAATCGCGATGGAAGCATCGAGCTGAGCGTGATCGATGAAAGCGACCTGGTCATTCCGCTCAAGGTCGATTCCGCGACGGTGGTGCTGGCGCCGGGCGACAGGCCGGACACGAGCATCACCCGCATCAGCGTGAAGACGCGCATTCCGTCGAACGGCGCGAATGGACAAGCGCTGATCAGCAAGCTCAAGGACTTCACCGCCGGCGTGAAGGAAGTCGGGCGCACCAAGCTCGACGCGAGCGGCAGCGTCGACATCAGCATCGTGGCTCCGCATCGCTACAGAGAAGAAATCATCGGACTCTACGCGGCAGACGCCAGAAAGGTCGCCGGTGCGCTCGGCGATGACTACCGGATCGTGACGACCGGCATCGATCGTCCGGTCCGCTGGGTGCGGATCGGCCTGCTGGAGCTGGCGCTGTTCGTGCCCTACACGTATCAGGTGGTGCCATCGAGCATTCACGCGGTCTCGATCAACTAAACCTTACAGGCGTGCGGCGCATCTGACCCGGCATGCGCTGCCTCGCCGCCTTGATCTGGACCTTGCTGGCATTGCCTGGCTTTGCTCACGCTCAGCCAGCAACGCCTGCCGATCAAATTCAACTGCGCTTCGACTACGGCGGCGCCACGACGCTGTTCGAGGCTCTGAACAAGCGCGAGCTTTCGCAGCAGGACATCGGCGAGCTCTACAAGGTCCAGGGCCTGGCTGCGATGGTCGACAACGTCACGCGATTCATTCCCCAAATGACGCGGCGTGAGTTCGAGCAGCACCTGCTCAAGTTCATCGAGACCGGCAAGGAGCCCGGACACAACGGCTACATCGTCTGGGACTTCAAGCAAGTGCTGGCGAAGCGTGGCGAAGTCGAAGCGCTGATCGGCAAACTCGAGGCCGAAGAGTCGAAGATCGTCGCGACGACGCTGCGAGAGCTGGAGCCATTCCGGCCGAACACCGGGCCGCTCGCGATCACGGTGTACTTCGTTGCAGGCGGCGTCTCCGACGGCTTTGTTCCTGAGCGCAGCGGCGAGCCTTCGCTCTACATCAACCTCACGCGCGCCGGTGGCGATCTGGATGGCGTCATCTCGAACCTGACGCACGAGATCTATCACGTCATGCAGCAGGTTGCTTCGAGACGCGCGGGACTGAGCTCGATCGTGGACGAACCGGAGACGCAGCCGCTGACGCAGCGCTTGCTGGCCAACACGTTGTGGGAAGGCTCAGCGAACTTTGCCGCCGATCCGCGTCATCTCGAGGGTTCAGGCCCGTACCTGGAAATGTGGCGCAGCCGCTTCGTGCAGAACACGACGCCGGAAAAGCTCGCGGAACACTTCGCGCTGTTCGATACGGTGCTGCAGGACCTGGAAGCCAGGCGCCTGTCGTGGGAAGACGCGTACGCTCGCGGCTTTGCGGGGCCGCAGAGTCGTTTCTATTTCGTCGGGTATGAGATGACGAGAGTCATCGATCAGCACTGCGGCCGTCAGTGTGTGCGGGAGTTGTTCGACAAGCCGCCGGCGGAATTTTTCAAGCGCTATGTCGACATCTACAAGCGGGACCCGTCGATCGCAATCCGGTTTTCGGCTGCTACGGAAGCGTGGATTGCGCGAGGGCCAAAGCCTGCCGGCGTGCCTCGATAGGCGCCGCCGGCAGGGGGCGGGGGAGTTACTGAATCTGCGTGATCGTGACCGAGTAGCCTTCGTGCGCGGCAGCGTGCTCGGCGGCAAAGGCGCCCAGGGACAGGCTGACGGTGACGATGGCAGCCGCCAGGATCATGCAGACAGCGGACTGGGTTTTGCGGCTGATTGAAGTAAGCATGACGGTCTCCTGGGTTCTCTTCGCTGCGTTGTCCGCGTTGTTGCGGGGCTTGTGCGTAAGACACGGCGAACTGCTCCGGGGTTACAGCGCGCGGGCCGTTACCGGCCAATAGCACCGGCGGACCGGCGAAACCTCCGAACGGGTGCTCCAGCCCGTCACTTTCAGCAGTTTGCGGCGTAGCGCAGATGTCGCATCATTGCCGCCACTTCGCCAAAGGACCTCCGAATGTGCGGAATCTTCGCCGCCATGACCCGCCGCGGGCTCCCGCCCGAACGTCTCGGTGCGGCGCTCAAAAGCCTGCAACATCGCGGACCCGACGGTTCGGGTAGCTGGACGTCGCGCGATGGCCGGTGGACGCTCGGACACACGCGGCTGTCCATCATCGGGCTGAACAACGGCGAGCAACCGATGACCAGTCCGGACGGCGCCGTGCACCTGGTCGTCAACGGCGAGTTCTACGGTTATCGCGAGATTCGCGACCGCTTGCGTGCGAGCGGCTATCGGTTTTCGACCGAGAGCGACAGCGAAATCGCGCTGCATCTGTACGACGAGCGCGGCATGCAGGCAGCAAGCGAGCTGCGCGGCGAGTTCGCGGCGATCATCGCCGACGAGCGTCAGCAGGCAATGATCGCGATCCGCGACCGCTTCGGCATCAAGCCTCTGTATTACTCGGTCGTGAATGGCGAGGTGTTCTTCGCATCGGAGATCAAGGCGCTGCTCGCGATGGGTGTGCCCGCCGCATGGGATCTCGAGGGCGCGACCGGCGGTGTCGGCAGATCTCACGAGAAGACCGAGTTCGCGGGAATCAGCACCGTGCCAGCGGGTTGCTACGCGATCGCCAGACATGGAGACGTTCGCATCTATCCGTACTGGGATTGGGAGATCCCTACGGCCGAACAGATGAAGCGCGACACGCGCAGCGAAGCCGAGGTGGTCGCAGACTTTCGCAGAGCGCTGCTGGACTCCGTGCAACGCAGGCTGGTCGCCGACGTCGAGGTTGCGTCCTATCTCAGCGGCGGTATCGATTCCTGTGCGGTGCTCGGCCTCGCGCAGCAAAGCACGAGCCGGCCGATCCGAGCATTCACGCTGACGTTCGAGAATCCGTTGTACGACGAAGCCAGCGTTGCCGCGGCACAGGCCAGGCACGTCGGCGCTTCCTATCATCCGATCCCGATCACGGGCCGCGAAATTGCCGACGCGTATGCCGATGCGGTGTGGCACGCCGAGACCCAGATGTTCAACGGTCACGGCGTCGCCAAGTATCTGCTGAGCCGCGCAGTGCGCGATGCGGGCATCAAGGTGGTGTTCACCGGCGAAGGCGCCGACGAAATGCTGGGAGGTTATCCGTACTTCCGCGTCGATGCGCTCAACGACAACCCGGCCTTGAGCGCCGCCGAACGCGGCGCTTTGCTGGAGCAGATGCTCGGCGCCAATCCAGCCACTCGCGCCATCCTGATGCCGACGCAGGTGAGCAATCCGGAGATGCAGGCGATCGAGCGTCGGCTGGGTTGGCTACCGGCCACGATGAATGTCAGCGCTGCGATGATCAACAGCATCGTGCCTCTGTTCCGCGACGATCTCACGGCGCGGTTCCAGGGATTCAAGCCGCTGCTGTCCGCACTGGATCGTCTGCCGCTCGCGCAACGCGTCGCCGGCCGCGATCGCCTGAATCAGATGCTCTATGTGAATGCGAAAACGGTGCTGCCGAATTTCATTCTCAACTACCTGGCGGATCGCATGGAGATGGCACATTCGATCGAGGGACGCGTGCCGTTCCTGGATCACCACGTCGCCGAAGCCGCCGCCCGCGTGCCCGTGAGCATGAAAGTGAAAGGGATCCGCGAGAAGCATGTTCTGCGCGAGGCAACCAGGGACGTGCTGATACCGGAGGTCTACGACCGCCAGAAGCACCCGTTCACCACGCCCCCAACGCGTGCGGAGAACGATCCGATGCTCGCTTTCTATCGCGACACGTTCGCATCGCAGGCAGCGAAGGATCAGCCGATCTACGACATGACGAAGGTGCGGGCGGCGCTGGGCCGGTTGCTCGAGTGTCCTGCCGATCAACGCATCGCGATGGAAGGCGGCCTGCAACGCGTCGCGAGCGTGATCATCCTGCAGGACAAATTTGCGCTGGCCGCCGGCTAGTGCAACTCGCGATCGCTTCGAACAGGAGGGGCCGGGCCGCCAGCGGCACGGGCGGCATCTGATGTTTCAGCGCTTCGGCAACGAGTTCCGGCGTGATGTCCGACATGACGCACCTCGATGAATTTCGCGACGGCAAGTCATTGAGATAGACGCCTCGTGCTGTAGTCTGTTCCATCATGCAAGGCCTCACCAACCTCCTTCTCAACACGGATAGCTACAAGGCAAGTCACTGGCTGCAGTATCCGCCAGGGACCGACGCGACGTTTTTCTACGTCGAGTCTCGCGGCGGCGTGTACGACCGCACGCTCTTCTTCGGCCTGCAGACCATTCTCAAGGAATACGTGGCCAGGCCGATCACGGCCGCGAACATCGCGGCAGCACGCGAGCTTTTCGCCGCGCACGGCGAGCCGTTCAACGAGGCGGGCTGGCGCTACATCCTGGACAAGCATGACGGGCACGTGCCGATCCGCATTCGTGCCGTTCCTGAAGGCACCGTCGTCCCAACCCACCAGGCGCTGGTGACCATCGAGTCGACCGATCCCGTCGCGTACTGGGCGCCTTCGTATCTCGAAACTCTGTTGCTGCGCCTGTGGTACCCGGTTACGGTCGCGACGATCAGCTGGCACATCAAGCAGGTCGTGCGGTTGTTCCTCGAACGCACCAGCGACGATCCGGTGGCGCAGTTGCCTTTCAAGTTGCACGACTTCGGCGCTCGCGGTGTATCGAGCGCCGAGTCGGCCGCTCTCGGCGGTACGGCGCATCTCGTCAATTTCTCGGGCACCGACAACGTACTGGCACTGGTTGCGGCGCGTGCGTACTACCACGAGTCGATGGCTGGCTTCTCGATTCCGGCGGCAGAGCACAGCACGATCACCAGCTGGGGCCGCGAGAACGAAGTCGAGGCCTACCGCAACATGCTGCGACAGTTCGCCAAGCCGGGCGCTGTCGTTGCAGTGGTCTCGGACAGCTATGACATCTATCGCGCGATCCGTGAGCACTGGGGCAAGACACTCAGGGACGAGGTGATCAAGTCAGGCGCGACGCTGGTCGTGCGCCCAGATTCCGGCGATCCCGTGGAGGTCGTACATCAGTGTCTCGTCCTGTTGGATGAAGCCTTCGGCCACACGATGAACAGCAGGGGCTACAGGGTGTTGAAACACGTTCGCGTAATTCAGGGCGACGGGATCAACCCCGTCAGCTTGCGCGCGATCCTCGAGCGTGCGACCGGTGCTGGATACGCCGCCGACAATCTCACGTTCGGCATGGGCGGCGGATTGTTGCAGCAGCTGCACCGGGACACACAGAAGTTCGCGCTCAAGTGCTCGGCGGCGCGCATCGACGGCCGGTGGATCGATGTCTACAAGGAACCGGTCACCGACAAGGGCAAGCTGAGCAAGCGCGGCCGCATGACGCTGCTCCAGCATCGCGAGCTCGGCACGTTTCAGACTGTGCCGGTGCCGCCCGAGGCAGCTTCACTGGACGATGTGACCAAGCCGCCGGGATACGAGGATGCGATGGTGGCGGTCTGGGAGAACGGCAAGCTGCTGCGCGACTGGACCTTCGCCGAGGTTCGCAGCCGCGCGGACGCGACGCGACAGAGCGATCTCACGCGTTCCTGAGTGCCTCGCAGCGTTGCAGTTTCTCTGCGATCAGCTCGGCGCGCTTTTTGTCGTCGGGTCCATCCAGGATCGCCAGGTCCCCGGCGTCGGCGCGCAGGTAAATACCCGAGGTCCGTGCGTCGCCGTTCGGAAGAAATGTGATCCAGTAGCCGGCCGCGCGATCCGCGGACTCGATTTTGATCTCACCCGTCCCGTCCACCTGCGGCGCGTTCGGCTGCCGCGGCCGTTCGCCCTTCCAGTAATAGAAGATGCCCGGCGGATCTTTCTGCTCTCGCGCCGCTTCGCTGCGGTATCGCGCGGACAATTTTCCATCCGACTGCCATGAGCGACCGGACATTTCCAGCAAGCCGCTCTTGTCTCGCGAAATTCGCAGCAGGCTCACGGCCGAAGGCTCCGCGGCGCTGAGCTCCGTGAGGGAAAACTGCCACCACAAACCCTCGATGCCGACGACCCGGCCCTCGGTCTCGATCGCCTTGCGAAGTTTCTGGTTGATGCCTTTGATCTCGGCGGTGGTCAGCTCTTCGCCGTAGCGGATGCACGTGAGTCCGAGCAGATCGGTGGGCAGCTTCGCGCCGCTTGCATGGAGAATGAAAGTGCGGCGCATGCCGAGCACGCCGCCGAACAATCCCGCCTCGAAGACGACGTTGTCGCGCGGCGAAGCCTGACCGGCGTCGCTGGCCGCGGATGCGGCGCCTTTGACCGTCCAATCGTCGCGTGCGAACACGAACGCCGCGAAATCGACTTCGCGCGTGAGCTCGAGCAGACGGCCCAGCGTCGTGGTGCCGGGATTGAACGAAGCCGTCCAGGGCTCGACCTGCGCGATGTCTTCCAGCCCGCGCGTCAGTGACTGCAACAGCTTCGTCTGCGCCGCCGAGGAGCCCAGGAAGATGCGTGGCTTGTTCATCATGCGTCCCCAGCATATGCGATCCACCCGCGGAACGTGAACCCCGCATAGAACAGGCTGACGTTCGCAAATCCGCTGTCCCGCAGAATCGCCTCGTCCTGTTCGGGCGCGAGGATCGGCAGCTGCGCTTCTATCGCAGCGCGCGCGTTCGCGACTCTCTCGGGATCGACTCCAGACGAAACCGCAAAGCTGACGTAGCGCGATAGCCAGAGCGCCCGCTCTTTCTCAACTTGCGGGAAGCTGAGATGCGCGACGACCAACGGCGCGCCGGGTTTGAGGCGGCGGTGAATCTCCCGGAGCGTGCGCGATCGTTCCTCTGGCGCAATGAAGTGCAGCGTCAGCAGGCAGGCCGCTGCATCGAATGGCCCCTCCGGCGCGACATCGATGTAGCCCTGATGAAGCTGCACGCGACAGACGAGCGGACCCAGCGTGCTCTGCGCCATCTTCAACATCTCGGCGGACGGATCGACGCCGTCGAACTGCCAGTTTCTCTGGTGCTCCGCGAATACTTTGAGCTCCAGGCCGCCGCCGGCGCCGACGACCAGCACTCGCGCATTGGCCGGCGCCGACTCCGCGAGCAACAGCATCGCCATGCGCTGCAGATCGGCGAAGCCCGGCACCAGACGCGGCGGACCTTCCGCGTACTTGGCGACGGCCTGCGGATCGGCGAAGACATCGGTGGCCTTGTTCATCTAAGCCGCCGCGACTTCGTGCTCGTAGTACGGCGTCTGACGATCGCTCAATAATTTCTGCAGCTCCTCATCGCTGCGTCCTTGCGGCGTGAGCCACGCTTCGACGTTCTCTTCCCGCAGATTGATGATGCAGCGATCGTGTCCAGCCGCTTTGATCTCGGGCGGCGGTTCATCCGTCACGGCTGCGAACGACAGCAAGCGGCCTTCCTTCGGGTCGGTCCAATCGGCGTACAAGCATGCGACCAGCATCTGGTACGCAGGCCGCGGCGTGAAATGCAGGACGACATTCTTCTGCTCGCGCTCGACGTTCTCGTAGAACGAGTCGACGACCATCAGCGCATGCGTGCGGCCGAATTCGCTGCGCCAGAAGCGCTCGAGGTTGTCGCGGCGCGCGTTGTAGAGTCCGGGAAACTTCTGATCGGTGAACGCGGGTTTGCCTTTCTGCCGCAGGTGATAGCGCGCGAGCGTGATGACGTTGCGGCCGTCGCGCTTCAGGATGATCGGCGCGTACGTCATCGGGAATATGCGGTTGTCATCCTCGTGCGCTTGCGTTCCGCTCATGAGCGCGATGCGTTCGAGCGATGCCTCGATCTTCGACGTCGCGATGCGCCGCTCGTTGAGCGCGGCCTTGGTCTGCCTGACCTTCAATTTGCGCTCGGCGTCGGCCAGACGCTTTTTCTGCTTGAAGACTTCCTGCTCGTTGTCGGTGGTCTTCTTCGACCGGTACTCGGCGTCGAGCTGCTGGATACGGCGCTCTTCCGCCGACTGCGGTTGGGCGAAATTCCACTCGAAACCGCGGGCGAGGCGGATCGGACGGCCGGCGAGGCGCTCCATCATCAGGCGCTCGACCTCGGAATAATCCAGGGTCGCGGCGAAATGGCGCGCCAGGTCGCGGATGTTCTGTTCGACTTTGGCGGAGTAGCACATGGCGTGAGATTTTAAACCCGTCGCTCGCGTGCGTTCGCGCAAATTCGCGCGCGCCCGGCCGCATGCAGGAGAGGAGGGGATCGACTGCTCAAGGACTTACGAGCGGTGCTTGCTTGCATTGCCAGACCTGTATATCAATACAGGCACTCCCCGGAGGTAGTCCCATGTTCATCGAGCCGCGACAGCTCATTGCCGAGACGATCGACCAGCTGGAAACGATCTCTGCATTCTTTGCCGATGAGATCGACGAGCGCGTCCGCGCACCGGACAAGCTGCCGCTGGAAGCGCTCGCGGCGAAGGAAGCGCTGCAGACGATCAAGATCCTGATTCCGAAGCTGCGGACCGCACAGGGCAGCATGGCGGCAAGCAGCGCGCAGCTGCAGTTCCGCGAGTGCCTGCATTGCGAGTGATTGCATCATGCCAGCGAAACATCCCCCGCCGGTCGGGACGCTGGCATTTCTCGCGGAGTGCGGTCGCACCGTTTATATCGTCTGCAACCGCTGTAATCGTTTCGTAGTCGCGAAGCTGGAAGGAATCGCGCAGCGCGTCGGCTGGCGCGCGAATGTTGTGGAAGCAGGCAAGCGCCTGCGTTGCAAGGAGTGCAACTACGTCGGCGCGAAGATCACGATCGAGCGGCCGCAGGTCGGGCGCAGTGTTTGCCCGCGATGCCTGCGGCCTTACAACTGATGACACAGGAAATCTACGACACCATTGGCGAAGGCTACGCCGGCCGCCGCCAGCCCGACCCGCGCATCGCAGCAGCGATCGTCGCTGCACTGGCCGACGCGCGCAGCGTGATCAATGTCGGCGCCGGTGCCGGGTCCTATGAACCGACGGACAGGACCGTGCTCGCGGTGGAGCCGTCGGATGTGATGATCGCCCAGCGTCCGCAACGCGCTGCGCCGTGCGTGCGTGGACCGGCGGAGGCGTTGCCCGTCGAAAACCGCACGTTCGACGCGGCGATGGCAGTGCTGACCATTCATCACTGGACCGACTGGCGGCGCGGGCTGCGTGAATTGCGGCGCGTCGCGCGGCAACGCATCGTGCTCGTCACATTCGATATCGATGCGTCGGACTTCTGGCTGACTCGGGATTATTTCCCAGAGCTGATCGTGCTCGACAGCAAGATCATGCCGCCGCTGGACGCGCTCGCCGAAGAGCTCGGCGCATTCCAGGCCACGCCGCTCCTCATTCCGCATGACTGCAAGGACGGCTTCCTCGGAGCTTACTGGCGCAGACCGGAAATCTACCTGGATCCGGTCGCACGCCGCTCCATGTCGTCGTTCGCGAAGATCGATGCCAGCCGCGGACTGAGCCAGCTCGCCAGCGACCTGGACACCGGCCGCTGGCGCGAGCGCAACGCGGACATCCTCGCGCTCGACGCGCTGGATCTCGGTTATCGCCTGCTGCTGTGGGAATTCGAGCGCGGCGTCAGCCTTTAGTCTTTTTGCTCTTCATCACGACCTTCAGCAGCTCCTTCGTGTCTTTCTCGTTGCCGCCTTCGACGATGTAGACGTTCTCTTTCTTCTGCTCGACGCGAGCGGCTTCCGGTGCGCCCGCGTACTTGTTCGCGAGCAGACGCGAGTAGGCGCTCGCGAATTCCTCCGCTTGCGCCGCGCTGTCCCACGAGGTGGCCAGCAACATCAGCGTTGCGTCGGAGTCCTTGCGCTTGAAGACGGCGTAGCGATCGCCGTCCCATCCGGCTGCGGCGCTTTCCGCTTCCGTCCGCAGGCCCTGTTCCTTGAAGATCACCCGCCAGCGGAACTCGCCGATGACGTCCGAGTCCAGCAATTCCCAGTCCTGCAACGCCGGCACCTTCTCCAGTGCGGGAAGCTCGATGCGGGAAGCACCTTCACGCGCGCGCCACTTCTCGGGATGCAGGATCTGTTCGGTCGACTGCGGCGGATATTCGGTATAGAGCTTTTCGACCTCGCTCCAGCCTTGCTCCTGGACGGCGAACACGAACCCCAGGCCTTTCATGTAGACGCCGAGCATCGATTCCATGATGAACGGCGGAATGCTCTCGCTCGCGTCGAGAGCGTCCTTGAGGCTGCCGCCCGCCACGTCCGTCGCCTGCGGCATCTTCATCATCGTCTTGAGCTGATCCATGTCCATCTGACTCTGCATCTGCACGATCGGGCCCATGAGCTCGCGCGTGGGCTCCCTGTGCGCCATGTTCTTCACCATGTACAGGCTCATGATGTAAGTGGCTTCGCCCTCGACGACGGCTTGCCGCGCCATTCCCTGGTCCGAGTCGAGGGTGAGCGCCGTCTTGCCCTTCATCGGCAGGTATTTTTCCAGCCCGAAGTACTGATCCTGCAGGCCGTGATAGAGCTCATGCGAGTACAGCATGCGCATCATCATCTCCGGCATGTCCTGCATCAGCATGTAGAAGGTCTGTTTCTCGGGATCGTAGTAGGCAGCTGCCTGCGAAGACATCACCGCCTTGGCGGTGTCGCCGAAGTTGTCGAGCGTGCCGCGATACAGCCCCAGCCGCTTCACGATCGCGCCATAGTGCTTGTCCAGGACCTCGGGCACCGCTTCGTCGATTCGCTGGTCGAGATAGGCGCCGAACTCTTCCTGCGTCTGGACCGCCGCGGCGACGTCGGTCTTGAAAGGCAGACCGCGCAGCGCGGCCACTTCCTTTTGCAGATCGAGTACCACCGCTTTCGGATCGGCCTTCTCGACGGCCGGCGACTCCGCCGCGTTCACTTCGACGGAACAAGCGATGAATACCATCGCCAGGCTGCGAACCACCCTTCTTATGTTCATGGGACTTCCTGCGTGCTACGCCTGCCCGCATAGTAGCCGCTGCAATCTTGCGGGAGAATGGCGCCATGCAAGGGGACAAAATTGCCGTCGCAGTCGCGGCCCTCGCCAGTTGCGCATCACACGCCGCGGACACGCGCCGCCCCGCGGATCTGCTCATTCACGGTGGCCTCGTGTACACCGGCGAGCAGGCTGAGCCGCGGATGCTCGACGTCGTCCTCACTGGCGATTCGATCGCGTACGTCGGTCAGGATGCGGGCGCCCAGTTCAACGCTACGCGCACGATCGAGGCGCAGGGCAAGATCGTCGCACCGGGCTTCATCGATCCTCATACGCATCCGGAGACGTACATCCGCTCGCAGGATTCCGCGCAGCGGCGCAACGCGCCCTGGCTGATGCAGGGTGTGACGACGATCGTGATCGGCGTCGACGGCGGCGGCACCTTCGAAGTCGCGAAGCAACGAGCTGGATTCGAAGAGCGTGGGGTCGGCACCAACCTGGCGCCGTACGTCGGCTTCTCGGCCGTGCGGGAACGTGTGCTCGGCGAGCAGGCGAGAGCGCCGAGCGCGGACGAGCTCACGCGCATGCGCAAGCTGGTGGCGCAAGGGATGTGCGAAGGCGCTTTTGGATTCTCCACCGGACTGTTCTATGCGCCGCAGAGCTTCGCCAGGACCGACGAGGTCGTGGCGCTGGCGCGCGAGGCGGCGATTCGCGGCGGCCTCTATGACACTCACCAGCGCGATGAGTCTTCTTACGGAATCGGCCTGCTCGACTCCACGCGCGAAGCGATCGACATCGGGCGGCAAGCCGGCATGCCGATACACATCGCGCATCTCAAAGCTCTCGGCGTGGACGTGCACGGCAAAGCGCGCAACCTCGTGTCGATCATCGAAGCGGCGCGTGCCAGCGGCCTGAACGTCACGGCCGATCAGTATCCGTTCGTCGCGTCGGGATCGAGTCTGCAGGCCTCTCTGCTGCCGCGGTGGTCGCTGGAAGGAGGGCGCCCGGCGCTGCTCGGACGTTTGCAGGACGCCGCCACGTTGCAGCGGATCCGCACGGAGATGCGCGACAACCTGCGCCGGCGAGGCGGCGCGGATTCATTGCTGTTCAATTCGGTCGGTGCGCCCTGGAGCGGCAAGACGCTGGCGGCGATGGCGGCTCTCTGGAAGCTCGATGCAATCGAGGCGGCGCTGCGCATCGTTCGTGAGACCGACGATGCGAAGTCGGACTCGCTGACGTCCTTCAATATGAGTGACGAGGACGTGAAGCTGCTGATGCGCCAACCCTGGGTCGTCACCGGATCCGACGGCTCCGACGGCCATCCGCGCCAGTACGCAACGTTCACGGAAAAATATGCGAAGTACGTGCAGCACGATCACGTACTCACGACGCTCGAATTCATCCGCCGCTCGACCGGCGCGACCGCCGATTTTCTCGGGCTCGAGCGGCGCGGCTACCTGCGCCCGGGCTACTTCGCGGATGTCGTCGTGCTCGATCCCAAAGCATATCGTCCGAAGGCGGACTATCTGCATCCGAATGTGTTGTCCGAGGGCGTGCTGTATCTGTGGGTCAACGGCGTGCTGGCGGTCGACGCGGGCAAGATGACCGACACGCTCTCCGGCAAAGTCCTGAGTCACGTGCCCACGCCGGGCTCCTGCGACTACGGGGAATGAAGCACAACTCCACGATGAACGCAGCCCAGGTGCGCGCGCGCTGGGCACTGCTGTTCGGCAATTTCGTGATAGGAACCGGCGTGCTCGCGCCGGCGGGACTCATCAACGAGATCGGCAGCGCATTCGCTGTCGACGTTGCGACCGCCGGATCGCTGATCGGCTACGGCGCCGCCGTCCTGTGCATCGAGGCGCCGTTGCTTGCGTTCGCGACGAATCGCATCGATCGGCGCGTTCTGCTGACGGCAGCTCTCGTGCTCTACGTGATCGGCCACCTCTTGTCCGCGTTCGCACCCAGTTTCGGCGTGTTGCTCGCGATTCGCCTGGCGATGGTCGGCGGTGCGGCCATATTCACTCCGCAGGCCGCGAGTGCGATCGCTTTGTTCATCGCGCCCGAGCATCGCGCCGGATCGGTCGCATTCATTTTTCTCGGATGGTCCGTTGCGCTGGCGATCGGCGTGCCGTTGGTGAGCCTGTTCGGCGCAAACTTCGGATGGTCGGCGACGTATCTGGCACTCGCCGCGGCGAGCGCGGTTGCCACGATTGCGGTGTTCGCGACTGTGCCGGGCGGACTCATCACGCCACCTCTGTCGGTCGCTGCCTGGAAAGCCGTGTTCGCGAACCGCAAGGTGCAACTGCTGCTCGCGGTGACGTGCATCTTCCTCGCCGGACAATTCACCGAGTATCCATTCGTGGCCGCGCGCCTGAAGTCCGAAGCCGGCGCGGGTGCATCTACGATCGCAGCGCTGTTCGCCGTCTACGGATGCGCAGGCGTCGTCGGCGCGATGATCGCAGCGAGCGTGATCGACCGGTTCGGCGGACCCGGCACCGCTCGCGTGTCGCTCGTGCTGGCGATCTTCGGGATGTCGATCTGGTCGCTGAGCGGCGCATCGCTGGTGCTGGCCGGCCTCGGGCTGGTGCTGTGGGGCGCTGGATCTTCGCCGGCGATCGCAGCCCAGCAGGCGCGGTTGATCGCGGCGGATCCGAATGCCGCCTCCGCGACCGTGGCGCTCAACACTTCGTTGCTCTATGCCGGGCAGGCGATCGGCACGTCGCTCGGCGGCTGGGCCCTTTCCGGCGGCCATGCGGACAGGTCCGGAATCATCGCGGTCACGCTCATCGTGATCGCGCTGTGGGTGTCGATCGCCGCTCAGCGGCGGTTCGCCGCCTGAGCGTCACTGGCTCACGCGTCCAGCAGTGCGCGGAATCGCTCGGCGCTCTCCGGTTGCAGATCCGCGGTCTGCTCCGGTCCCGGGAACGTGCGCTCGCCGACATCGCGCACGAACTGACGCATCGCTTCGACGACGTCGTGCGACACGTTGAGATAACGTTTCGTGTGACGCGGCTGAAAATCCGTGTAGAGCCCGAACAGGTCGTGGAACACCTGGATCTCGCCGTCGCAGTGCGGACCCGCGCCGATGCCGATCGTCGGAATCGTCAGCCGTTGCGACATGACCTGCGCGACAGTCGCCGGCACGAGCTCGAGCACGACCGCGAACGCGCCGGCCTGCTCCAATGCCTGCGCATCCGCGACCAGCTTGACCGCCTGATCCGGATCTCGCGCCTGGATGCGCGGACCGCCCTTCGCGTGCGTCGATTGCGGCGTGAAGCCGAGGTGTCCGCAAACCGGGATGCCGGCCTGCACCAGCCGCTCGACCGTCGGCGCGATCTCCGCGCCGCCTTCGATCTTCACGGCGTTGACGCGACCGTCCTTCATCAGGCGCGCGGCGTTACGCAGCGCATCTTCGAGCGAGATCTGGTACGTCATGAAAGGCAGATCGCCGACGAGCAGCGCGCGGCGCGTGCCGCGCTCGACCATCTGCGAGTGATAGATGATGTGATCGAGCGTCACGGGCAGCGTCGTATCATGTCCCTGCACGACCATGCCCAGGGTGTCGCCGATGAGGATGAACGGAACGCCCGCTGCATCGACCATCTGCGCCGAGGTGTAGTCGTAAGCAGTGAGCGCGGCGATGCGCTCGCCACGGCGCTTCATCGCGACGATGTCCAGCACGGAAAGACGCTGTAGTTTCATGACCTGTCCTCACTGCGGCTGGGGCGATTCTGGCGCGGAATCCTTCTCCGAAGCCAGCCTGGCCTCGACGTCCTTGAGCAATTTCAGCGCTTCCTCGGTGTGCCTGCCCGGATGCGGGCTGTAGGCGAGCGGCCCGAGCACTGCCGCCGCGTCCAGGTAGCGTTCGTCTGCAACCATTTCCTGCGCAACGAGCCAGCGCAACGACGGATCGAACGGGGCGAGCGTCATCGCCCATTCCACGCCGTCGATCGCGTTCTTCGTCGGCTGCACGCCCTGCTTCAGGTAGGTCAGGTAGAACTGCACCAGCGGCACCGGATGATCGTTCTCCACGCCATTCGCTTTGGCGAACTGAATGCGCACGTCTTTCCACGCTTCCTTCGGCAGCGCGCCGCTGTCGACCTTGTGGAAGAGCGCGTAGCCCTTCTGAATGTGGGCGTTCACCTGCCTGGGATCGATTGCGAGAGCGGCGTCGGCGGCCGCGATCGCCGCGTCATCATTGCCTGCGTCGAACTCCGCCTCGGCCAGCGCTGTCAGCACCGCTGCATCGTCGGGGTAACGGGCGGCGATCTTGCGTGCCTCCGGCACCAGCTTCAGAGCTTCTTCGCGCGAGACGCCGACATTCGACTCGATCATCGTCGGCATCATCTCCGCTTCGCCGGGACGGAGCTTGCGGACCGCGATCGGGCCGATGGCGAGCTCACTGGCAGCGACGACACGCGCATTCAATGTGCCGCGTCTCGCGTACCGGTCCATGTCCTTGTCGAGCTTGTCGAGATCGCCGAACGCAGCTTCCGCCGCGTCCAGCGCCGCGGTGCCTTCGCCCAGCAGGTTCACATACTTGCGCCATTGGCCGCCGCGCTCGGGATCCATCAGCAGATAGTGGAACAGCACCCAGCTCTGTCCATAGAACGCGGTGTAGGGGGAATTCGAATTGCCGGTGCCGCCATCGAAGGACAGGAACTGGCGGATCGGCACGTGCCGCGCATCGATCAGCTCCCCCGCCCGGTAGGTGGCCGCGGCGCCCACCAGGACACTGCCGTCATCCCTGAACACCACGTTGGCGAAGAACTCGGCGAAACCTTCCGTGAACCAGCGCGGGTACGGCCGGTTCGTCAGGTTGGCGAACATGAAGTGATGGGCGTACTCGTGGTAGAGGACCGTTTCGCCCGTCAGCTCGAAGCTCGAAGCCTTGCGCAGCTTCGGGATCAGCGCGACGGAGCCGCCGGCGCGCGGAATGTAAATGCCATTCAGGTACCGATCGCCGTTGCCGACGACTCTGCGCACCTGCTCGGCGGTCGAGACGACATAAACCGTCACGCGGTTGGACGGCCCCGGTTTGGACGGCGGCTTGCCGAACATGTGGCCCATCGCGCCGTGGAAGCGCTCGAGCCGCTCGGCAAATCCTTTCACCGCTTTTTCGCTCTGCTCGCTGTAGATGACGAAGTGGTCGCTGCTGACTTCCAGCCACTCCTCGGCCAGCGCCGGGGCCGCAATCAGTACGAGCGACAACCATCCCGCTGCAACGCGACGTTTCATGGCGTCCTGCTCCGCTTTGTTTTCGTCCATGATACAGCCTCGCTTCGCGCCCAGAGAGACCGTCCATGACTGTTCCCGAACAACAGGCCATCCTTTCCATCGCCCTGCTGGCTGCCTTCGCGGACGGGGCGCAAGACCGCGAGCGCGAGGAGATCCGCCGTATCGCGGAGTCGCTGGCGGGCGAGAGCGGGGCTGAGCATCTGAGCACCCTGTACCAGGACGTGCTCCTGAAGCGGGTCGACCTGGCGAAGTCCGCCACGGCGCTCACCGATCCGGCCCACAAGCAGCTGGCATACGAGATGGCGGTGTGCGTTTGCGATGCCGACGGCGTTGCCAGTCCGGCCGAGCAACAGTTCCTGCGTGAACTGCGACAGGCATTGCAGCTCGATGCCGGGAAGGCAGCGCAAATCGTGAGCGAGGCAGACGCGGTCGCAGCTGCGCCGCTCGCGGCGAGCTCAGCGCCGGTCGCCGGCGCCAGCTCGATGTCGGATGCCGAGATGGACAAGTACATCCTGAACCACGCGATCGCGAACGGTGCGATCGAGCTGCTGCCGCAGTCGCTCGCGACGATGGCGATCATCCCGTTGCAGATGAAGCTCGTCTATCGCATCGGCCAGACTTACGGCTACGACATGGACAAAGGCCACATCAAGGAATTTCTGGCGACAGCCGGCGTCGGACTGACTTCGCAGTACGTCGAGCAGGTCGGCCGCAAACTTCTGGGCGGATTGCTCGGTGTAGTCGCCGGCGGACTCGGCCGCGGACTCGGCAGCGTCGCGACCGGCGCGGCGTTCTCGTTCGCGACGACCTACGCGCTCGGTCAGCTCGCGAAGCGCTACTACGCCGGCGGCCGCCAGATGAACACCGCGCTGCTGCAGCAGACCTATCAATCGCTCCTGGGACAGGCGAAGCAGATGCAGGGACAGTTTGCGGGCGAGATTCAGCAGAAGGCGCGCTCGCTCGATGCGTCGCAGGTGATGAACATGGTGAAGTCGTAGAGAGCCCCGGGGAGAAGCGCACTGACGCTCTAGCCTAGCGAGCGAATGAAGCGCTCGGAATCCGACACCCACCCCAACAACACTTCAGTCGAGAGCAGGGACGCCTCGTGGTTGCTGCGGGCCAGCCCGTCGCCGATTGGCTCGCTCATGCAGTCGGACAGCAGCACTGGCAGGTAGTCCCTGAACATTGCATCGCGCACGGTGGATTCGACGCAGATACTGGTGGTGCAACCGGTGACGATGAGGTGCCTGCAGCCGAAACGCTGCAGTTCCTCCTGCAGCGACGTCCGGTAGAAGCCGCTGAATCGCGTCTTCCACAGTACGAGGTCATCGGCGGCGGGTTTGAGCTCGTCGACGATCGCTGTGTTCCACGTGTCGCGCACGAGGATGCGGCTGGCGCTGCCGTCAGGAGCGCGCACCGTCTCTCCAACCTTCAAGCGCAGGTGGCGCGCGCGATTGACCGAATCGGCAGCTCCGAGGTCGGACAGATCGGGCAGGTAACCCATCTTCAGATAGATGACGCGCACACCGGCCTTGCGGGCGGCGGCCAGAGCGCGCGCGGTTGGCGCAACCGCTTTGCGAATGCCGCTGATGTCGATTCCGGCGCGCTCGAACATGCCGCCCGCGGCGCCGAAATCATTCTGCATGTCCACCACGATGACTGCGGTGCGCGCAGTGTCCACCTCGATGGACTCGGGCTTCGCGTCGAGCTGGATGCGGCGACCCGTTGTCCGGGAGTTCGTGGCGGCAAGTGAGGCCGCCGCTGCAAGCGGCAAGGTTGCCAGGCCCGCCGCGAGCAGACGACGCCGTTGCTGGTCGGGTTCGGGTTCTCTGTTCATCGCTGCCTCCCCACTGATTTCTAGTCCCAGCCAATCGAAGCCGCATGCCGGCGGAATTGCGCCGCGCCGTCGGGCGCAAAGCGAAACGCTGCAAGAAAATCAGCGAGTCGATAGTCCGGCGCACTGCGGCGCAATGAGCTCAGCGCATCGCGGGCCTCGTCGAGCCGGCCCGCCGCTCCGAGACAGCTCGCAGCGATCGCCCGAATGTGTACGTGCGCATTCGGACGCGCGGCGCCTTTGCACGCCCAATCCGCGGCGTCCTGATACTGACCGAGCCGCAAGTGACCGAGCGCACGCGAGCAGAGCATGCCGAACATCAGCGGATCGAACGGACTCAGCTGGCGCGAAAATTCGGAAGCCTCGATCGCCACCCGCGGATCGCCCGACTGGCTGTGCACGAATCCGAGCGTGTAGTGCCCGAGCGCGAAGTTCGGGCTCAGGCTCAGCGACTGTTCGAGCTCCCGCAACGCCTCGTCCTGATTGCCGCGCAGCCACAGCGCGCGGCCCATCGCCCAGTGCGCCGCCGGGTCGAGGTCGTCCGCGATCAGGCTGTTGCCGGCCGTTTCATACGCGCGATCGATTTCCTGCTGACGCTCGCCGGGCCGATGCAGGAACGCGTTCTGGAAATGCGTGAACGACAGTCCGGCGTGCGCGCGCGCGAACGTCGGATCCTGACGCAGCGACATCTGGAAGAAATGCGCAGCGCGGCCATTGTCCTCGCTGCTGAAGCGATACATGTGCCACAGCCCGCGATGATAAGCCTCCCACGCATCAAGGCTGTTCGGCGGCTTGAGCACGGCGCGATTGCGCTCGGCCGCCTCGATCTCTTTCGAGATCGAAGCGACGATGCGATTGCTGATGTTGTCCGGCACTTGCCACGCGTCGTCCTGCTTGCAGCTGCATTCGTCCGTCCACACGACTCGTGATGCCCTCGCGTCGGCGAGCTCGACGTGCACGTCGATCCGTGTGCCGCTCTGCTGCAGCGAGCCGCTGACGACGTAGTCGACGTTCAACAACCGGCCGGCTTCCTCCGGAAGAATATTGCGCTCGCGCAGCGCGAACACGCTGCCGCGCGCGATCACGAACAACGTGCGCAGCTTCGCCAGGCGCGTGATCAGGTCGTCCGTCAATCCGTCGGTCAATGCGCAGCGCTCGGGACCGTCGCGCGTCCGATCGGTGAAAGGCATGATGCAGATCGATGCGCGTCGCACCGCGGCGGCCGCTTGTTCCGGCGACCGCGCGGGTGCCTCGATCTTCGGCACATGCGCGCGGGCAGCATTCCACCACGCGCGGATCGGCAGCCAATCCAGTCCTTCCGTTTCGAACAGCTGAATCGTCGAGGCGAGATGCTGCTCGGCTTCACGAAGCCGGCCGCTCTTCAGCAGAGCTTGCAGCATGAGCTCATGGGCGCGCCGGTCGAACGGGCTGACCTGCAGCCACTTCTCCAGGCACTCGAACCGCTCTTGCAGCTGATCGTCGTCGAGGCGGCTGACGAGTCCTTCGAGCACCTCGACGTGCAGCAGTCGAAAGCGGCGCCGCTGTCCATTGAGCCAACTCGCGAACTGCGGATTGCGATCTAGCTCGAGTCCTTCGGCGAAATCCCCCGCGAACAGCCGGCTCAGCGCGCGCAGCTTCGGCAGATCCACCTGCCCCACGCCCGAGCTCAGCGTGCTCGCGAGCTCCGCGACGTCGACGAAACAACCGGACAGATCGAGTGCGACCCTGTCGCCGTCGGTGTGGATGCGGGCGCGGCTCTCGTCATCGAGCACGCTGCGCGCTTTGCTCAGGCACCAGCGCAATTCGCCGCGCGGATCGTCCGGCACGTCCCACAGCAGCTCGCACAGGCGAATGCGCGTCATGGGACTTGCAATGGCCAAAAGGGCAATCAACGCGCGGACCTTGCGCGAAGAGGGCAGCAGTAGCTCCACGCCGTCCCGTAGAACGGTCAACACGCCAAGCAAGCGCAGCTGCAGGGTCGGGGCCGACATGGAGCCTTCTTATTACGTTTCCACGCTTTCTACCACGCTGGCGTCCACGGCACCTGCCTTACCGTCTCGAAAGCCTAGCCAAAACCAATCTGACAAGGGAGACGACGACCATGACTGCAAAGAAGGCCCTCGCCGGCCTGATCCTGACCGGAGCGCTGAGCTGGACCGGAACCGTTGCCGCCGATGCGGTGACCGACTGGAACGAGATCACCATGAACGCCGTGACGCTCGGCCGCCCCGGCGCGCCGGGCACGCTCGACATGGCTCTGGTGCACGTCGCCGTGCACGATGCCGTGCAGGCGATCGAGCAGCGCTTCGAGCCGTATCACGTCGAGATCAAGGGCGCGAAAGGCTCGCGCTCGGCTGCGGTTGCTGCCGCTGCTCACGATGTGCTCGTCGGCCTTTATCCTGCGCAGGCCGCGACGCTCGACGCTACGTACTACAGCTATCTGGCCGACAAAGGCCTGGCGGGCGATCCGGGTCTGGCGGTGGGCCAGAAAGTGGCGGTCGGCATTCTGCCGCTGCGTCGTCCGGCGCCCGAGGTGTTGCCGCCGCCGTTCATCGGTGGCACGGAGCCGGGCCAGTGGCGTCCGACCGAGTCGTTCCAGCCGGGCGCTCCGGCGTCGTTCCTGCCGATGGCCGCGCCGTGGCTCGGATCCGTCGACCCGATGACGCTCACGAGCGGTACGCGCTTTCGTCCGGCGCCTCCGCCGGCCTTGACGAGCGCGCGTTACAAGCGCGACTTCGATGAGGTGAAGGCGCTGGGCGCTTTCGCCAGCACCGTGCGCACTGCCGAGCAGACGGATCTCGCCCACTTCTACAGCGAGAACTTCTTTACGCAGTGGAATCGCGCGCTGCGCGGAATTGCCCAGCAGCATCTGAATCGCACGGGCGACAGCGCGCGCATGTTTGCGCTCGCCAACCTCTCGCTGGCAGATGCGGTCATCACCTCGTGGGACAGCAAGCGGCACTACGCGTTCTGGCGGCCGCTGACGGCGATCCGCGAAGCGGCGAACGACGGTAATCCGGGCACGACTGCGGATCCGAACTGGCAGCCGCTGCTCAACACTCCAAACTATCCGGACTATACGTCGGGCGCCAACAACGTGACGGCCGCGATGACGCGCACCCTCGAGCTGTTCTTCGACACCGACCGGGTGACGTTCGACATGACCAGCCTCGCGCCGCTCGCGACACGAAAGACGCGCACCTATCGGCGCTTCTCGGACGCGGCCTCCGACATGGTGGTGGCGCGCATCTACGCCGGCATTCACTTCAGGACGGCGGACGAAGTGGCGCGCACGCAGGGAACGCGCGTGGCCGAGCACGTGTTCGATCATTTCCTGCTGCCGCTGGACGAGCGCGACAGCGGCCGGCCGTGCAAGCATCACCAGCACTGAACCGATCCGATCCGATCGGGCCGGGGTCGGACGAAGGGGCCCTCGCATCGCCAGATGCGGGGGCCTTTTTGTATAGTGCCTGCATCGCGGAAGGAGTCGTTCCATGGCACAGATGCGAATCGATGCTTACGAAGTGCTGTACTCGGCGAACAGTTTTTCGCCGCGCATTGCGCTCAAGAACGCCGGCAACTACGTCGGCCAGATGATCTTCATGCCGAACGGCGCGGCGTTGCCCGCCGACACGGTCGTGAACAACCAGGCGCAGCTGCACTATCACCTGGACGACTTCCAGAACGCCGTCGACCTGCTGCGCAACGAGAAGCCGATTTACATGTATTACAACGGCTCGGGCGGCGGCTTCGAGAACGGCATCCGCACGATGAGCGAGAAAGTGGGCGAGGGGGAGACTTCTCAACAGCCCTGATCGATGGCGAGGGCCGCGGCCCCTTGGTACAGGTGGCCGAAGCACGTGCGGTTTGCTAGGGTCCGCGCAGTCGGCAGTGTGCGTGGGGAACGTTCATGGTCAGCGTCGCGGCACAAGTACGACCTCTGAGCGACCGGCGGTTTTTCACGTGGATGGCTGTGGCCATGGCGGCCATGACGTTCGCGGGCTTCGCCCGGACCTATTTTCTCGCCGGAATCAATGACGGCCCACGGCCGGTCCTCACGCCGATCGTCCATCTGCACGGGGCACTCGCGACGGCGTGGATCCTGCTGCTGATCGTGCAGACCCGCCTGATCGCATACGGCCGTCGCGACATCCACAGGCTGCTCGGTTTCGCCGGCACCGCAATCGGTGCGGGCGTCGTCGCGGTGGGTCTCTACGTCGCGACTCATAGCCACCGGCGCGTGCACACGCCGCTGACCGCGGGGACGATGGCGGATCCGTATGTCTTTCTCGCCATGCCCTTCTTCAGCGCCGGCCTCTTTGCTCTGTTCGTGACATTGGCTGTGCTGAACAGAAAGCGCTCGGACGCTCACAAGCGCTACATCATGCTCGGCACGCTCAGCATGATCGTCCCGGCCCTGGCACGCATCACCACCCAGGCGACAGAAGGCGCGGTGATGGGCGTCGTCGGTGCGATGGTGCTGGTCAACGTGTTCCTCGTCGCGATGGTGATTCACGACTTCTACACGCGCGGCAAGCTCCACCCCGTCACGCTGTGGGGCGGAGCGATCACTGTGCTTTCTGAGCCGCTGCGATTCTGGATCGGCTACAGCGCGCCGTTTCAGGCATTCGCTCGCCTGCTGATGGGCTGAGCCGGCAACACGTTCGGGTTGCGCAACAGCGCGGCCGAGACCAGCGAGACCAGCAGTCCGACCGGGAAGATCTCCATGAACGTCATCGGAATCCGGTACAGCGGATTGCGATAGCTGACGCGCATCGGCTCGAGCTTCGCCATCTCCGCGGCAATCGCCTCCGCCGAAGCACCCGCTGCCTCGCGGGCCCGCAGCATCCCGGCGATGTACTGATCCATGAACTTGTAGTCGGTCGTCGCCAGATACACCTCCCACACTGCGACATAAGCGACGCCGGCAGCCACGGCAATGCCCAGTCCCATCGCAAAGGCGCGTCCGAACCCGATCACGCCGCCGCGCTCGACGTCCCGATAGCGCTTCACGCCGACGAAGATGAAGGTGAGCGCCACCAGCATCACCAGGTAGCCGAACCATTCCGAGCTGAAGAAGCTGCCGCTGCCGCTGAGCGTGATCCCGGCGATCATCGTGACGATGATGACGAAGCCGGACAGCAGTCCGTAGGTCAACGCATATTTCATTTCGGTCTCCGGTCGTGGGGGAGGGCGTCAACTTCGGCGGTGCGGGCCGCGTGCGCCATCACCCGGACGGGTGATTTCGCTGCTGCGACCGGATGGATTACGGAATCAGGGCCAGCTCGCGCGCTTTGTGGATCGCCTGGGTGCGCCGCTGCACCGCCAGCTTCTCGTAGACCCGCGCGAGGTGCGTCTTGGCCGTATTCGGTGAGATGTCGAGCTGCCGGGCGATCTCCTTGGTCGAGCGGCCGGAGGCGAGCAGCCCGAGGATCTCGCATTCGCGTGGCGTCAGCCCGAGCGAGCGGATGGCGGCGTCGTTGCGCTCGAACGCCGGCGTCGGGGCGCGGCGCTGTGTCAGGCGATGTCCGGCCCACAAGCCGAGGCCCGCGAAGCCCGCCGCGAGCAGGACGATGTAGATCTGCGTGGAAAAGGCGCGCGTCAGGTAGCGGTATTCCAGCCACTCGAGCGCGGCCACAGCGAGCGCGAGCGCAATTGCATAGAGAATGACCAGCCGTGCCATGCGGGAACGCTAGCACGGAACCCGCGCGTGCGCCGGGAGATTGAGCTTGCGAGCCAGCCGTTCGGGAGAGCGCCAATGATCGTCACCGTCTGCGAATTGCCGGATGACCGCAAGGCCTTCGCGGACAGCTGGTCGCAGCTTGCCGAGCACGTGAAGGAAACGCGCAGCGGTCTCGTCGTGCTGCCCGACCGGGTCTTCAGCCCGTGGCTCGACGAATCCGCCGCAACTGATCCCGCGCGCTGGCAGCGCTGCGTGGCCGAGCACGATGCCTGGGAGCAGCGCCTCGGCGAGCTCGGCGCCGCGCTCGTGCTCGGCTCGCGCCCCATCGACTTCGGCAACCAGCGTTACGACGAAGGCTTCGTGTGGGCGGCGGATACCGGGATCCGCTCCGTGCACGCGCAAGCGACGCACGACTTCGTGCCGCTCGAAGTCGACGGGGTCGACATCGGGTTCATGATCGGGTCCGAAGTGTGGGAGCGTGGCGAGCTGCCATACGTGCGCGGTGACGTCGACATCGTCGCGATGCCCCGCTGCACCCGCGCCGAGCAGTTCGCAAAGCGTCTCGAGCGCGCGTGCGCAGTGGCGACAGGTGTCGGTGCCTTCGCGCTGTCTTCGAATCGGTCGGGGCCGTTCGAAGGGCAGGGATGGATCGTCTCGCCGGACGGCCGCGTGCTCGGCACCACGAGCAGCTCGCAGCCGTTCGTCACGCTGGAAGTCGACTTGCCGAGCGAGCGGACGTCAGCGGCGCGTCCGCAGCCCGCGCCGGACTGGATGGATCCGCTGGATACCGGCGTGCCGAACTACGATCCGAACTGAGGCCGTCCGTGAGGCATACTCGGTTTCATGGAAACCGAGCGCCCGGATCCGATCGTCATCCCGTATCGCGACCTGTCCGACACGGCTCTGCGAGGCGTGCTGGAATCGTTCGTGCTGCGGGAGGGCACGGACTACGGCGAGCGCGAAGTCTCGCTGGACCAGAAGGTCGCGCACGTGTTGCGACAACTCGAGCGCGGCGAGGCGCAGATCGTTTTCGATGCGGTGCTGGAGAGCGTCGACATCGTCGTGGCCAAACCGGGCCGGTGACACCATGTTGTGCAGGCTGCTCACTGCGCTTTTGCTGGTCGGACTGTTGTCGGCAGCCGCTCCCGCGCCGTCGGTTTTCAAGAGCTATCAGGACGCGCTGAACCGGCACGACGCGGCTGCCGTTGCCGCGTACTGGGCGCTGACCGGGCCTGAAGCGCAGCAGAAGGTGACGACCGATGTCTGGCGCGGGTATCGCGAATTCGAGCGCGCGACCCACGCTGTCTTCACGATCGAAGCGAAGGCGCTCGGCGATGATGCGTTCGAAATCACGCAACGCGAGGACTGCGACTTCTACGCGGTGCTGGAGACTGGCACCAAGACCTCGACGTTCCAGGTCAAACTGCGCGACGGTAAGTTCCATGAAGCGCGCGGCGGCACGACTGTGGATTCTGGCAGGCCGTACGGTCCGACGCTCGATGACTTTCAGGCGTGGGTGCGCAAGGTGCACCCGGAGCACGCCGACGAAATCCTGAGTGACGGCGATTTCGTGTTCAACGCGAGCACTGCGGAGACGATCATGCAGCTTGCGCGCAAGTGGCGCGCGTCCTCGAGGTAGCTGCAGTCAGAATCGCAGCACGACGCGTGCGACGTCGGCCGCAAAATCACTGCGCTCGGGCAACTCTTCGAGATTGGCGACGATAGCCACAGCGAACTTGTGACGCGGCATCAACGCCAGGATGCCGCTCACGCCCGGCGTCGAGCCGCCATGAAACGTCCACGTGTCCTCGTGCCACTGTTCGAGCTCCATTCCCCAGCCCAGTCCATACGGCACCGTCTGGCCGTTCGACAGCACTGACGGAGTCGCCATCTCGCGGAATGTGGTCTCGCGCACGAGTCGGCCGGCCATGACGGCCGACGCAAACCGCCCGAGGTCGCCGACCGTGGTCACGAAGCCGCCGGCGCCCATGCGATTGCTCATGTCGATATGCAGTGCGTTGCGCACCTTGCCATCAACGAGCGCGTAGCCTCGCGCGCGCTGCGGAATCAGCGCAGCGGGGTCGTCGTCGCGAGTCGATTGCATCTGCGCCGGCTTCCACACGTGCTCCGCCATGTAGCGAAGGAACGGCACTCCCGATGCGTCTTCGATCACGCAGCCGAGCACGTTGTAGCCGTACGATGAGTAGAGAAATTTCGTGCCGGGTTCGAACAACAACGCGTCGTCCTTGAACGGAGCCATTGCATCGATCACGTTGCTGTAGTGCGTGGTGCTCGATTGCTCTGCCTGGTCGTGCGGGCCGCCGTAGTGACGAATGCCGCTGAGGTGCGCGAGCAGATGGCGCGTCGTGATCGTGTACGGCTTCGCCGGAAATGCGGGGCAGTACTGCCGGATATCGACGTCGAGTTTCAGCTTGCCGGCTTCGACGAGCTGCATGGCCGCAGTCGCGGTCATGGTCTTGCCGATCGAAGCAGTGCGATAGACCGTGGTCGCTTTTGCGGGAACGTTGTTCTCGAGATCCGCGACGCCGTAGCCCTGCGACCACACCAGCTCGCCTTCCGAGACGACGGCGATGGACAGCCCTGGCACCTGGTGCGCAGTCAAGTACGTCGCGACCAGCTGGTCGATCTTCTGGATCTGTTCCGGCGCGAGCGGGGCCGCCGCTAGCGCGAACGGCGTCCCGGCACCGAGGAGGCAGAGCCCGACGAGTCGGGCGCGGCGCGGCAAGATCGACATGAGCAACAGCGTAGCTCAGCGAGAGGCGGTCGTCTCCGTGCGCGGCTCGAACACGATGACCGGTGTCTTCACAGCGACGCCGGGTGCGGCGGCGGCCGGAGCGTGCTCGCCCTTCGGGCCGAGCTCGCGGATGTAGCTGTACATCGCGCGCAGATCCTGGTCGCTCATGTCGCGGAGGTTGAACCACGGCATCGGCGGACGGCGCGGCACGCGTGCGAAGGTGACCCACTGATCTTCGGTCAGGCTGTTGACGGTCAGCCGCAGGTTCGCCGCATACGAGGTTCCCCACGGACCCTGGAAACCGACGGCGCCGCCCATCAGCCACGCGCTCTCCGGCAGGTTGCCGGCCTTTTCGGCGTAGCCGGGGGTATGGCAGTCGTTGCAGCCGCCGATCTGCACCAGGTAGCGGCCGCGCTCGACGGAAGCCTTGTCCGCCTTGATCTCGGCGGCTGAGCTCGGTCCCGAGAACAGCAGGCCGACGCTGGCTACCACCAAAGTCGCCATGATCGAGGCTGCCGCACCGAACGTGACGCGCTTGCCGAGGGTCGGCCCGCACTCGCCCAGGTCTTCGAATCTGCAGGTCATTTCAGTCTCCCGAAGTGGTTTGAAAGGTGAATCGAAAGCTCTTGGAGAGGAGATGCGCAAAGCGCCGGCAAATCGGCTCACTTTTCTTGCCGCAACCAGACATTTCGGCAAAAAAACCGCTGCGGCGCTGCAGGGTTGCGCGCCGGGCGGGCGAGCGAGGACTATTGCCGGGCCCAGCGCTGGCGCTGGCAAAGGCCCTGTGCATGCCGTTCGAGATTCACGACGAAGGCGGCTTCTATTTCGCGCGTTTTTTCGGCGTCATGGATCGCACCGATCTCGAGGCCGCGATGCTCGAGGTCGAGCGCCTCGAAGACGCCGAGGTCAAGGACCGGCTCACCGATCTCAGCGCGCTCGAGCGCATCGATGTGGGGTTCGAAGAGGTGTTCGCGCTGGCGATGAAGCGCGCGCAGCGGCACATTCCGGCGCCGATCCGCTCGGCGCTGGTCGCCGGCAAGCCGGTTCAGTTCGGCTTCGCGCGGATGTTCCAGATGCTCAACGACAACCCGCGGGTGCTGATCCGGATCTTCGGCAATCTGCAGGAAGCCCAGCAGTGGCTGCGTTCATCTCGTCGATGACCTGCTGCGCATGGCGGCCGCCGAGCACGTCCTTCGTGAGCGGCTGCAACGTTTCGGTCGCGCGCCGCGACCACTCACCGGCTTCGCGCACATAGTTCGCGCGCAGGTTTTTCGGAGTCGCGGCGTCCCGCGCGATCGCGGCGCTCACGCGCGCTAGATTCGCGTACGTCACGCCCGGCAGCATGCGGATCTCGGTGATGTCCGTGGGCTGCGGCTGCGGTCCATTGCGCAGGATCTTGTCGGCTTCGCTGAAGTCGTGCATCGCCGCCGTGTGATTGCCGAGCAGCAGATAGCTCTCGCCGCGGCCGTTCAACAGGAATGCCACTGCCTGGCGACCGAACTCGTCGTCGGGATCGGCAGCGCGCAATGGCTCGATGATCGCGAGCGAGCGTTGATAGTTCGCCAGTCCTTCGGTGGGCCGCTGCAGGTCGTTCTGCAAATCCGCGATCGAAGACAGCGTGAATGCCTTCATGCGCTGCAGCTCGGCGTCGTCCTTGTTTGCAGCGGCAATCGGCTCCACGAGCTGCAACGCACGCTCGTAGTACGGCAGCGCCTTCGCGGGTTGATCGACGCCTTCGCTGTACACGTCGCCCATGCGTCCGTTGACGACGACGACGCTGCGCTGCGCGTCGGCGTTCTGCGGATCTTCCGCAGCGAGCTGTTCGTTGACGCGCAGCGCTTTCTGGAGCCAGGGCATACCTGCCTCGACATCGCCTGAGAGACCCTGCGCCCAGCCGTAGTTCATGAATGCAGCGGCGGCATAGCGGCGATCGCGTGCGCTCGTGTTCTTGTCCTTCAAAAGACTGTCGCCCATCTCCGCGCCTTCGCGCGCGAGATTCAAAGCTTCGGGCACGGTGCTCTGGCCCATCAGCAGCTCGCTCAGCTTCACGGCGCTTCGCAACAGCTCACGGCGCGCATCGACAGTTGGATCGTGTTGTACGAGCGCACGGCGCAATCGCAGTGCATGCCGATGACTTTCCAGCGCGCCTTCCGTGTCGCCGATGTTGGCGCCGATGTAGTCGCCCTGCACGTCGGCCAGCCGGTCGTAGGCCACTGCGAGATCTCGCTGCAATTGCGGCGAGTCCTGGGCCTCGCGCTCGAGGCCCGCGAGATATTTGATCGAGTTCTCGACGAGGAGCTTGCGCGCCTTGGTGCCGCCGGGGAGGAAGGCGACGGCGTCGTAGACTTCGGCGAGATACACGCTCGTCAGCTCGCGCACTTCGTTGAGATGCCGCTCGGCTCGCAGCCGCTGAACTTCGGCACGATGGGCTTGCCAGCCGGTGGTGATGATGCCGGCGATCAGCGCAACGACGAACAACGTGCCCGCGACGGCGGCGGACCTGTGTCGCTGCGCGAACTTGCGCACGCGATAACCGGTCGTGTCCGGCCGCGCTGCAACCGGAAAGCCGCGCAGGTAGCGGCGCAGGTCTTCGGCGAACTGTTCCGCCGAGGGATAGCGCTCGTCCGGCGACTTCTTCAGCGCCTTGAGCACGATGTTGTCGAGATCGCCACGCAAGGTCCTCGCGAAGCGGCCGTAGCCGGTCGTCGCTTCGGCTGCAGTGACGCTCGGCGGACGCGCGTCGTGCTCGCAGATCTGCTTCGCGAGCTGCCACGTCGTCGAGCCGGTCGCTTCGTACGGCAGCGCGCCGGACAGCAGGCGATACAACAACACACCGAGCGAGTAGATGTCGCTGGAAGTCGTGATCGGCTCGCCGCGAACCTGTTCCGGACTCGCGTACTCGGGCGTCAGCGCCAGGAAGCCCGTCGCGTCGCGCGCGGCAGTGGGCGTCGGACCGAGCAGCTTCGCGATGCCGAAGTCGAGCAGCTTCACGACACCTTGCTCGGTGACGAAGACATTTCCGCCTTTCAGATCGCCGTGCACCATCAGATGCTGGTGCACGTAGTGCACGGCGGCGCACAGATCGCGGAACAGATCGATGCGCTCGGTCACGCCCAGTTGCCGCACGTCGCAATACACATCGATGGGATTGCCTTCGATGTACTCCATGACGAGGTAGGGCGCGCCTTCCTCCGTCGCGCCGCCGTCGAGCAGGTGCGCGATGTTGGGATGGCTCAGCTGCGCGAGGATCTGCCGCTCCGCCTTGAACCGGCGCAGCAGCGAGTCGGTGTCGAGACCCGGCTTCAGCAGCTTGATCGCGACCTGCTTCTCGTACTGCTCGTCGTCGCGGACCGCCTTGAAGACCTGGCTCATGCCGCCGCGGCCGGCTTCCGCGACGATGCGATAGGGACCGAGCCTGCGGCCGATCCAGTCCTTCTTGAGCGCGCTCGCAAGTCCGATGCGCTGCGCGGCTTCTTCTTCGATGAACGCGCCGGCGGTGTCGTGCGCTTCGAGCAGGGAGATGACTTCGGTGCGCAACTCGGAGTCGCCGACGCACGCCTCTTCGACGTAGCTGGCGCGACGCGCGGCCTCCTGTTCGAGGGCGGCGGCGAAGACTTCCTTGACGCGGCTCCAGCGCTCGGGGGTCATCAGAAGTTCTTGCCGAGCTCGCGTTTCAGCCAGGCGCGCGCGAGCGTCCACTCGCGCTTCACGGTCGCTTCGGAGATACCGATCGCCTCTGCTGTCTGCTCGACGGTGAGTCCGCCGAAGTAGCGCATCTCGACGATCTGCGCCTGGCGTGCGTCGATCTGCTCCAGCCGCAGCAGCGCCTGGTCGATCGCGGAGACTTCGTCCTGCGTGTGTGCGTCGAGGTGCTGCAGAGCCGTCGGAGTCGTGCTCGGCGCTTCGTCGGCGTCCGCAGGGTGCGCCATCTCATCGAGGCTGAGTAAGCCTGCGCCGCCGCCGCGTTTGTCGGCAAGACGCGCGCGCGCGTAGTCGACGAGCACACGTCGCATCAGCTTCGAAGCGAGCCCGATGAAATGTGCGCGGCTCTGCCAGTCGACCGACTGCTGCCCGACGAGCCGCATGAAGGCTTCGTTGACGAGCGCCGTCTTCTGCATCGTGTGATTCGAGCGCTCGCGCCGCAGGTGACGCTGCGCGAGCTGGCGCAGCTCTTCATACATGATGCCTGAAAGCTGCGCGAACGCGCGCTGGTCCCCATCCCGCCATTGCGCAAGCAGCTGGGTGACTGGCTGCTGCATGCGCGCGATCTTAGCGGGTTTCAGTGCCTGGTGCGGCGTCGCCTTGCGACGCCGACACCAGCCAGCGCAATCAGCAGCAGCCAATCGAAAGATCCGCCACCACCGCCGCCGCCGGAGTTACCGGGGTTGTTCGGTGGGGGCGGCGGGGTCGGAGGTGTCGGCGAAGTGCCCGGATCCTCTCCCTGCACGGCGCCGACGACCACGAACACCATCGCCGAGTCGGAGAGCCGGCCCTGGTCGTCGCGCACACGGTACTGCAGCGTGTCCGTTCCGCTGAAGCCGGTGTTCGGTACGTACACGATTTCGCCGGTGACGGCATCGACCGTGGCGCTGCCCGCTTGTGGAAGACCGGTGAGCTCGACCGAGCTTCGATCCAGCGACCCGCTGAACGGGGCGTCGTTGTCGAGCACGTCGATGCGGGTCGATACGTTGAAGTCCGTGTGCACCGTGTCGGCATTCGCGAACGGGCGATCGTCGTCGAGGATGTAGAGCTCGTTGCCGGTGTCGCTGCTGTAGCCGGTGAAGAACAGGCGCGAGCCCAGCGGCGTGTACTCACCCACCGTCCGGCTCGTGTCGTTGCCTGCATCGAGATCGAAAATCAGGTGCGTGCCGACAGCCGTTCCATCGCTGCGCCAGACGACGGGGCCGCGCTCCGGGTTGTGCACCGTGAAGATCAGCGCACCCTGGAACCACGTCATCTGACCGATGCTGCCGACGACGTTGGCGCCTGCCGGCAGGAACGGATGCGTACCCGCGGCGGTGCCGTCGCTGACGAAAATGCGCTCGGGCAGCGTTCTCGTGTCGAGGAAGAAGAGCCGCGTGCCGTCGTTCACGCCTCCGGAGCCCAGCGGCGTTTCGAGGACGCGATGCGTGCCCGCATTCGTCCCGTCGCTCGCGTACAAGCCGCAGAAGGTCGGTTGAACGACAGTGCAGCCGTGCATGAAGAGCGTATTGCCGACCGCGTGGATGTCGGAGACGAACAGCGAGTCGTTCGGCGCCAGGTCGGTGACCGGCTGCGTGCCCGCCGGCGTGCCGTCTGTACGCCAGAGCTCACCGTCGCCGGTCGCCTCGTCGCGGGCCGCGAAATAGAGGAAACCATTCAGCACTGCTACCTCGGATTGCAGCGTGCTCGTCACTTCGATGTCGCTGCGTAGCTGTTCGGTGCCGGCCTCAGTTCCGTCCGATGCCCAGATCCTGTTCTGCGCCCGGAACACTACGCGTTGGCCGACTACACCCCAGAGCAGCGGAGGCCCACCGAGCCCAGGCGTGACGTCGGCGACCAGGAAAGTTCCGGCGGCTGTTCCGTCCGAGCGCCACAGCTCGTTGCCGGTGGTGCCATCGTCGCCTGCAAAGTACGCGACTCCATCCATCACCACTGAGCCAAAGGTCATGTTGTCCGCGCCGCTGGCCGGCCCCGGGTTGATGTCGAGCACGCGCTGCGTGCCCATCTCGGTACCATCCGTGCGCCACAGCTCGAGGCCCGATGCGCCGTCCTGGGCGGCGAACAAAACAAAGTCCTGCATCGCGACGAGGCCGGTGACGCGCGAGCCATCGAAGCCAGGCGCGATGTCGGCAACCAGGTGCGTGCCGTTGGTCGTGCCGTCGGAGAACCACAGCTCGCCGCCGCTGATCCCGTCGTTGGCGGTCAGCAGGATCCCATTGCCGAACGGCAGCAGGATGTCGGGTTCCGAGCTTGCTGACGCAAGCACGGCATTCAGATCGCCGAGAGCCATCGTGCCCGGGCCGGTGCCGTCCGAGACCCACAGCTCGGCGCCGCTCACACCGTCATTGGCCTGGAAAAACACTTTGCCGTGCGCAGCAAACATGTTGTTGATGCCCGCATCTCCCGATCCGGGAGCGATGTCGGATACGCGGTGCGTGCCGCCCGGAGTGCCGTCGCTGACCCACAACTCGTCACCCTCGGGATCGCTGAACCGCCCGGCGTGGAAGTAGAGCAGGCCGTTCAGCAGCACGACTTCGCCGCCGATGATGGGCTCCGGCAGGACAAAGTACTCGCGAGTGCCGACGCTCGTACCGTCCGTGCGCCACAGTGTTTCCGGCTGCCCGGGTCCGCGCGATGCATAGAAGAAGGCTTCAGTGTCGGTCTGCACGAGCGCGAGCGAAGTCAGGGACGGGAACAGGGCGCTGCCGCCGGGACGCAGCGGTGCCGTGCCTGCGGCGGTTCCATCCGACACCCAGATCTCGCCTTCAGCGCCTCCCTGGCCGAAGCGGAACAACGTTGCGTTCGCCAGATGCGCCAATGGGAACAGGTTGGTGAACGGTGGCAGGTCCACCACAGGCGTGATGGTCGTCCCGGTGGCCCGATAGATCCGGTCGACGAAAGGCGTCGTGGGCGTTGCTGCCGTAGCAATGAACAGAGCGCTGTTGCCGGCTGGCATCCAGTTGCGCGGATTCGAGGAGCCGTTGCGGTCGGCCACGAGCGGTTCGGGAATCGTGTTGAGGTCGGCGAGCCGCGTAGCGCCGTCGGCAGTCGCGCGCCACGGCTCGCCCGCCGACGTGCCATCGTCCGCGCCGAAGTAGAGCGCATCGCCGACCACCGCAACATTGAACAATCCGCCGACTCCGTCGAAGGAACCCGGCCGGATGTCGGCCACGAGCCGCGTGCCGCTGGCGGTGCCGTCGGTTCGCCACAGCTCGCGCCCGTGCACGCCGTCGTTCGCCGCGAAGAACATGTGCGAGCCGGCGATCCTGAAGTCCGCCGGCGAGGAGCTGTCGGGCCCGGGCAGGATGTCTGCGAGCAGATAGGTTCCGGCACGCGTTCCGTCAGAGCGCCACAGCTCCTGCCCCGACTGCAGATCGTCCGCCATGAAATAGAGAACGCCCTCGAACGTCGTGATCGGCACGCCGTTCGTGATGATCCCGCCGGTGCCCGCAGTACCCGGGCCGATATCGGCGACGATCGTCGTGCCGCTGGTCGTGCCGTCGGAACGCCACAGCTCCATGCCGTTCGTACCGTCGTCTGCCCAGAAGTACGCCGCGCCGTTCAGTGCCGTGAGCTGGTTGAGATTCGAGCTTGCGGGTCCGGGATTGATGTCACGCAGGAGGCGTGTGCCCGCCGGCGTGCCGTCGGTGCTCCACAACTCCAGGCCGTGGATACCATCGTCGAGCGAGAACAGTACGAGGTTGCCGATCTCGATGTGAGCGTTCACGGAGCCGTTGCCGCTGGTGCTGGTCGCGTTGATGTCCCGCACCAGCCGGGCGTGCGCCGGCTGCGGCGCAACGAGAGCGCAGGTTGCGAGCATGCCTGCCGCAACGGCCATCGATAGCTTGAACATAAGGTGTCCCGTACCAGCGCTGCTGAGTGATAATTATTTGATCCGTGCGCCTGCCGTAGAACGGTAGCATGCGGCGTTCGCCTTGGCACCCGGAGAATCGCTTGAGTACTTCCGCTATCGGCCGCTGGCATGAACTGGTTCGCAATCGCGACGCGCGCGGCCTCGACACGCTGCTCGCGGACGACGTGGTCTTTCACTCGCCCGTCGTGCACACGCCGCAGATCGGCAAGACGATCACGGCGCGCTATCTCGGCGCCGCCTTTCACGTGTTCTTCAACGAGTCGTTCAGCTACGTGCGCGAGATCGTCGGCCCGCACGACGCGGCGCTGGAGTTCCAGGTCGTGATCGAGGGCATCGCCGTCAACGGCATCGACCTGATCAAGTGGAACGACGCCGGGCGCATCGTCGAGTTCAAGGTGATGATCCGGCCGCTCAAGGCTGTCAACCTGATCCATCAGAAGATGGCGGCGATGTTACAGAAGTCGTGACGGCACGGAACGCGGGCTGAGCTTCTCGCATTAGCCGGGCAGGACATCGGCAAAATTCTTCGCGAGGAGTGCTTTCCATGCATGGTCGAGCATATCGGCACCGGTCGTGGTTCACACGATTCGCCAAGGTCACCGCGCGCGCCGCTGGCGCGCCGGCGACATTCTGTGTCGCAGTCGCCATCATCCTGCTCTGGGCCGTATCCGGCCCGATCTTCGGCTTCAGCGACACCTGGCAGCTGGTCATCAACACCGGCACGACGATCATCACGTTCCTGATGGTGTTCCTGATCCAGAACACGCAGAACCGCGACTCGGAGGCGATCCAGGTGAAGCTCGACGAGCTCATCCGCTCGATCGACGGCGCGCACCTGGCGCTGCTCGACCTGGAGGATCTCGAAGACGAGGACTTGCAGCGCATCTGCCGCGACTATCGCCAGCTGGCCAAGGAAGCCCGCAAGGATCTGCGCGCGGGCAAGTCGGATACGGACGTTCGGGAAGTCGGCGCCAGCCGCCGCGAGCAGTTGAGCGCGAAACAGCGCGGCCGCAAGCAGCGTGACTAGAGTGGCACAGCACGCGGCCGCGTTCGTCGAATTGCATCAGACTGCGCAGTTCGTCGGGATTCGCAGTTTCGCCCTTGCTCAGCGTCTTCTTCAGGGCGGCGAACTTATTGTTCTTTGCGTAGAGCAGCTGCGAAGAAATCTTGCGCTGTGCCGGCGCTCGGGCAACTCGACCGCGACTTCCGATCCGGCGGCGCAGTGCCGATGCCTCCGCCGGAATCATTCGATTGTTGCGATGAACCTCGCCGCTCGCCGCTACACGCGGCAATCAGCAAGGCAAGAGCGAGTAACGCCAGTACGCGCAGTTGTTTCGTGGAAGTGTCTCCCTGATGCGACCTGTGATTTTTGCGGCCAGGATCACCCGACCGCAGGAACAGTCGTGCCGTGCTCACGTTTTATCCCGATGACACGCTACCGCTGGAAATATCTTCCACAATTTTCATTGGTCTTCACGCTGCTCCTCACTGCAGCTTGCAGCTCAGGATCCGGCGGCGGCGCAACGGCAGGAGATCCACCTTCAGGTGGTAGTCCGCCGCCGAGTGTGCCGCCTCCGCCCAGCGGAAATGCAAATTCTGCCGTCATCACCGGCGTCACCTTCGACGCCGACTCACACATTCGCCAGGCGCAAGGCAGTGACAATTGGCCGCTGACCTGGTCCGACGACGACAATCAGTACGCGATCTGGGGCGATGGCGGTGGATTCGGCGGCAGCGAAGACGAGGGCCGCGCGAGCCTCGGCGTCGCACGCATCGAAGGCAGCGGTGACAGCTACACCGGTGTGAATCGCTACGGCGGAAAAAGCGGCGAGTGTCAGTCCAGCATCGATGGGAAAGGGCACGGCGCACCTCTGAGTATCGGCGGCGTGCTCTACGTGTGGATCACACCTGCATCAGGTGCGGCCGGCTACGAGGACTTCACGCTCCACCGCAGCAATGACAAGGGATGCACGTGGCAGCGACTCGACGTCAGCTTCGTGCGTGCGAGCGATCACATCAGCTATGGCAGCTTCGTGCAGTTCGGCAGGGACAACGGCTCTGCGCAGGATGCGTACGTCTACACCGTCGCGCCCGAGGTGACGGACACTAGCTCGCTCGACATCGTGCAGCGGCCGGGACGCATCATGCTGGTGCGCGTGCCGGCAATGTCGATCGACGATCGCGGTGCATACGAGTTCTTCGCTGGACTCGACAGCAGCGGCGAGCCGCGATGGTCGGCGAATGCCGCGGACCGATCGGCAATCTACGAGGACGCCGACGGCGTCGGGCCGTTTCCGCAGATGTCGCTCGTGCCCGGCCTCGATCGCATGGTCTACACGAATCAGCACGGCTCGGGCTCGGGCGTCCAGTCGCGCGAATCGTTGTTGACGATGGCGGAAGCGCCGCGGCCGTGGGGACCGTGGACGGTCTTCTTCAACGACCGCTTCGTGCCCGGCATCGAGCACAGCGTATTCCAGTGGAACTTCGCGCCAAAATGGTTCCGCAACGGCGGGCGCGAGTTCACGCTCGTCTTCTCCGGCGACAGCAGCAACGACTCCTGGAACACGATCGATGGAGCCTTCACGACCCAGTGACGGCCGGCCGTAGTAGACTCCGCCGCCCGGTTTTCGGGAAATTGCGGGGAGTCGTCATGCGTGCTGCTTTGCTCGCCGTTCTCGTTGGTGCCGCCTTCGTCTGTGCGGCCGCCGAGCCGCAACGCCCGCAACCGAAGCGCGAAGCGGAGGTCCACCTCACGCCGGGCGCGCAAGCCCGCCCCGGGTTGTACGAGGAAATCCTCAAAGCGGACGCCGAGTTCTTCAGGGCGTTCTTCGACACCTGCGACATCGATACCGTGCGGCGCTACGTCACCGACGACTTCGAGATGTTTCACGACAAGGGCGGCCGGGTCACCACTTCCGGCGCGGACTTCGTCAAAGCAGCGCAGGACAAGTGCAAGCGGCAGGAGGAGGGCGTCGACTTCCTCTCGACCCGCAAGCTCGTGCCGGAGACGATGAAGGTCTACCCGATCAACAACTACGGCGCGATCCAGACCGGCACGCATCGCTTCTACGCCATCCAGAAAGGCAAGCCGGACCGGCTGACCGAAACGTCGCAGTTCACGCAGGTATGGAAGGAAGAGAACGGGCAGTGGCGCCTCGCGCGCGTGTTGAGTTACGACCATCAGTTGGCGCAATGAACGAGGGCACAGCGGTGACAGGCAAGCCAGATTTTCGCGCGTTGACGCGAGCGCTGTACGAGGTGGTTTCGGCCGCACCGGGGCAGCGCAATTGGGATGCGATCCGGCATCATTACCATCGGGAAGCGCGTTTCGTGCGGACCGGCCTCAATCCGGACGGCACGCCGTTCGTGAGCGTGTTCACGCTCGACGCTTACATCGAAAACGTCCGGCAGGTGCTCGAGGGCGTGCGCTTTTCCGAAGTCGAAGTCGCGCAGGAATCGGTCGTGTTCGGCAACGTCGCGCGGCTCACGAGCGTTTATGAATACACGCGACAGACGGGAACGCAGACGGTGCGCGGTCGCGGCGTCAATTTCTTCACGCTGGTGCACGAGGCCGGAGAGTGGCGCGTGATGAGCATCGTCTGGGACAACGAGCGTCCGGGCCTGTCGCTGCCGCCGGAAGTCTATGCGCCGCGCGCGGCGTCGTAGATATCGCCGGGCTCGAGCACAACCTGCGGCGCGCCGCCGCGCGTGACCGCGAGCATCGCCTTGCCGATCGACTCCGTCGTCAGGATGGTGCGCGGAAACATCGCACGCGCCAGCGGCAACAGCCACCCGAGAAAGATATACGCCACGGCGGAGGCGCGCGCTTTCGAGCGCTCGCCATGCATCGCCTGTATTGCGCCGGGCCGAAACATGTAAGTCGCCTTGAACGGCAGACGCCGCAGCGCGTTCTCCGTGCGCCCTTTCACGCGCGCCCACATTATCGAGCCGCGCTCGCTGCTATCGGTACCGACGCCTGACACATAGACGAACGTCATCTGCGGATTCAGTCTTGCGAGCACTTCGGCAGCCGCTGCGGTGATGTCGTAGGTGATGCGCGTGTACTGATCTTCGCTCATGCCCGCCGACGAGACGCCGAGACAGAAGAAGCACGCGTCGAAACCGCTCAGGTCCGTTTCGACCGCGCGGTAGTCAGTCAGATCGCGGACGACCAGGTCGCGCAGCTTCGCGTGCGCTGCGCCGCAGACCGTGCGGCCGACCGCCACGACGCGCTCGACGTCGGGCGCCAGCAGGCACTCGCGCAGGACGCCTCTGCCCACCATGCCGGTGGCGCCAAAAATCATTATGTTCAGAGGCTTCACGGCGGGCACACTATATATGAGTGAGCTGCACCCGTGTCTGACGCCATTGCCTTTCACGCACTTCCGCTCGCCGGCATCGATGCGATGTCGGCGTCGACTGCGCGTGCGTTTCCACGGCACACGCACGACCAGTACGGCATCGGCGTCATCGATGCCGGCGGACATGCATCGTGGAGCGGTCGCGGCCAGGTCGAGGCCGCGCCGGGCAACTTCATCAGCGTGAACGCCGGAGAAGTCCACGACGGTCATGCGATCGGCGGTCGCCCGCGCACGTGGCGCATTTTGTACTTCGATCCGGCCGTGCTCGCGGACTTGCGCGCCGATGTGCTCGAAGGAGCGCCGCAATCATTCACCTTCGTTGCGCCGGTGTTCGCGGATCGCGGCCTGCATCAATTGTTCGACGCCGCGTTCCGGCATCAGGCGGGTCAGCGCGATGCGATGCCGTGCGAGACATCGCTCCTGCGACTGGTCGCGCGGCTCGGAGCTCACTCGACCGCAGCGCCTCGCAACTCAGAGAGCGCGACCGCATGCATCCGTCGCGCGCAAGAGAGAATCGACGCGGATCCCGCAACGCCCGTGACGTTGATCGAGCTGGCGAGAGAGGCGGGCCTGAGCCGCTATCAGCTCATCCGCGCGTTCGCCCGCGAGCTCGGTCTCACGCCGCATGCCTACATCCTGCAGCGGCGGATCGCGCTCGCGCAGCGTTTGCTCCGGACTGGACGCAATCTCGCAGAAGTGGCGACCGAGGCCGGTTTCTGCGATCAGAGTCATCTCACCCGCTGGTTCGTGCGGCAATTCGGTGTAACGCCGGGCCGCTACGCTCTCCTCGCGCGTTGAGCGCGCCTACTCGCGTTGCCGCAGTCGAAACGCGGCGACCTTCGCGCGATTGCCGCAAGTCGAAGCGCTGCAGAACAGCCGCCGGTGCGCTTTGGTCCGGTCGAGGAACCACAGCGTGCAGTCCGCACCTGCGCAGGCCTTGAGAAGTGACGGATCTTCCCCGGTGACGAGGCGCGCGATTTCCACCGCGATCGGCGCCAGCAACGCGTTCGCATCGGCGAAACGCGAACGATCGACCAGCGAGAGGCGACGCTTCGTTACGACCAGCTCGCGCTCCCGGTCTTCCCGCGCCAGCAGCTTGTTGAGCTCGGCGACTTCACCGCTGTAGTCGCGCGCGGGGTTCGCGCGCCAGGATGCAAGCCACGTTCGCACCCATTCCCGGACCGTTCGCGCCTCCTGCGCGGCGGAGTCGAGCGCCTTGCGGGTGAAGCGTCGTTGCAGGGCGACCGATTCCTCTGCGCTCAGGAGTTTCGCGCCCGTCATCCAGTCGAGCAGGGCGCGTCCGTCGGCGAGCGTTTCGATCAGCTGCCCACCGGGAGCGTAGGCGCTGTTGAGGAAGTCGATCGCCGGGTGGCCGGCGAGGAACAGGGTGGGCGGGGCAAGGTCGTTCATGCGTGGCGGGTATTGTAACCATTTAAAAATGAATTTACAGGTGACGACGTGGTAACCTATAAAGTCCATGTCGATAGGTTACAAGCATGGAGTCTCCGATGAAATACCTCGCTCTGCTCGCCACGCTCTTCCTCTGGACGCTGCCGGCCGCCGCGGCGCCCGCCGTCCGGTATCACACTACGACCATCGACGGCGTGAATGTCTTCTATCGCGAAGCCGGGCCTGCCGACGCGCCGGCGATCGTGCTGCTGCACGGCTTTCCGACCTCTTCCAACATGTTCCGCAATCTGATTCCGGCGCTCGCGGACCGCTACCATGTCATCGCACCGGACTATCCGGGGTTCGGTCACAGCGACATGCCCGACCGCGCGAAGTTCGAGTACACCTTCGCGCGCTTCGCCGATATCACCGACCAGCTGCTGACGCGCCTTGCGGTCCGGCATTACGCGCTCTATGTGATGGATTACGGCGCGCCGGTCGGCTATCGCCTCGCGATCAAGCATCCCGAACGCGTCACGGCGCTCGTGATCCAGAACGGCAATGCGTACGAGGAAGGACTGAAGGAGTTCTGGAAGCCGATCAAGGCTTATTGGGCGAGCGGTCAACCGGCGCAACGAGATGTGTTGCGCGAGGGCACGACGCTGGCTGCGACGCGGTCGCAGTATCTCGGCGGCGTCGCGGACCCTTCACGCGTCGATCCGAGCGCCTGGGTGCTCGATCAGGCGTTGCTCGATCGCCCCGGCAACGTCGAGATCCAGCTCGATCTCTTCTATGACTATCGCACCAACCTTGGGCTGTATCCGCAGTTCCAACAGTTCTTCCGCGAGCGCCAGCCGCCGGCGCTCATCGTCTGGGGCAAGAACGACGTGATCTTTCCCGCGGACGGTGCGCGCGCTTACCTGAAGGACCTGCCGCATGCGGAGCTGCATCTGCTCGACACCGGGCACTTCGCGCTCGAGGACCAGGGAGAGGAGATCGCGCGGCTCATGCGCGCCTTCCTCGAACGGACGCTGGCACGGAGCTGACGCACTTTTGTCCAAGACGAGCATCGTCGCGGGACGCACACTCGCCGCATGCGCACTATCCGCCGCTGTGGTGAACAGGATCTCGCGACGATGCTCGCGATCGTCAATGCCGCCGCCGCAGCCTATCGCGGCGTGATTCCCGCCGATCGTTGGCACGAGCCCTACATGCCGGAAGCGGAGCTGCGGCAGGAGATCGCGGCAGGTGTCGACTTCTGGGGCCTCGAAACGACCGACGGACTAGCGGGAGTGATGGGCGTGCAACCAGTGCGTGATGTCGATCTTATTCGTCACGCCTACGTCCGGCCCGATCAGCAGCGACATGGCGTCGGCGCGCAGCTGATCGAACACCTGCGCCGCCATAGCACTCGCCCCATGTTGGTTGGCACGTGGGCAGCAGCGCGCTGGGCTATCGCTTTTTACGAGCGGCATGGGTTCGTGCTCGCGTCGCCGGAGCGCGGCGCCGCGCTGTTGCGGACCTACTGGACGCTCCCCGAGCGCCAGATCGAGACTTCTGTCGTGCTCGAGAGCCCGCCGCTTTGACCGGCTCATCCTTGCCGTAAAGATCGCGCAGTTCCTGCTTCGCCTGCAGGAGCTTCTGCTTGCGCGAGGCGGCAGATGCCTGCCCGCTCGATTGATGTAGAACGTCAGCATCGACATGGCGGATGCGTAGGAGCCGGACTTGCGGCGGCGGCTGCGTTCCGCAGAGCGCTTGCGTGTCCGGGCGGCCATATCCGTTGCAACGCCGGGGCGTGTGCATCGTTCCGTTGAGTCAGGAAACGTTAACGGGCGCCGCTAACGAGTAAATAACCCGTAATCCTCTGCGCCCGCCGCCGCGGACCCTGTACCATTTCGCCGCTCGCGAACCAGAGGTCTGTATGAGCATGGGCAGCGGATTCAGAACGATCATTTCTTATCGGCTGCTGGGCGGGCTGCTCGGCGTCCTGCTCGCGGGTTGTGCGCCGAAGGAGTCGTCGGTCAACGTTCAGTCCGGGCAAGCCGCCGCGCCGCCGCCGGCGCCCGCATCGCCGCTCAAGCCGATTGCCGGTGTGCAGGACGTGATGGCGACGATGATCGATCCCGCCGCCGACTTCCTCTGGGAGTCGGTCAGCACTACCGTCACTCGCGGCAAGAGCGTGGATAAGCAGCCCCATACCGACGAGGAGTGGGCCGAGGTGCGCCGCCAGGCGATCATCCTGACCGAAGGCGCGAACCTGATCATGATGGACGGCCGTCACGTCGTGAAGGAAGGCGCGAAGCTCGAAGACCACGGCACGCCGGGCAACCTCACCGCCGAGGAATCCGAGAAGTCGATTGCGGCGAATCGCGAGGCGTTCATCGCATTCTCGAAAGCGCTGCGCGACGTCGGCGTGCAGATGCTGACCGCGGCCGACAATCGCAATCCGCAGGGCCTCGTCGATGCGGGCGATACCCTCGACCAGGTCTGCGAAGGCTGTCATCTCAAATTCTGGTACCCGGGGCAGAAGATCCCGCTGTTCCCGGATCAGGCGCCGGAAGTCGACGCCCCCGCCGCAAAGTAGCTGCCGCGCGCGGCGATCTGTCGCCGCACCAGCAGCACTGCGACGCAAGCGATCAGCAGCGCGGCCGCAATCCATCCAAAGAATCCCGTCGCGCCGCTCAGGGTCAGCAGGACTCCGCCGCCGAGCGACGCGGCGATGCCGCCGGTGCGGCCCGCGCCGAGCGAAAACCCGACGCCCGAGGTCCGACATTGCGTTGGAAAGACATGCGCAGCGAGCGCATACAAGCCGACCTGCACGGCGTTGATCGCGATGCCCGCGACGGCGATGCCGCTCATCAGCGTCGGCAGTCCGTCCGACGCGAACCACGCAAGCGCGGCGATCGTCACCGAACCCGCGAATGCGGCTGTAGCGAGCGGCCATCGCGATCCGACGCGTGCAAGCAGCCACGAAATCGCGATCACACCGCCGATGCCGGCGAGATTGAACAGGAGCAGACCGCGCACGGCTGTCGCGAGCTCGAAGCCCAGCGACGTCAGCACGAGTGGGGCCCAGCTGAAGAAGGCGTACACCGCATAGGTGTTCATCAGGAATGCCAGTGACACGACGGCCGTATCCCAGCGCAGCTGCGGCGAGAACAAGGCGACGATCCCGGCCTGCGTCGGGCGTGGTTCCTCACCGAGCACGAACACGTCGGTGGCGGAATAGCGGCTGCCTGGATCGATGCGCGCCAGCAGGCGCGCCAGCGATTCGCGCGCATGCGGCCGTGTCGCGAGAAACCGTGGAGATTCCGGCAGCACGAAATACATGACAGCGACCGCAACCAGCGGCAGCACTCCGCCGACTACGAAGACGCTGCGCCAGCCATACGCAGGGATCAGCTCCGCAGCGAGCATTGCGCCGAACATGCCGCCGATCGGCACACCGATCTGCACGGCGCCGATCGCTTGCGAGCGCAGCTTGCGGGGTGCGAATTCCGCGATGAGCGCAGTTGCAGTCGCCAACGCGCCGCCAAGGCCGATGCCGGTGATGAATCGCCAGACCGCGAGTGTCGCGACAGTCGTTGCCGTTGCTGCGAGCAGCGAGGCGGCGCCGAATAATGCGGTGCTGAGCATCAGCGTATTACGCCGACCCCATCGATCGCCGAGCGCGCCGATGCCCGCAGCGCCGAGCGCCATGCCTGCGAGCGAAGCAGCGAGCGCCGGCCCGAGCGCCGCGCGTTCCACGTGCAGAGCGCCGACGAGCGCGGGCGCCACGAATCCGACCGCCTGAATATCGAAGCCATCGAGGATCAGGCACGACGAGGCGCACAGCAGCACCACGAGCGCGGGACCGCGCAGCTTCGATGACTCGAGCACCCGGTCGACGTCGACAGTGACGCTGGACTCCATGCAGAGCTCCCCTCGAAGATTGTCACCCGCTCGCTGCGTATAATGCCGCACCTTCAAGAAGAAGATCCTGGAGCGATCCTCATGCGCGTATCGATCACATCGGCTGTGTCCGTGGCTGTCGCTTTGCTTGCTGGGTTGCCGGCGCATGCGGACTGGAGCGGCAAAGGCGAGGCCGGGCTGGTCATCGCCAGCGGCAATACGGACACGAAGACCGCGAATGTCAAGCTGGCGCTGGCCAACGAAATCGACAAATGGAAGCACCAGTTCGGCGCCGCGGCGCTGTATGCGTCCTCGGAACCGGATGGCACGACAGCGCAGCGCTGGGAAGTCCTCGAGCAGACCGACTACAACTACAGTCCGCGCGACTTCTGGTTCGGCGCGGGGCGCTACGAAGACGACCGGTTCAGCGGCTTCGAGTACCAGGCCACCGTCTCGGCCGGTTACGGTCGCAAGATCATCGACACCGATGTCACCAAGTTCACCGGCACCGCCGGCGTCGGCTACAAGTTCTTCGAGACCCAGGACGCTTTCGATGAAGTCACCGGCGCGCTGATCGCGCCCGGCGAGAGCGACAGCGAAGTCGTGTTCCGCGGCACGCTCGACTACGACCACAGTTTCACCCCGACGACCTCGCTGCTCGACAAGTTCGTGTTGGAAGCGGGCGCGGACAACACGTTCGTGCAGAACGACCTGGCGCTGCAGGTGAAGATGACCGACGTGCTGGCGCTCGCGGTCGGCTACTCGGTGCGTTACAACACCGATCCGCAGGTGGGATTCGAGAAGACCGATACGCTGACGACGATCAACCTGGTGTACGAGATCAAGTGAACGTCATCTCAGTGCCTTCACGATCGCATCGACCAGCACGCCGTCCGCGTCCTGGCTCAGCTCCCAGAACATGATCCCGCCGAGATGGTGCGCGCGCACGTACTCGGCTTTGATCGAGATCGACTGCGGATCGTCATAGGTGATGAACGCGCGCGTCTGCGCGTTCCACAGGAACGGCGCCCGGGCCTGCGCATCCCATTCGCGCACGAACCCATCGCGGTCGATGAACTTCTGCACCAGCTCGGAATACGGATGCGCCGCTTCGAACCGCTCGTAGGGTTGGTTCACGCCATCGTGAAGCGGCGCCACGCCGGCGAAACCCCGCCCGTAAAACGCGACGCCCAGCACCAGCTTCTGCGGCGGAATGCCCGCGGCGAGATGCTGCTTGACTGATGCGTCGGCGTTGCGATCGGTCGGCGCCGCGAAGGCCGAAGCATACAGCCCGGCATGATGTCCGGTGGTCGGCGTGAGGCTATTGAAGAAGTCGTAGCTCATCACGTTGATCCAGTCGAGATAGACGTGCAGCCGGTCCATCTGCGTGAACTGGAAGTACTCGCGATCGGCGGAGGCAATCGTCAGCAGGTAGCGGTCGCCGAGTTGCGCGCGAACCTCGCGCAGCAGTGCAGTGAAATTCTGCTTGTCCTGCGGCCGCGACTTGATGCCCGAGACGCTCTGGCCGGGATATTCCCAATCGAGATCGACGCCGTCGAGCGAATGCTCGCGCAACAGCATGACGACGCTGCGGGCGAACTTCTCGCGCGACGCCTTCGACACGGCCGCATCGGAGAATCCTTCGGCCTCCCAGCCGCCCACCGAGATCAGGATCTTGAGCTCGGGATTCTTCACCTTCAGCGAGCGCAGGAGCGCGAGATTGCCGGCGGCGCCCGGATGCGGAAGGATCGCCTGGCCCTCGGCGTCGATTCGCGCGAATGCGTAGTTGATGTGCGTGAGCTTCGCAGCTGGAATGTCCGGCGGCTTTTCCCAGCCGGTGACGTACGCCACGACTCGCTCTGCGGCGATCGACGGACTCGCCGCGCACGCGCCGAGCACCGAAATCAATACGGCGCGACAGATGTAAGGAAAGACCATGGCGCGGGAATGCTATCGTATCCACGCATGAAGAACGCATCGGTGACGATCCGACCCACTCGACCGCAGCGTGTCGACGGCGTGTTGGATACGGCCGTCAAGCTGAGCAAGGCGTCAGTCGTCAAGGTGCTGCCGCTGTCGTTGCTGATGGCGCTCGTCAGCGCGCCAGGGTCCCTCTACGTTTTCGTGAAGGGCGGCGTCGATCTGAGCGACCCGTTCGGGATGATCCGCCTGATGCTGAGCCCGGGTTATCTGCTCGTGAGCGCCGTGGGCGGCGTCGGGATGATGTTTGTCGCAGCGGCGGTATCTCTGAAAATGGCTGCAATCGCCAGCGACAGCGACATGAGCACGGCAGCTTCGTTGCTGAAGTCGTTGCGGCACCTGCCATCGTTGCTGGTGTCGCTCGTGCTCTATGTCGTCGTGGTCGGCATCGGTCCGTTCCTGTTGATCGTGCCGACACTCATGTCCCGCAACAACCCGGTCGCGGTGAGCCTCGGCGTGCTGCTGACGATCATCTCCGTCATTCCGGGCGTCAGCCTGCTGCTGTTCGTCGCCACGAATCTGTTCGAGAACAAGGGCCCGATCGCGGCGCTGACCGCGAGTCATCACCTGGTCTGGGGTAAGTGGTGGCATACGAATGCGGTGCTGGTGGTGGGAGCTCTCCTGCTCATCGTGATCTACGCGATCGTAGCGCTGGTCGTCGGCGGAGTGACCGCTGTGCAGGTGCTCGGCGGAGGCAGCGCGAACCTCGCGCGGATGGGCCTGATCGGCGACCTGCTGGTCAGTCTCGTGTCGAGCCCGTTCGTCACGCCGTTCTCCGTCGCGCTGTTCCTGGCGATCTACTGGGACCTGCAACTGCGATCCAGCGGGCACTAGGGGAAACTTTCCGGCTCGCGCACGCATTGTGCTGACAACACAAACGAGTCGGAGCCTCGCGTGAGCACGATCCTGCTGATCATTCTCGTCTTGCTGCTCATCGGTGCATTGCCCAGCTGGCCGCACAGCCGTAGCTGGGGCTACGGTCCGAGCGGGTTGCTCGGTGTCGTGGTCGTCGTGCTGCTCATCCTCCTGCTCCTCGGACGGATCTAGCGAGGGTTGCAACCTTTTCCGCCGGCTTCGCGTCGCAGTCTCCGCAGGATCACACTCGGGGAGAACGAGCGATGAAAGCTGGCTTACTCGCAAGCGCGGCCGTGATGGCCGCGCTGATGATTCCGACCGCATTCGCCGCTGAAGCGCAACCTCTGCAGATCAGTGTCGTGCCGGCGCAGCCGCTCCTGGAGCGCACGCTGTACGGTCAGGCGATGAACTGCGATTTCAGGATTGCCAATCGCGGCACGCAGGCGCTCGAGCTGCGCGTAGTGCAGGTTGCCGTGCGCGATCGCGGCGGCGCGCTGATCGCCAGACTCGAGCTCAACGACAACGGCATTCAACCGGGTATCACCATTGTCCCGAACCGCAAGGTGACTGCCGGCGGCGGACTCACGCTGTTCAATCCGTTTCACACGCTGGCCGCGCAGTGGCCGCTCGCGACGCTGGACTACACCTTCCGCTTCGCCGTCGAGAACGGGGCCGACGTCGTGCAGAGCGTGCGCGTCGAGCCGAAGCCATACGCGACCAGGACGCGCCTGCGGCTGCCGCTCGACGGACGGCTGCTGGTGTGGGACGGCCATGATTTCTACTCGCATCATCGCCGCTTCGACTTCGATCACCCGGTCGCGGTCCAGATCGGCTTCAGGACCAACGCGGCACGCTATTCGTATGACTTCACCGTCGTCGATGCAGATGGCGTCCGCTATCGCGGCGACGGCGAGAAGAACGAGGATCATTTCTCCTACGGGCGCCCAGTGCTCGCGCCCGGCGACGGCAAGATCGTGGCGGTTGCGGACGGAGTCGCCGAGGCAGGCTCGGGGGAAATGAGCCTCGAGGCAGTGAAGGCGAACGGCATGGTGATCTTCGGCAACTACATCGTGATCGACCACGGCAACGGCGAGTTCAGTCATCTCGGCCATCTGAAGCCCGGCAGCGTCAAGGTTGCGGTGGGCGACAAGGTGCGCGCCGGCCAGCCGATCGCGCAGGTCGGCACGTCGGGCTCGTCGCTGTTCCCGCACCTGCACTACGAGCTGGCCACGAGCGCCGGGACGGAAGGCGAGGGCGTTCCCTCGCAGTTCGTAGACTTCGACCGCCTGCTCGGCGCCACGCGCGCCCGCGCCGACGGCACGAGCCCGGATTCGGGTGACATCGTCGAGGCCAGATGAGTACGATGGGTGGGTGTCGTCGCCCACCTTCAGACTTGCCGTTCCCGCCGAGCGCAGTGCGCTCGAAGATCTGCAACGCCGCGCGTCACTGATGTGGGAAGAGGACCGCGCCGCGCTGCTCGCGAACCCTGATGCGATCGAGTTGCCGGTTGATCAGATCACCGGCGGCCGCACTGTCGTTGCGGAGAGCGACGGGCAGTTGCTCGGCTTTTCAGTCGTGCTGCGGCGTGACGACGGTGACGCCGAGCTCGATGGCCTGTTCGTCGAGCCGACTTACTGGCGGCACGGCATCGGTCGCGCACTGGTCGGGGAAGCCGAGCGCATAGCCAGGGCGGATGGCGCCGCCAATCTCTGGGTGACCGCGAACATACGCGCGCTCGGCTTCTACGATTCGTGCGGCTTCATCGCGGTCGGCGAAGTCCCGACGCGCTTCCGGCCGGCGCCCAAGATGCGGAAGAGGATCGATGCCGCCCGCTGATTCAGACGTTCGCGTCGCGCTCATCGGCTATGGCCTGGGCGGTGCTGCGTTTCATGCGCCGTTGATTGCGACCACGCCGCGCATGCGGCTTGCGACCATCGTGACGCGCGACCCGCAGCGTCGCAGCCAGGCGGCTCGCGAACATCCGCAAGCGAACATCGTCGATTCGGTGCAAGCCGTGTGGGACGGGGCGCAGGATCACGATGTCGTCGTGGTCACGACGAGCAACAACTCGCACGTCTCGCTGGCGATGGAAGCGCTGGCCGCAGGGTTGCCGGTCGTCGTCGACAAGCCGTTCACAGCGCATGCAGCCGAAGCACGGCAGGTGATCGACGAGGCGCAGCGACAGAACCTGATGCTGACCGTCTACCACAACCGGCGCTGGGACAGCGAAATGCTGACCGTCCAGCGTCTGCTCGCCGAGCAGGCATTCGGCGACGTGTTGCGATTCGAGTCGCGACTGGAGCGGTGGCGTCCGGAGCCGAAAGGCGGATGGCGCGAGCGCGGCGAGCCGGAGTTCGCAGGCGGGCTGCTCTACGACCTCGGTACGCACCTCATCGACCAGGCGCTGCATTTGTTCGGTCCGGTGACGCATGTGTACGCGGAGCTCGATCGCCGACGGCCTGGCATGCAAGTCGATGACGACGTGTTTCTCGCGCTCACGCACGCATCCGGCGTTCGCTCGCATCTGACCGCGACATCGCTGAGTGCACAGCCGATCGCACGCATGCGAGTGCTCGGTTCGCGCGCGGCATATCTGAAGGTGCATGGCGATGTGCAGGAAGCTGCGCTGCGCAGCGGAGGCCGCCCCGATCAGCCGGGTTGGGGTGAGGAGCCTCGTGAGCGATGGGGTCTGCTGGGCGCCGGCGACGCGGCAGTGCCGGTGCGCAGCGAACCGGGTGCGTATCAGAAGTTTTATGCTGGAGTCGTCGCTGCGTTGAGGGACGGTGCGCCGGCGCCGGTGGATCCGCAGGACGCGGTGGCGGGGCTGGAAATTATCGAAGTCGCGAGGAGTCAGGCTGGAGCCTGATCCAAGGGCTGCGCAACCGGAGGGAGCGCCGCCCAGGTGAATCCCGCGGGAGATCGACACAGATGTCATACACAGCAGCTGAAGATCGTTACACCAATGCGCCGTTCCGGACCGCCGGTCGCAGTGGGTTGAAACTGCCGCCGATCTCGCTCGGTTTGTGGCACAACTTCGGCGCGGAGACGCCGCTCGACCGGCAGCGCGCGATTCTGCGCACGGCGTTCGACCTGGGCGTCACGCACTTCGATCTGGCGAACAACTACGGTGTGCCGTACGGCAGCGCCGAGACCAACTTCGGCCGCTTGTTCCGCGAAGACTTCCGGCCGTACCGGGACGAGCTGATCATCTCGACCAAGGCGGGCTGGGACATGTGGCCGGGACCGTACGGGCAGGGCGGCGGCTCGCGCAAATATCTGCTCGCGAGCCTCGACCAGAGCCTGCAGCGCATGGGACTCGAGTACGTCGACATTTTCTACTCGCATCGTTTCGATCCCGACACGCCGCTGGAAGAGACGGCCGGCGCGCTCGCGACGGCGGTTCGGCAAGGCAAGGCGCTATACGCCGGCATCTCCGCCTACTCGCCTGAGAAGACGCGCCAGATGGCGGCGGTGCTGCGTGCGCTGCATGTCCCGCTGCTCATTCACCAGCCCAGGTACAACATGCTCGATCGCAAGATCGAAGGTGGGCTGTTCGACGCCGCCGAGCAGGTCGGCGCCGGCATGATCGCCTTCTCGCCCCTTGCGCAAGGCGTACTCTCGAGCCGCTACCTGGCGGGCGTTCCTGCCGGTTCGCGCGCGACCCATAGCGTCTTCCTCAAGGCTGACGAGATCACCCCGGACATCATGGGCAAGGTCCGTGCGCTGAACGAGCTGGCGGTGGCGCGCGGCCAGACTCTGGCGCAGCTCGCGATCGCCTGGGTACTGCGCGATCCGCGCATGACGTCCGCCCTGGTCGGTGCGAGCAGCGTCGAGCAGTTACGTGAAAATCTGGCGGCACTGCGGCAGCTGACGTTCAGCGCGACAGAGCTTGCGGCCATCGATCGGATCGCGCCGGCCTGATCCGCCGGGTGGATTGACACCCGGCCCGGCGGCGCGCTTCATAGGCGCCTTCGGCTCTCCCCCAACAAGACCATTCCCAACCGGAGGTCCCATGGCCATTGGTATCCATCCTGCCGTCGACGGCGGCGTAAAGAAGGGGTCCGCTTCGTTCGCCGGCGGCACGTTGAAGTGCAAATGCGCACAGGGACCGGTGACGGTACGCATCTCGGCGCAAACGGCGCACAACCACGTCTGCGGTTGCACCAAGTGCTGGAAGCCGGCCGGTGCGACGTTCTCGCAGGTCGCGGTCGTGGGGCGCGACAAGGTCGAGGTCACCTCGGGTAAGGAGAAGCTCAAGATCGTCAATGCCGATGCGCCGATCCAGCGCTACGCCTGCACCGGTTGCGGCGTGCACATGTACGGGCGCATCGAGAACAAGGGTCATCCGTTCTACGGCCTCGATTTCATTCACACCGAGCTGTCGGCGGATTCCGGCTGGTCGGCGCCCGAGTTCGCGGCGTTCGTGTCGAGCATCATCGAGTCCGGCTTCGATCCCGCGAAGATGGGCCAGGTGCGCGCGCGGCTCAAAGAGCTCGGCCTCGAGCCCTATGATGCACTGTCGCCGCCGCTGATGGATGCCATTGCAACTCACACGGCGAAGGCGAAGGGCGTTCTGAAGTGACGGTGACGAAGAAGGACAGCTGGCGCTGTTTCGAGGGCACGCTGACCGTCTTCGAGCATCGCTCGCAGGCCTGTAATTGCGACATGCGCTTCGCGGTGTTCTCTCCGCCGCAAGCGCAGTCGCAGCGCGTTCCGGTGCTGTGGTACCTGTCGGGCCTGACGTGCACGTGGGAGAACGTGATGACCAAGGCCGGCCTGCAGCGCACCGCTGCAGCGCTCGGCCTCATGGTCATCGCGCCGGATACTTCGCCGCGCGGCGACGACGTCGCCGACGATCCGGCCTACGATCTGGGCAAAGGGGCGGGCTTCTATCTCACCGCCACGCAGGAGCCGTGGTCGAAGCACTACCGCATGGATCAGTACATCGTCGACGAGTTGCAGCAGGAAATCGCCGCGAACTTCCCCGCCGCGGATCTTGCGCGACAGGGAATCACCGGTCATTCGATGGGCGGCCACGGCGCGTTGACGCTGCATCTGAAGCATCCGCAGCGCTATCGCTCCGTGTCGGCGTTCTCGCCTATCGTTGCGCCTTCGCAGGTGCCGTGGGGTCAGAAAGCGTTCACTGCGTATCTCGGCAGCGACCGCTCCACGTGGTCGGCATACGACGCGACCGAGCTCGTGCGCAAGCAGCCTTCGAGCGCGCATATCCTGATCGAGCAGGGCGCGGCCGATTCGTTTCTCGAGCGCGAGCTGCAGCCGCAGCGATTCGTCGAAGCCGCGCGCGCGGCAGGTCAGCAGGTGACGCTGCGGATGCGCGACGGCTACGATCACTCGTACTACTTCATCTCCACGTTCATCGACGATCACCTGCGCTGGCATGCGCAGACGCTGACGTAAGATCCGCAACGAGCTTCGCGTACTCGGCCTCCTGGCTTGCGTCGGGCAGGCGCAGCAGATATGACGGATGCACGGTGATGAGTAAGTCGGTTGCTCCCGCGCCGGCCGCAAAAACCCGCCCGCGATTCTCGCCGATTGCGACCGTGCGCCCTGACAATGCGCGAGCAGCCGTTGCGCCGAGGGCCACGACGATCCTTGGCTGGATCAGCTGCAGCTCGCGTCGCAGCCACTGATTGCACGCGCCCACTTCCAGCTCGCTGGGCTTCTTGTGGATACGTCGCTTGCCGCGCGGCTCGAACTTGAAGTGTTTCACCGCGTTCGTGACGTATGTGAGCTGGCGATCGATGCCAGCGTCCGACAATGCACGGTCCAGCAGCCGTCCGGCCGGTCCGACGAAAGGCCGGCCGGCAATGTCCTCCTGATCGCCCGGTTGCTCGCCGACCAGAACGATCGCAGCTGTCTGCGGTCCTTCGCCGCATACGGCCTGCGTAGCATTTCGCCACAAGGGACAATCCCGGCATTGCTGAGCCTGAACGCGAACCGACGCCAGAGATTCAGCCTGACGCGGTGCCGGCATTTCGTCGCGGAATGCGTCACGCGTAGCGCGCGAAGGTGTCGGCGCTTTGTCGATCATTGCAGTGGTGCGAGCGCTCGCGGCGGCGATCAGTTGCGGGATCACCGAGCTCTCCGGCAGGTTGCGCCAGTACTTCTTCGGCATGTGCTGGCGCATCGTTGCAACTTTCAGGCGGGCTGGGTTGAAGATGCTGGCGTAGTACGTGCGCCAGAGATCGTCCGATGCGTCGGCAGCCGGCACGTCGCCGCGTCGTCCACCCGGTCCGAACGCCAGTGTCTGCGTATCCCAGTGGGCGCTATCGTGCGGAGTGAGGATCGACCACGCGAAGTTTGCGAACCGTCTGACGAAGAACGGCGCGGCCGCTGCCACGATGTAGTGCTCCGGCTCGAACCATGCGAGACGACGGCACCCTCCGTCCGTAGCAATCTCGCGGAAGCGCACGAACGCGTGCATTTTGTGGATATCGCGCTCGACCCCTTTGCGCAGGGCGTGAGCACGCGCGACGTCCGGGTCCAGCGTATCTGCCAGGAGTTGCGGCTCGCGGCGCAGACGCCACAGCAGCCGATACAGCAGTGCAAACTTGGAATGGTCTTTGTGGAGCGCAACGGTCCCTGCCAGCTCGACGAATCCACGCGTAACCTTGAACGTTGCTTCGTTGTGTGGAGAGGCAGGGGGCGCGGCGCTGGCGAACAAAGACGCACTTTCCGCGCCGTGCAGCCATTCGATGTCGTCTGGCCGCACGTCGGCGCATACCAATCCGCGTGCAGCGGTGCGCCAGCCTGAAAAGTCCGCCGGCCCTGCCAGCTCGACGCTATGCATCGGCAGCGGGAAGCAGAGACATCTGCGCGGGCTCGGCGCGAAGGCGCCGCTCCAGTCCGGCGTCATCCAGCACACGCGGAACATGGCCTGGCAGTACGACAAAAGGCAGGACGCGCTCGAGCGGCACCCGTAGTCGACGCAAGTCCTCGGCGCGAATGCGCCGGACCCGTCGCGCGCGAACGATGCGGTTCACTGCGCGGACTCCCAGACCCGGCACTCGCAGCAGTATTTCGCGCGGCGCGGCGTTCACGTCGACGGGGAATTGCTCGCGGTGCTGCAGAGCCCACGCGAGCTTCGGATCGATCTGCAGATCGAGCATGCCGCTCGGCTGCGCGAACAATTCGTTCGCCTGAAAACCGTAGAAGCGCAGCAGCCAGTCGCTCTGGTACAGCCGGTGTTCGCGCATCAGCGGCGCAGCCTTGAGCGGCAGCAGCCCGGACGAGTCCGGGATCGGACTGAATGCCGAGTAGTAGACGCGCCGCAAGCGATACGAGCTGTAGAGCACCGTGCTCTTCTCCATGATCGCGCGATCGGACGCGTCATCCGCGCCGACGATCAGCTGAGTGCTCTGTCCGCCCGGGGCGAATCGCGGCGCGGTGCGCTCCGCTGCCGCTTCGTCGATGTGCTCGCGCAGATGCGCCATCGAGCGGCGGATCGTGCCGTCGTTCTTCTCGGGCGCGAGTCGCGCGAGACTGGCCTCGCTCGGCAGCTCGATATTGACGCTGACGCGATCGGCGTACCGCCCCGCCTGCGCCAGCAGCTCGGGACTGGCGTCCGGAATCGTCTTCAGATGGATGTAACCGCGAAAGTCGTGCTGCTCGCGCAGCAGCCGCGCGACGCGAACGAGTTGCTCCATCGTGTAGTCCGCGTTGCGAATGACACCGGAGCTGAGAAAAAGGCCTTCTATGTAGTTGCAGCTGTAAAAGTCGAGCGTCAGTTGCACGACCTCTTCGACGCTGAAGCGCGCGCGCGGCGTGTTACTGGAGCGGCGGTTGACGCAATACAGGCAGTCGTAGATGCAGAAGTTGGTGAGCAGGATCTTCAGCAGCGAGATGCAGCGGCCGTCGGGCGCGTAGCTGTGGCAGATGCCCATGCCCTCGGTCGACCCGATTCCCCGTGCTCCGAGCGAGTGGCGCCTGGCCGACCCGCTCGAAGCGCAGGAAGCGTCGTACTTCGCCGCGTCCGCCAGCACCGCCAGCTTGCGCTGTAGATCCATCCAGTGAGTCTACAGGGGCGGCGCTGCGGGAGAAGAGCGAAACGGACTACGCGCGAGGCACCTTGTAGTAGTCGAACGCGCGGTCGCGGTACGCCTGGCCGTCGCCGCGGGTCAGCTCTTCGATCGAATCCGCCGGCGCCGCCTTCAGCTGCTCTTTCGTCAGGTTGATGATGTACGCGCCTTCGGTCTCGCTGTAGTCGAGCGCGGCCCAGGGCACCGGGTGGAATTTCTCGCCCATGCCCAGCACGCCACCAAAGCTCACGACGCCGAACAGGATGTTGTTCGATTGCTTGTCGAGCACGACGTCTTTGACTTCGCCGATGCGCTCGCCGGCGCTGTCTTTGACGTTGGTGCCGATCACTTTGGATGCGCGGATCGCGGACGTGTGTCCCGTGGTCGTCGTCATGGTCTGTCTCCTCGGTGGGGGAGATCAGAGAATGGCACTGTGCGCGCGGCGGTTCCCTCGCGAGCGCGTCGCGCGGATTCTTTCGACACGACTGTCGGCTGTGTCCGCACACGTCGCCGATGTGCGTCGCACCCGGGAACAAGTGCGCACATTTTTCGTTTTGGCTCGCGACAAGCACGATAAATGTGGGAGAGTTTCCGTGACCATTGCTTCAGTCCGTTGCCGGATCGCAGCGTCCATCCTGGCGCTCGCTGGCATTTCGCTCGCGCACGCCGAGTTGCCGCAGCTCGAGCCGGTGGACATGCTCGGGCCGGACGGCACCGACGCGATCGACGACGCCAGTCACGTGCCGGACCCGCCGTTCTACGGCGCGGGCCTCGCCTTGCAGGGGAATATCGCACTCGCGGGCATGCCGGGCGCCTTCGGCGAGAAGGGCCGCGTTGCGGCGCTCGTGCGCAACACCTCGGGCCACTGGGTTCGGTTCCAGACGCTCACTGCAAGCAACGCCACGGCAGGCGCCGGTTTCGGCGAGCACATTGCGATCTGCAACATGTGTTCGCTGATCAGCTCGCGCACCGCCGTCTACATTTTCAAGCTGCAGTCGGGCAAGTGGCGCGAAGCCGGCAAACTGCCGTTTGGCCGCGCCGTGCAAGTGCGCGACCTGGATCTGCACTGGAACACGGTCGTCGTGGGCGCCAGCGATTCGACGGGTGACGCGGTCTACGCGTTTCACATGAATGCCGACGGCACGTTCCGGCGCATCGCCCGGTTCACTGCGCCAGACGCTGTTTCCAGCGATCGCTTCGGTGAGCGAGTCGCGGTCTACAGCAGCACGGTCGCCGTCACCGCGCCCGGCTACAACGCCGGGCAGGGCGCCGCCTACATCTTCAACTGCACAGAGACGCGATGCGTCCAGCGGCAGAAGCTACTCGCCAACGACGGTCGTCGCGGCGACGACTTCGGTCACGCAGTCGATCTCGCGAGCGGCGTTCTCGTCGTCGGCGCACCGTCCGCTAACTGGGTGCCCGGCGATCCCAGCAAAGTGCCGAGCGAGCAGAATCATCGCGCAGGCGGCTCCGCGTACTTGTTCGTACGCAGCGGAGCGACGTGGATCGAGCAACAGAAACTGCATCCGGGCGCACGGCAGCTGAACTGGTATGCGACCTTCGGCTACCAGGTCGCCGCATCTGCCACGCATGTCGTGATCGGCGCGCCGTACCAGGTAGACGATTTCGAGCCGGGCTACGTGATCGACTACCACTGGTCGGGCGGCTCGCTGGTGGCGGCCCGCATGATGGTGAACGACGTCAGCCACGGCGAAACGCTCGCGTTGTACAACAATACGCTGCTCGCGGGCATTCCCGCGGCGCCGCCGTACTGGGGTGGCGCAGCGTTCTACAACCTGCCGGCCAAGTAGGTCCGCGGCGCGTTGCACCGATCGCTCGGCCGACACCGTTCGCCGCGACGCGCCCTCACTCCGGCGCATTTCGATTGATCCTCCCGCACCGCACGCCTAGCGTCGCGGCATCCTGGAAGGAGGATCTCTCATGCTGCGAAAAGCGACAGCGTTGTTGCTGCTTGCGGCGTGCACCGTGCACGCCGATACCGCTATGAACAATCCCGAAACCCTGGCTGAGCGCTCGCAGGCGACGGCACGCGGCGTGCTGGATCGCGCGGTGGCCGCGATCGGCGGCGCCGACGCGTTGCGCTCGATCGATGTCGTGCGCCTGCAGTTCGACGGCGAGACCTGGCCGCGGTTGCAGATGACCACGGCCGCGCCGCCGTTCGAGTCGGGCACGCAGAAGGAAACGCTGCTGCTCGATCTGAAGAACAACCGTCTGCTGCTGGAGCAGGAGGCCTCGGGCGCCGGCTTCGAGGGCCACAACAGTATCGTCATCAAGGGCGGGCAGGGCGCGAACTACGATCTGCGCGCGCACACGATCACGCCGATTCCAGTCGCGCAGTCGAGTCAGCAACAGTTCGTGCAGTACTACCGCCGCATTCCGCACCTGTTGCTCCGGCAAGCGCTCGATCGGACCAACTCGCTGCGCTCGCTCGGCCAGGATACGTTCGAAGGCAAGCCGCAGGACGTGTTCACCTTCGTGATGGCGGACACGCAGCAAGTGGCGGTGTACGTCGACTCTGCGACCCATCTCGTGTCCAAGTACGAGCTGCTCTTCGTCGATCCATTCACCGGCGAAGAAGCCTCGGAGATCATGTTCGGCGACTACGTGCGGGCCGGCAATTTCCAGGTGCCGCAGACCTGGCGCACGCGGCAGGCGAACGACCTCACGGTCAGCGCGAAGCTCAAAGTCGAGCTGAACCCGGCGATCACCGACCAGTCTTTCGACGTCGCGGCCGACGGCTACCAGCGCGTCGCGGCGCTGCCTGACAATCTCGATGAGAGCGTCGAGCAGCTCGCCGATGGTGTCTTCGTGATTCAGAACGTCGCGGGCCAGAATCAGAACACGCTGGCCGTTGCGTTCAAGGACTACATCGTCGCGGTCGAAGCGCCCGGCTCGAGCGCCGGCGCCGACGAAGTGATCAAGCGCATCAAGGCGGCCATTCCGGGCAAGCCGATCCGTTACGTCGCGATGACGCATCATCATGGCGATCACATCGGCGGCCTGCGCAGCTTCATCGCCGAAGGCGCCACGGTCGTGACGACGCAGAGCAATCGCGAAGTCGTGGAAATGATGGCGGCTGCGCCGCAGCTCGATCGCCTCGCCAAAAATCCACGCAAGCCGGAGTTCCTGTTCGTCGAGCGCGGCAAGCGCGTCATCACCGACGGTGAGCGCACGCTGGAACTGCTGAATATCGGGCCGAATCCGCATGCGCGCGACATGGTGGTCGCATACCTGCCGAGGGAGCGCGTCGTGTTCCAGGGCGACCTGTTCTTCATGCCGCCGAACGACGCGTCCGCGGGACCGCCGCAGGCATCGACCGTCAGCTTTGCGAAGAAGCTGCAGGAGCTGAAGCTCGGCGTCGATCGCATCGCCAGCGTGCACGGCCGCACGACGACGATCGATGAGCTGAATCGCGCGATGCAAGGCGCAACGCCCAGCACCTGATTTTTCCGCAGGACGGGCGCCCGACCGCGGCGCCCGTTCCACCGGCGCCGGACCTGGTTCTCGCTTTGGCGCAGCGCACGGTGCACTTCGCGCGATTGTCATTACACTTCCGCCCGACTCGGACGAGGCTGAAGTGGAGAGGACGATGCGCATGGCGGCGGCCCGGGCAGTGATGCTCGGAATGATTGCGACTGGCGGTACGACGCAGATTCTGGCGGCTGATTCCCTGGCCGAGGCGTCGCTGGTGAGGGCGGTGCCGGCCGCGACAGACACCGAGATCGATGGCGTCAACTGGCGCTGCACGGCAGACAAATGCGTCGGCACGTCCGGCGGACGCAGGGCCGCGGGCTCGCGCGTCGACGAGTGCAAAAGGCTGGCAGCAGCGGTCGGCAAGCTCGCGAGCTTCTCGAGCCGCGGGAAGGAACTGAGCAAACGCGATCTCGACGCCTGCAATCGCGTCGCGCGCTGAGCTGACTCGTTGCCAGAACCGCAGCACGGAACTGCGGCCCATTCTTGATCAAACTTCACGTCACTCATTCGTCCGGAACGATTGGTCGCGCGTGCGCGATTCCCTAGAGTGCACGCCGACCCGAAGTGCCCGGAGGAATGCGAATGACGAAGCTCGAGACGCTGAGATTTTCGATGGTCTGCGTGATGGGGCTCGGTGCGAGCGCCATCGTGCCGGCGGCCGGAGCCGCGCAGGCCGGTCCATACCAGGCGGAGGCGACTCTCGCCACTGCGGTCGGAACGACAACCGACAAGGACGTGGATGGAGTCGCCTGGCGGTGCGAGGCGGACAAGTGCGTGGGCAAGGCCGAGCGGCGCAACTCGCTGGATTCTTATATGAAGGAATGCCGCAAAGTGGCGGCCTCTCTCGGCAAGCTGACGCGGTTCTTCAGCCGCGGCCGCGAGATGGATCCCCGCGACCTGGAGACGTGCAACCGCGCGGCGGCCCAGTAGAGGCTAGAATTGCGGCATGTACCGCGCACCGCTCAAAGACCTCCAGTTCGTACTTCATGACCTGATCGGCGACGGCGAGTTGCAGAGCTGCCGCGATCTCGGCGATTACTCCGCCGACCTCGCGGACAGCGTGCTCGCCGAAGCGGGCCGCTTCGCCGAGTCGATCCTCGATCCGCTGTACCGGACGGGCGATCGCGATGGCGCGAAGTGGACACCGCAGGGCGTCGTGACGCCGCCGGGCTTCAAGGAGGCGTATGCGCAGTTCGTCGAGGGCGGCTGGCCGTCGCTCTCGCACGGACTGGAGTTCGGCGGGCAGGGCATGCCGCACGTGCTGGCGAGCGCAGTCGAGGAGATCTGGACCTCCGCGAACTGCGCGTTCAAGTTATGTCCGATGCTCACGCACAGCGCGATCGAGGCGCTGGAGCAAGTCGGCACGCCGGCGCAGCAGCAGACGTATCTGCCGAAGCTGATCAGCGGCGAGTGGACCGGCACCATGAATCTCACGGAGCCGCAGGCGGGCTCGGATCTCGCGCAGGTGCGCACGCGTGCGGTACCGGCCGGCGATCACTACAAGCTGTTCGGCCAGAAGATCTTCATCACCTACGGCGAGCACGACTTCACGCCGAACATCGTGCACCTGGTGCTCGCTCGCATCGATGGCGCGCCCGGCGGCGTAAAGGGCATCTCGCTGTTCCTCGTGCCGAAGTTCCTGCCGCGCAAGGACGGCTCGCCCGGCGAGCGCAACGACGTGAGCTGCATCTCCATCGAGCACAAGCTCGGCATCCACGCATCGCCCACCTGCGTGATGGCGTACGGTCAGAAGGACGGCGCGATCGGCTATCTCGTCGGCGAGGCGAACGCCGGCCTGAAGCACATGTTCATCATGATGAATGCGGCGCGGCTCGCGGTCGGTCTCGAAGGCTATGGGCTCGCGGAGCGCTCGTTCCAGCAAGCGGCCGAGTGGGCGCGCACGCGCATTCAGGGCCGGCCTCCGGTCGCGGCTGCCGACGGTCCGGCGCCGATCATTCATCATCCCGACGTGAAGCGCATGCTGCTGACGATGAAGTCGCACACCGAAGCAATGCGTGCGCTCGCGCTCTACGCTGCTTATCTGCTCGATCTAGGCGAGCGGCACGCGGACGAAACGATTGCCACGGGCGCCGCTGCGCGCGCAGCGCTGCTGATCCCGATCGTGAAAGGCTGGAGCACCGAATCGGGCATCGATCTCACGTCGCTCGGCATCCAGGTTCACGGCGGCATGGGTTACGTCGAGGAGACGGGAGCGGCGCAGCCGTATCGCGACGTGCGCATCTCGTCGATTTACGAAGGCACGACCGGCATTCAGGCGAACGATCTGCTGAATCGCAAGCTGTCGCGCGACCAGGGTGCGGCGATGTACTCGCTGCTGGCGGAAGCGACGCACGAGCTCGAAGCCGTGGAGTCGAAGGATGAGGCGGTGCTTGGCGCAAAGACCGCTGCTATCGAGGCACTTGCGACGACGCGCCGTGCGGCGGGCATCGTGCTGAAGCAGATGATGAGTGCACCGGCCGATGCGTATGCTGTCTCGATCCCGTTCCTGAAACTCTGTGGTTTCGCGCTGGGTGGCTGGCTGCTGGCGAAGTCAGCGGCGATCGCGGAGCGCAAGCTTTCTGAAGGGGGCGCGGACCGGCAGTTCCTCGCGGGCAAGATCGCGAGCGCACGCTTCTACGCCGATCACATCCTGCCGCAGACGCTCGCGCTGGCGCGCGTCGTGGAGAAGGGCGCGGGCAGCGTAATCGAGACGGACGCCGAGCTGATCTAGAGACACTCGTAAATCGTCGCGCACAGCTCGCGTGCGCGCACGTCGCCGACTAGATCCGGTCCCATCTGGTTGCACACGTAACCGATCGCGAGCCGCTGTTGCCGATCCGCGCAGCCGAACGAGCCGCCCCAGCCCGAGTGCCCGAAGGTGCGCGGGTTCGGGCCGAAAAACGTGGTCGCTCCGTTCAACACCACGCCTGCTGCCCAACCCACCGCCATGCCCAGGGTCAAATCCGGCCGCTCGCTGCGCACTCGTGTCATGCGCTCGATGGTTGCGGGTGACAGGACCTGGTGGCGCTGAAACGCACCGTCGTTCGCGAGCATGGCGTAAATGCGCGCGATGCCGTCCGCAGAACCATGCCCATTCAGCGCAGGCAGCTCGGCCCGGCGGAATGCGCTGGTGCTCGCCTGTTGCGGATGCATCATCGGATTCGTGACGCTCAGGCGCGTCTCTTCGATCACCGGCAGCAGGCTCGGATCCATCAGGTTCTTCGGCGCGAGCAACTCGGCGACGCGGCCGTCCAGCGCCGGATCGAGACCGATGAAGAAATCCGCTTCGAGCGGCAGCGCCAGCTCCTCCTGCAGGAACTTGCCGATGCTGCGGCCGCTCGCACGCCGCACGAGTTCCCCGGCGAGATAGCCGAACGTGATCGGGTGATAAGCCGTCTTCTCGCCGGGCGTCCAGCGCGGCTTCTGCCGGGCCAGCGCCGCGCAGCGCGCGTTCCAGTCGTAGAGATCCGTGACGGCCGTGGGGTCCTCGAAGGCGGGAAGTCCAGCCTGATGCGAGAGCAGCTGCGCGATGGTGATGCGCTCCTTGCCGTTCTGAGCGAACTCGGGCCACACGCTCGCGACGGTCGCGTCGTAATCGAGTGCGCCACGGTCGACGAGAATGGCAACGCAGACGGCGGCAATGCCCTTGGTCGTCGAGTACACGTTGATGAGCGTGTCCTTGCGCCAGGGATCGGCGCGCGCAGCATCGGTGTAGCCGCCCCACAGGTCGACGACGCAGCGTTCGCCGTGGAAAACGCTCAGCGCGGCGCCGACCTCGCGGCAGTGATCGTCGCGCAGGAAGTTCGCCGCGAACTGTTCGCGGACCGGCTCGAAGCCGG